>NZ_JBHTLM010000017.1:0-110663 GCF_042678945.1 Paenibacillus puldeungensis | reverse complement strand
GTATCTTGGAACGAGAGTGTTTCGGGCGCCATATCTTTATGAGTTTTGAAGAAGCATTCGATGTACTTGACCGATTCATGGACTTCTACAATAACCGCCGAATTCACATGAGTTTATATGGCTACTCCCCTGCCGAGTTTGCAGCAAAGTTGGAGAGAAACGAAGTAAACGCATTTAAAATTGCCGTATAACTGAGTCTAACTTAGGTTTGATCCTAAAGTGTCCAATATTCGGGGGCCCGGCCGAAAATATTGAAACAAATGATAAAATGAGAACGAGTGCAGGAGCGTTGGCACTGGAAAACAACATCAGCCAAAGGGATGCTTTTCTTGTTCAAAAGCTAAAAGATGCAGGCGCTATTATCCTTGGAAAAACAAACATGACGGAATGGGCAAACGGCGTATCCTCGAAAATGTGGGCTGGTTACAGTTCTAAAGGTGGACAAGTATTAAATCCGTACGGTGATTTTTTTGTGGGTGGGTCCAGCTCTGGTTCTGCGGTTGCGGTAGCGTCGAATTTTACAAGCTGTGCAGTTGGAACAGAAACTTCAGCATCCATTTTAAGTCCAGCTATACAGAATTCGATTGTTGGTATTAAACCTACAGTTGGGCTTGTAAGCCGCACAGGAGTGATACCCTATTCCTATTCCCAAGATACTGCCGGGGCAATGGCGAGGACGGTAGCGGATGCGTCTATTTTGCTTAGTGAACTTGCAGGTAAAGATGAGAATGACCCAGCTACATTAAAAAATGAGTATGATAGGATTGACTATACAGCTTACTTAGATATGAACGGATTAGAAGGAGCAAGAATTGGGGTTTTTCGAAATGTATCTCTAGAACAATTTCACGATGCTGACGATTATGACGAAACCTTGTTTAATAATGCGGTTGACGAACTGATCAATGCTAAAGCAAATGTTATCGAAGAAATTGAAATCCCATCCTTCCATAGAAAATGGGAGTGGAACAAGTTGAACAACGAGTTTAAGCATGGTCTGGATCATTTTCTTCAAAGGCTTCCATCCCATATACCCGCACATACACTTAGCGAATTGGTTGAGTGGAACGAAAAAAATGCCGAGAAGGCTTTGAAATATGGACAAGATATGTTGAAGTATCGAGAACAACTGGACAATCCTCTAAAAAATCCAAAGTATATTTTAGAGTCTTTAACCGACTTATATTATTCTCAAAAAGAAGGTATAGACTTTGCCATTCAAAAATATGGATTGGACGCTATTCTTTTTCCATCTTATGTGGGAGCAGATATTTGCGCCAGAGCAGGGTATCCATCTATAGCTGTTCCTGCAGGGTACAAGGACAATGGCAGGCCATTTGGAATTACCTTCGCTGGGAAGGCGTTTAGCGAACCTATATTAATTCGTATTGCGTTTGCATATGAACAGCGAACAAAACATAGAAAAAAGCCGATGGTCAATTGAGTTTCAAATAAAATACAAGCCCACTCCATTGATTGGAGTGGCTTTCCTCTTCAGACTGGTGTATTTTTTGCTGTCAACCATCAATAAATCCCTTTTGCATCAACAGGCAATTCCCTAACATGCTTAAGATATTTGGTCATATTGGCATCATCTTTGGCATTGTAAGTATATTGAAAATACTTCGCGACATCTTTGGCTAGAACCCTAAACAATTCGCAAGCTGTGAATATCGAGTTCCACATATTTTCGTAATGGCTATCGGAATAAGTTTCCTTATACATTTCCCAATATGATTCGGGAAGATATTTCTTCATATATTTTCCCATTTTCCCTATCGAAACTTGAAAATCATTTTTGGTGCCGACCCACCATGAAATCATCTCATCCAAGTGAGGTCTGATGACGTGCTCAAACATTTGTTTCGCATACGGTAATTCATCACGCCAAATTCCTTTAGCCACATTTTGCAGGCACCACCAAAAGTCATTACAACAACTCAAATAACATGGCTCCGTAGGTTTTTTTACATGATAGTCGATATCTGTGGGGGCAGGAATGCTTGGCAGGCAGTTATCTTTATCTAGTAGTGGAACTGTCAATTTATCACTAACATATCCTTCAAGCATAGATGCTTTAGTTTCTATGTGAAGGTCTATACGATTGCCATCTGTAAATAGCATTAAATATCCGTAAGACCGAATAAAATCCATTTCTATGCCCATAGACTGGTTATTTTTATCAGGCTCTTGAATCATAAGTAAATCACCAAATACGTTCATCAATGTCTCATCTTTTATAAAAGAGGAGGTTTCAGTTACTACGTAAACAATATCATAATCCTGAAAAATATCCTTGGGAGCATTAGAATTAGTACGTGAACCGTTCATGTAAACCGCACGGATTCGTTCATCTTTTTGAGCAACTCCTAGGATTAAATCAAACATGTCTTTTTCAGTTCTCATATGCGTCTCCTTCCAAATCTACATGCGCTTGTTCATCTAAGTTAGGTATACTCCAGCGCCTGGTGAAAGGCAACTTCTTTTATTCAATAGGGCAGCTAACGCCAAAAGACTCCTATCACCAATGACGAAATCTATTTTAGTTCAAACTCTAAAACTCCAATATTACCCATAGGCAGAGATGATTGTATTCTGTTTTGATAAAATACATAACACCCGCCTTTTGCACGCCGAGAATCTTCAACGAAACTATTTATCATCAAAGCCGGATAAGTTAATTTCTGTGTCCTCTCCGCATACTCATATTGGAATGATGCATTCCACTCTTCAGGAGAATAATCCACGTACAGTGGCCAAAGAAGCGCATCCATGTCCATTAGTTCTAATTCTTTTAGAAAAGAGTCGTGCCAGACATCCCCACATATGGCGACCCCTAATACTTTATCCATATAAGTAAAAGTGTGAAATCCTTTGCCTTCCTTATACATCGAACCTGCAATGGGTTCCTTCCACCCAGGAGAAACTCTTCGAAATACATCGATAATATTACCCTCTGAATTAATAACCATATTACTGCTGTATAGTGTACTATTCTCCTTTTCAAAAAAGCCAAAGGAGATACCACAATGATAGCTCTTAGCCAAATCCCTAATATGAAGAATAATGGGATCATCCTGTTCTAAGGCTCTTTTTAGATCCTCATCATAGTTCCATGTCAAACCTTCAAAACCTTGAAGAAAGCTTTCTCCAAAGCAGATTAAATCACATGTATGGTTGGTAGAAACATAATATTCGATTTGTGCCAACTGATGCTCTATATCATTATCTTTCATTAAGCCAGAGACTAATCCTATTTTCACCTGTACTAACCTCGCTTCATACGGCTCTTTTTTTAACGTCAAGTTATGGAAGTTATCAAGAACAACAGTTTTCATACGCGTGAGAGAAAATAACTATAGTTGTAATTTATTTTAATACAATGCTTAAGGAATGTTAGTGTCAATAGTAATAACAGTTATAAGGAGGCGTTTGTTATGAGTAAACAAATGTTGGAGAAGGGGAATTTATGAAGGGGAACTCGCATAGCTAGCCCTCTAAACTGCGAAATCCTCTACTTTTGAGGGGAGAATTATTTTGAGCCAATCATCAACAAAAATAGTCATACGTAATTTTCAACATGGAGATATGCCATTACTTGGCGAATTGTACCAATCCGTAACAGCAAAAGAAAATGCAACATTTTGGTGGATTGGGGACGAGGACAATTGGAGTAACGTTTTTTGTGCATTTGAAGATGGGAAAATGGTTGCTAAGGGCCAAGTTAGCATCATTAATGTTATACCTCCCGGTCGTTCAAAAGAGAACAATCACTCTATCTACGTCAACCTTAAAACCATTCCCGAAAAAGAAAATGACATTGCTCTGCTCAACAGCGTCTATCAGCAACTTTACATAAGAGCAATTCAATTAAAGGAAACTTTGCCTATAGAATATGGAACCGTACTGTGTGTTGGTAATGATTCGTCAGAAACAGTAAATAACCAGTTTTTTATCGGAAAGGGATACCTTCATTTGAAAAGTGTGTATCGCATGAATCGAGATTTAAATGAACCGATTCCTGAGTTAAAGCTGCATGAGGAGTTTCAATTTTCATACTGGAAGATGGAAAGCCCTGATGAAGAAAGAGATTATCTTGATGTAGAAGCCGAAATTTGGCCTGACGCTCCACTTGGCCTAAATAGGTTATCTGATTACAAGAATAACAAACTATGGACCTCCATGGTCATACGCCAAACAGACACTATAATCGGCGGACTGATGGCATGGCAAGAAGATGACCACGGTGTAATCGAGGACGTTTTTGTCCGTGAACCTTGGAGAAAACGCGGCTTTGCCAAGTATTTGCTTACACAAGCTTTGAGATATCTCAAAGCTAATCAGCTACCATGTGCGAACCTCATGGTATTAACTACAAATAAATCTGCTTTGTCTCTATACGAATCGGTTGGATTCCACGCGGACAAGGAAGAAATTAGGTATTTTATTAAACTGAATTAGTTAAACAAAAAGAGGGGTTCTGCACCCCTCTTTTGCTATTTCCGCCAATACATCTCCGTTTTAATTGTCCTTCCGCACTAACAGTGAACAGCACTCCACATGACTTGAGGAGATAAAAAAGATGCTATTTGGGCAGGGTGGAGCCTTAGCGGCGGGGTATATTTCAGAAGCATTTTGTCTAGCAGCCAATTTTTTTGTGTTCGGTGCATGCTTTTTACTTTACGATCTAAGTAAATTGTAAGCAACAGCTTGCCGGATGCCTTTTCAGATTTGTTTCTTAGCGATAATATCGCGCGGTGTGCTTCGCCCAACTCTTCCGATGTAAAGTCTGCCATAATCATCCCCACTTACTTCAACTCCTCAATATCTTCTCCATCGGCTTGCCTTTTGCCAGTTCATCAACCAACTTGTCCAGCCACCTGATTTTCTGCATGAGCGGGTCTTCGATTTCCTCGACGCGATGCCCACAAATCACGCCTGAAATTTTGGCGGCGTTCGGGTTTATCTGCGGGGCTTCGCTAAAGAAGGTTTCGTAATCGATATTCTTCACAATTTGAGCTTGCAAGCCAGAATCGTCATACCCTGTCAGCCAACAAATCACAGCATCAACCTCTAATTTGGTGCGCCCTTTACGCTCTGCCTTTTGAACGAGTAGTGGGTAGACTCTCGAAAACGCCATCTTGTACACGCGCTCGTTTGTCATAAAGTGTCACTCTCTTTCGCTTTCCGCTTTACCCTCCACCGCACGATGTCGGTGATGAGTTTATAATCTATCGGCTTACCAAGCGGTAGCTGAATCGCTCCCTTGGAAGTCTTATATCCTGCGAGCCGCTCCGCGAACTCAGACGTAGCTTCGCCGCCGGGGAACAGTCCGATGTGTTTTTTGAACACCGCGAAGTGGATGAGGTTCTCACCTTGCCAGAACGTCGGCATCTGCCACGAGATTTTCTCTGTAGCCTCCGGTGCGGCTGCTCGGATGGTTTCGCGGATACTTTGCAACAGAGGTCGCACATCTTCCGGCTGTGTGGCAATGTATTCGTCGATGCTGTTCGGTTTCACGCAAAAGTGGTCTTGTTCCGTGTTTTGAACTCACGACCGCACTTCGGACATTTCCACATTTCACTCACGCCCCTTGTTATTGTGCCTTTTTCCATTTTATTCTCCAAAATCACTACATAAAGTGGTTGCTCTGCCTTATTTACCCTTTAAACCACTATTCGTCATGAGAGCTATACTCTCAACGTGTGACGAGGCGATAGGGAGTACAAACTTTTTTCAAGGAATGACATTTGCTCTCAATTTGGAGAGAGCGACTTGATAAAGTCTCTTCTCCATATTTTAGCCAACATACTTTATAAATAACTAAATCAACCTATATCCTTCTTCTTCACTATATTAAGGTCTTTACTGAAATTGGAATTGATTTTCATCTGCCGTCCCTAATACATGACCTCTCAAACGTTCTTTATTTACTTCTTCACTAAAAAAAATAAATGCGGCTAAGAATTTAAGCCAACCTTTATTAGTTCTTCTCACTGTATTTGACATCCCTAAAGAACCACCGATTTGTTCAAGATCTATATTATAAAACCCTTCCAAATCAGGAGTATGTATTACAAGCTTTATTTCATTTCTAGCCTCAAATTCCTTCAGAAAATGTGTAATGGCTACTGGATGCTTTAGAAGAGTATCCTCTTCTTGTATAGGAATATCACCATCAATAATAACAATAACTTCTTTTCTAAGCTTTAAAAATAATTGAACAAAAAAGGGAATGAATGCCTTGCCATTCGGATTATATATTTCAATCGAGCTATCAAAATCATTTTTCATTGAGGCCAAAGCAACAATATCTGAAATTCCCTCAACAATGATTATCTTTTTATAAAATAAGGACCTATAAAATTCCTCACTTTTTAAATTTTGCTCAATAAAGCTATTAAAAGCTTGTTCATGATTCAATAAATCTAGTTTGTATTGTATAGAGGCATCAGTTTGAATTCTCTGCTGTTCTCTAATGCGCTCTATTTGATTGGATGAGCTTTGAAATATCTCCTTTATTTCATCTTCCGCTACAAGAAACTGGGAGTGGGTATGAAAGAAAATTACATCCTCTAAATTGACCTTTAAAATATTTAATAATCGAGAATTATGGGTAGCAACTCTTACTATATAATCACTATTAATTAATACATCAAAGAAGTCGGCAATAACTTTTAAAAACTCTTCATCTAAAAAGTTCTCCGGTTCATCAAAGTAAATTACTCTAACATGATTCAAATTGTAACTGGTGAAGATTGACATCATATTATAAAGCTTCTCTTGTCCTTTAGACTTTGTTATAAATAAGTTTAATTTTCTTATAATTTCGTTACAAAATGATATGACCCGTTGTGCTTTCTCGGATATATCTTCTTCCTCAGTTTCTCTCCCTAACTGACCACGTGAACCCTCATCTAGATAATTATATGACATGCTATCTAAATTTATTGATACTTGATTCATATGTCTTGGTATTATAGGCATTCCGTCCTCTGTTATTAAAAATGCCCATTGTTCTTGTTCTTTTAAAGCTTCGTTTAAAGCATAACTTTTACCGGAACCATTCATACCAACAAGAAACTTTATAGGTTTTGAAAAATCATTAATAAAAGTCATTTTTTATACTCCATTTGTATAGCGTAACAATACTTTTGATAAAGAAGCTTTAAATCGTTTACCGATTTGTCCATATTAGCACCATTGCGAATATTAATTAATTGTTTTACATCAACAGATGCTGAATTAAATTTCTCCAATTTAACATTAGTTAGAGATTCAACTTTTAAGATAAACCCCTTGAACTCAGCTTCATTTTTAGGCTCAATAAATGTCAAGCCCATATCTATCGCTCTATTGAATACTCTCTCTCTAATTAAGTTAGCTAGCATGTATTCGGGAGATAGTTTCTTATCCCAGTTCCAATCGACCTCAAGTTGCATTGCGGACATAGCCTGACTAATAATTCCACTTTTATCCACAGGCACAAAATTATAAGGATCTATTTGCTCCTTTATGAAATCAGGTAACTTATTATATTCGGCTTCCCAAAAGACAACTTTGTCACTTAGCACATCAACTAAATAAGTATTCTCAATATTATTTTTATCGATCATTTGCAAATCGTAAAAATAGTAATACCCATTAAGAACGGTTATTACTTCAGATTTAAAACAAATGAAACCTTCAATAGTATCCCCGTTGTGATGACTGGAGTTATGCGGCCGCGGCTTTAGATCGTTTAAATCAAGTACCTGAATATTTCTTTTGGATTCTTTCTTTTTACTTTTAAATGGTGGGAGTATAACACTTCCAAGAATTAATACTGCATTTTCATTCCTATCAACTCTCACAAACGAATCCTTTGATTTATAAACGTTTGATTTAATATTTTTAATACCGTTATTATGTGTACGATATTCAAATTCCGCTACTAATTCGAACTTTGGGTAAATGTTACTTTGGGGATCATTAATAAAGTTATTAAATACCTTTTTCAATACCATTAATTTAAGTTCATTTGTGGACTTCAATACTGGTAATCCCTTTAAATTTGAATATTCATCGTTCAAATATGCATTTACATAATTTGAATTAGAATATTCATACTCATTGATCCCATCCGAAACCAATAATGGATTCAACTGATACAAATTACGCGTTTTGTATTTTCTGTAGGTAATAATATTGTGAGCAAACGCACTATCGTTAACGTTATCACGATAATCTGTCAGCTCTTCTAATCCAAAAGACATGTTATCCTTTAACCAAGTTTTTTCTAGTTTTAGTGACTGGTGTTTTAGGACTAGTTTTAGATACAGATCTTCCCCCTGTTCTAGAGTGAAACTCCCTTCTTCTATAATTGCAGGTATATAGTTGTTATCTTCAAAGCTTTCAAAAATTGATTTAATAGCTTTGACTAAGTTCGGGATTGTATTAATTTGCTTTAATTGTTCTAAATATTTCTTCGGTTTCAGAAATAGTCACCACCTATACGATAATAAACTTACTTTTTCACGAAAATAATCAATTATTAACAGACATGTTGATATAATCCATTGCAAATTGTGAATGTCCTCAATTAAATCGACTTTTGTTTATCTCTAACCATCTGATCCTGTGCAACCTTACAAAAAGAGCTACTGATTCTACGCGTGAGGAGAGGACCGTAAGTACACAACTAACCACAAGAATGATATTACTCGATATTGCTCATTAGATTAAAAATGTTCCGGTATAAGTGTACCCTACAGTTTCTCTTCCAGTTTGCGAACTTTTTCTAAATCCGAGTAATATTGCTTAATTGTATTTTCCATACAAGCCCTTCGATTTTCGGGTGTTCGCTGTGAAAGATACTTATTATTATAAAACAAAGAGAAATCGTAAACAGTACCGATCAACACTGCACACGCTTGACTCCAATCATGAATCTCATCTGGTGGGATATCCCAATTATGACTCTTAAAATAATACTTATTTATATCGGGAATTAAATTCTCCATTTCTTGTATAAGGTCTTCTTCTGCAAAAACCCCGTTCTTAAATTCATTGAAATAATGAATTGCCTTTTCCGCAAGAGTTAACATAGATGATAATATATCTTTTGTTTTTGATATGACATTATCCTTACTTCCTGTATTTTCTTGATTCATACTTTTTAACGACTCATAATATGAAAAGAATTTATAGTGAACACTATTTAAGATAAAAGTGTCTTTATTGTCTACTCTATACCACCAATTTTTATCTTGAGTATCATCAACCCACGTTGTGGTACAAACATAATTATGTTTTACCATATCACTTTCATCTCGTCCGAAATAAATCCAAATAATATTGGCCAATTTACCTGAGAAACGCTCTTGGGCTATTGAATTTTCATAAACCTCTATTGTTTTTACCATTTCGGATATTTCTAATGAAATATCCCCTATTTCTTCAATAGATAATGGCTCTTTCATAATAGTTTCAACTGCATATCTTTTTGTTAAACCAACGTGGAGGGGTTTAACATTGAAAATTATGTACTTATCATACTCGCAATAAACTTTTGAGGTATAGAATGGAACATATTCTTGCACCTCGAAATAAATAGTGCCGCCCATATTTGCTCTATAAATAGGTTGTTGCTGTTTATCTGGATTCTTTAGATTCCAAACCTCTAAGAAGAGTCTTACAAGTTTTTGTATATCATATAAAGAAACTTTGCCTTTTTTTATTATGTTCTTATCTTTAAGTGCATCACATAAAAAACTAGTGAACACACTAATTGGTTTATCAGGGTGTCCATAAGACACTTGGGTTGCATTACTTGAAGTAAATACTGCGTGTCCTCTTCCTGCAAACTCATTAACCGTTTCTTCAACGCTAAGTATCGATATTCCACTTATCGAAAATTGACCCGAATAGCAACAATCCAAAAAAACAACCTTGCCTTTAGCAGAAGCCTGCTCGAAGAATTCTATAATTTCCTGTGTGCTTAATAATCCATCACTAAATACAAGGTAGTGCTGATCATGAACAGATGTACCATGTCCTGAAAAGTAAAACATCAAATAATCATCTTTACCTATTATGGCTGTTATTTCTGAAATTGCCTTTATGAAGTCACCCTTTGTTACATCACCTGATTTTCCAAGAGTGAAAATGTCATCATACTCTAACTTTAATCCAGTATGAAGGGCTTCCGTCATCTCAATTACATCATTCTTGCAAAAGGGAAGGTTTGGTGCCCCTGACATATAATAATTACTAACACCGACAACAAGTGCTTTTATATTTGACACACTAGCACCCCCATTATGATTTCGACTACTATACTACAAATATAGCTTAACCTTATAAAAATTTTCCATTTCTATATAAACTGATTTCGCTAAAGAATGATACCACACGTATGTGGCGGCTGAGTATATCACTCTAATACTTTATCATATACACACCCATGGGGTGCCTGAACTCATTGTAGTCTTAGAAGAAGGAAAGAACCTCGCAGAACGAAAAGAAGCCTTTCGGAAGGAAGTTGAGCGCTTTACAGACCTTAACATTGATGATGAGCAGGTTCTGAAGCATATCCTCCAAAGGCTTATCCAAACAATCGAAGTATTTGAGGGCGGAAAGATTAAGATTTACTACAATCTTTCCAACCCTCTCCCTTCGCATTAAAGGTACAGTTCATTAGACTGTATCTTTTTTTGCAAGACTCACTGTACACTCCACATGACTTGTCTGCGGAAACATATCGACCGGCTGCACCCATTCCAGGGCGTAGCCGCCATCCATCAGCACTTTGCAATCCTTGGCCAGCGTGGACGGGTTGCAGGAGACATACACGAAGCGCTTCGGCTTCGTGCGCAGTACGGCTTCGAGGAAGCGGGCATCGAGGCCGGTCCGCGGCGGGTCGGCGATGATAACGTCCGGGGAAAAGCCGGACTTCACCCATCGAGGGAGCAGTTCCTCTGCGTAGCCCTCGTAGAACGAGGCATTATCGCGCCCGTTGCGGGCCGCATTCACCTTCGCATCTTCGACCGCTTCGGGGATCGATTCGATCCCGCGAACCTCGTGGGCGTAAGGCGCCAGCCACAGGCCGATCGTGCCGGTGCCGCAGTAGGCGTCGACAACCGTTTCCCGTCCGGTCAACCCGGCGGCGGTTCGCACCGTCTCATACAGCTTGACCGTTTGGATCGGGTTAAGCTGGAAGAAGGCGCGAGGGGAGAGCGTGAAATCCAGATCGCCAAGCGATTCCTGGATGCTGTCCTCCCCCCAGAGGGTGATGGTTCGGTTGCCAAACACAAGCGAAGTATTCTTCGGATTAATGTTCATCGCCAGGCTTGCAAGTTCCGGTAAAGCGAGCCGCAGCTCCTTCACCAGTTCTTCACGTCTAGGCAGCTTGTCACTTGATGTCACCAGCGTGACTTGCAACTGCTCAGACTGAAAGCCTAAGCGGACGACGATCGTACGGACGAGGCCCTGGTTGCTTTTTTCCTTATAAACGGGAATTTGCAGACGCTGCAGGACGTTGCGTACTCGATCGACCGCTTCATTTAGCTTGGGATGCTGGATCGGGCAGCCTGTTATGTCGATCAGCTTATGCGAGTCGGCGGCATACAGACCGGCGATCATGCCTTCCTGTTCCATCCTGAGCTGGAGCTGAGCTTTGTTGCGATAACCCCAAGGATGCTCCATGCCAAGAATCGGCTTCATTCGCACATCCGGTAGGCCGGCGTAACGTGAAAAGGCTTCGCGAACGATATCTTCTTTTCCCGCAAGCTGCCCTTCATACGATAAGTGCTGAATTTGACAGCCGCCGCAGATGCCGAATACCGGACAAGGGGCGTCTACCCGGAACGGGGAGCGCTTCTCGATTTGCTTCATTGAGGCGGTAATAAATTTATTCTCGACTTTAGTGACCTCGGCTTTAATGACTTCGTTTGGGATCGCATTCTCAATAAATACCGCTTTGCGGCGGTAGTAACCGACCCCTTCACCATTGATACCGAGCCGTTTGATCGTGACAACGATTTGGTCTCCGATCCGCAGATCATCAGCGAATTCTTTGCTGGCAATACGCTGCGCAGGCGCATGTGCTGCTCCGCCGGGATGCTTAGGTTTTCCTTTGTATCCCTTGTTGGGACGATTAAGCCCCTCTTGTTTACCGGCATAAGCCGACCCTGAACGGGGTTTGCCTTGCGATCCATTCCCCGGGGTTCCGCCCTTTAAAGAGGCCTGTTTTGATTTATTAGAATGAGTCGATGCTTGGCCCGTAGGACGAACTCGTTTTTGTTCCGAATTCCGGTTCGGTTCCTTGCGAGACTTTCCGTTTGGTGTCATAGAATTATTCTCCATCTTTGATCAAGTGTATTTACTGCACATGATACCGCCTAAGCCATCCTGGGTCAATTGACCAACCGGCGTAGTCTGGCCCTTGGTTGCCCATTTTCCGAAACCCCGGTAAACTTAAGAGTGCATAGAAAGCCTGTCCATCTGAGGCAGGAGTTTCGACGGGAAGTAAGGAGAATCGTCATGAGTACTGGATTATTAACGATAGAGCAAGCGCAGCAGCTGCTGCAAAAATATTACGGTTACCCCGACTTTCGGGAGGGGCAGCGCAATATCGTCAAAAGCGTGCTGTCGGGAGAGGACACGCTTGGCATCATGCCGACCGGAGGCGGGAAATCGATTTGTTACCAAATTCCGGCGTTGATGTTACCTGGTTTGACGCTAGTCGTGTCTCCACTCATCTCGCTGATGAAGGATCAGGTGGATGCGCTCACGACGATGGGGATCGCCGCCGCTTACATTAACAGCACACTGACCGGAAAAGAGGTCAACGAGCGCATCCGCGCGGCGCGGCGGGGCGAGCTGAAGCTGCTCTACGTGGCGCCGGAGCGGCTTGAGCTCGACTGGTTCCGCGAGGAAATGAGCGGACTCGTCATCTCCTGCGTCGCTGTGGACGAAGCGCACTGCGTATCGCAGTGGGGGCACGACTTCCGGACGAGCTACCTTGCCGTGGCACCGTTCGTTAACGGGCTGCCTGAACGCCCGATTATGGCGGCGTTTACGGCAACCGCCACACCGGAGGTCATGGACGACATGATCCGGCTGCTGCGGCTTACGGAGCCGGCTGTCTTTGTTACGGGACTTGGCCGGGATAACCTGGCCATGTCGGTGCTGCGCGGTGAGAACAAGCGTGAATTCGTCATGAACTATACGAAGACGCATGCTCATCAGCCGGGCATCATTTATGCTGCGACTCGCAAGGAGGTCGACGATTTGTACGAGCGGCTCGGCAGCAGCGGTATCCTTGCAGGACGATACCATGCGGGCTTGTCCGATAAAGAGCGGGAGGAGAGCCAGGAGGCTTTCCTCTATGACGACATCCGGGTCATGGTCGCTACGAATGCGTTCGGCATGGGTATCGACAAATCGAACGTACGTTATGTGATTCATTATAATATGCCGAAAAATATGGAAGCTTATGTCCAGGAGGCTGGCCGGGCCGGGCGGGACGGGGAGCCGAGCGAGTGCATCTTGCTGTTCAGTCCGCAGGATATTATGACACAGAAGTTTTTGATCGAACAAAATCCGCAAGATACGGACCGCAAGCGCAACGATTACCGCAAGCTGCAGCAGATGATCGAATACTGCTATTCGACCCGCTGCCTCAGATGGGCGATGCTGGATTACTTCGGCGAAGCCCATGACCATAAGCCGTGCGGCATTTGCAGCTCCTGTCGGGACGAGCGAGAGCTCGTCGATATGACCGTGGATGCGCAGATCGTGTTTTCGTGCATTCACCGGATGCGGGAACGCTTCGGCGTCTCGCTTGTTGCTTCGGTGCTCAAGGGCTCCCAGAACAAAAAGGTGCTTCAATACGGGTTCGAGCAGCTGCCAACCTACGGAATGATGCGCCGCCGCACGGAAAAGGAAATCTCCGAGATGATCAACGTTTTTGTTGCCGAAGGTTATTTAGCCTTGACCGAGGGGCAGTATCCAGTGGTGCGACTGCAGCCGCTGGCTGTTGAGGTGCTCAAGAGCCGCCATCAAGTTATGCTTCGGGCACCGGAGCCGGCTGCCTCTGCCAAAGGAGGGGCTTCCTCAAGCGGCTCGCGCCGTCGCGGTTCAGCCTTCGATGACGGCCCGTCCGCCGTTAATGAAACGGTATTTGAGCAGCTGCGGTTGATCCGGCGGGATTTGGCCGAACGGGACCATGTTCCTTCTTACATCATTTTCAACGATGCCACCTTGCGTGAGATGAGTGTGGTCTGTCCGACTACAGAATCGGATATGCTGAGAATAAAAGGGGTCGGGGAAGTCAAGTACCGGAAATACGGTAAGCCGTTTCTGGAATTTTTTCAAACTATGGAATAGGGTTGTGAACTATGAAGGTTATTTTAGCTACATTAAACGCGAAATTTATCCATACCTCGATGGCGATTCGCCTGCTGAAAGCATATAGCGGTAACGACTTCGACATTGAGCTGGCGGAATATACGATCAAGGACCCGCTCATGAACATCGTTTCGAGCCTGTACCAGCGCCGTCCCGATGTCCTCGGCTTCTCCTGTTATATCTGGAATATCGAGGAGACGCTTAAGCTTATCGCCTTGCTCAAAAAGGTGCTTCCCGATACGGTGATCGTGCTGGGCGGGCCTGAGGTATCCTATGATTCGAAATACTGGATGGAACGCTCCCAGGATATCGATTTTATCGTGATGGGGGAAGGGGAGGAGACGTTCCATCATTTGCTGCAGGAGCTGTCGGGCGAGAAGAAATTCCACTATGTTTTTGGCGCTGCTTACCGAAAGGATGGGGAAGTGGTCATCAACCCGCCCCGGACGAAATGCGATTTGAACTTGCTGCCGTCGCCGCATCGTTTTCCGGAGGATATCCCGGATTTGAGCAAACGCATTGTTTATTTTGAAACGAGCCGGGGTTGTCCGTTCAACTGCCAATTTTGCCTTTCGAGCGTAGAGGTGGGGGTTCGCTATTACGATATCGAACGCGTCAAATCGGACATTCTGTATCTAATTGAGCACGGTGCAAAAATCATCAAGTTTCTGGATCGGACGTTCAACATTAACCGTAATTATGCGATGGAAATGTTTGAATTTCTAATTAACAACCACCAGGGCTGCGTATTCCAATTTGAAATTACGGCGGACATTATGCGTCCTGAGGTGCTTGATTATTTGGCGGAGAACGCGCCCCCCGGCATCTTCCGGTTTGAGATCGGCGTTCAGTCGACGAATGACCCGACGAATGAGCTCGTCAAGCGGCGTCAAAATTTTACGAAGCTGACCCGTACGGTGACGAAAATCAAAGAAAGCGGCAAAATCGACCAGCATCTGGATCTTATCGCTGGACTGCCTGAAGAGGACTACGCTACGTTCCGCAAAACGTTTAACGATGTGTTTGTGATGCGTCCGGAGGAACTGCAGCTCGGTTTCCTGAAAATGCTGCGCGGAACGGGCCTTCGGAACGATGCGGCTATATACAATTATACGTATATGGACCATGCTCCTTACGAAATACTCAGCAATAATGTGCTCCCTTTCTCGGATGTCATCCGGCTAAAACGGCTTGAGGACGTGCTGGAGAAATATTGGAACGCGCACCGGATGGACCATACAATGGAGTATCTGGTTTCCCATGAGTTCGATTCTCCGTTCGACTTTTTCCAGGAATTCGGGGATTATTGGGAGGAACAGGGCTGGCAGCGCATCGGTCACCAGTTGGAGGACCTGTTCACACGTCTATACGAGTTTTTGACTCATAGGGGTTTGAAGAAGCCTGAGATCGTGCTGGGGCTAATGAAGCTGGACTACTTGCTTGGCCATAAATATAAGCCGCGGAAAATCTGGTGGGATGACCGGCTCGGAAAAGATCGGCGTGCCAAATATTTTAAAATGATGGCCGAGGAACCTTCGCGTATCTCCGATGAATTTGCGGCTTTGGGGCTGGATGAGCGGGAGTTGCAAAAATTTGCAAGCCTCGAGGAGCTTCCGTTCTCGCTTTATGAAATACTTAAGGGACAAAAAAATCCCGCAGTGGCGGAGACAGGCTCCGACTGCGGGTTAGTAGAAGAAACATCGCTTGTAGAGGACTCAGCTACATTGCTGGCTGTTTTGTATCAGCAGACGGAGGATGAGCGTCCGTTATACTTTGCTGTGCCGCTCCAGCCAGTCCTTTAAATCTCTCATAACTTCGTCACGGTTAATTTCATTCAGCATCTCGTGGCGGCCTTCGGGATATAGCTTCACTTCTACATCCTGTAGGCCTATACGAGCGTAAAGATCAATCAATCTGCGCACGCCGACGCCGCTTAAGCCAACGGGATCTAATTCGCCGCCGAATATGTACACGGGCTTGTGTTTCGGGATTTGCTGCATTCGCTCCGGCTGATGAATCTCTTGCAGCATACTGAACATCCCTTGGAAAAAGCCAGCGCTGCTTAAGAAACCGCAGTAAGGGTCGTTGATGTAATTGTCGACTTCTTGTTCGTCACGGGATATCCAGTCAAAAGGAGTTCTGGCGGGCTGAAAATTTTTGTTGAAGCTGCCGAAGGAGAGGGCGTTCATCAGCAGGCTGCGATGGCTTTCACCTTGGAGCAGCCCTTGAAGGCGAGCCAGGTTTTTGCCAAAGGCCAGCATGGAACGTGGCCCGTTGGTGCCAGATAGGACGAATCCACGGTATGGCTCGTGGGAGGAGTACATGATCTTTTGCGTTAAAAAAGAGCCCATACTGTGGCCGAGCAGAAAAATAGGCAGCTCTGGATGCTCTTTGCGAATGATGCCGCCAAGTGTAGCCATATCCTCAGCCATGCCGTAAAAGCCGTTCTTTCCCGGCCAACCAAGCTCTTCCTGGCTTCCGGCTGTCTTGCCATGACCGCGGTGGTCATTGGCGTACACCACAAAGCCATGTGCGGTTAACACCTCGGCCAAACGCTTATAGCGTCTGGCCGTTTCCGCCATGCCATGCGCAATTTGTAGGGCGCCCCGAAGCTGCGAAGCTGCGTCTGTATTGCTCCAGCGATAAACAAAAACGTCGTGTTCGGTGCCATTGCCGAAAGTAAACGTAAGCTCCTCCATACGCAGCACTCGCTTTCTTTTTAATATTGGTATGAGCTCTAGGCTAAAAACGGGGGCTGAAAAAACTCAATCCGCTCACCATCCGGCCCGTTAAAGAAGAAAAAGCGGCTGCCGTTTGGCAGTGAGCGGATTTCCTTATCCAGTCCCGAAAGACCGAGCCCTGAAATCCGGGCATATTCCTCTTCAATACTGCTGGCGGTAAATGCGATATGGTGAACTCTTCCTTCCCCTGGCAAATCCTCGCCATCTTTAACGTATACCAGCTCTACTTCAACTGATTCCTGACCCGGGAACGTAAGGAAGGCCAGACGGAGCGATTCTCCTACTTCTCCTATCGTATGCAGCAGCTTAAGTCCGATAATCCGTTCGTAAAATTCAATGGAGTCCTCCATTGCAGATACGCGAATTCCTACGTGTTCAATTTTTCGAATCCCCATTTTATATGACCCCCATGATTTTAGTTTGTTATTTTTTATCCAAAGCGATTAAGTAAGGCGCAGCCTGCCTTTGAAGCTGACGGTATATTACCGTTTGGCCCACTGAAGCAGGTAGCGCCGCCGCCCAAGCCTCCACCGCCGCCGCTTCGCTCTCGCCCCCCGGATGTCCGGGGTACAAGACGGCGGTCAATATCCCGCGTGGTCGAAGCAGCCTAGTGGCCGCATCAAGTGCGCGAATCGTACTGTCCGGCTGGGTGATGACGGAATGATCGGCATCATCCGCCGGCAAATATCCTAGGTTAAACATGACGGCTCCAAGGCGACCGTGAACCTCTGGCGGGATAGCAAGCTCCATTTCCGCGTGGCTTTTCTGGATCAAGGCTATATCAGCTAGAAGCGATGGATCCTCCTTTTCCAGTCTAGCCTTGGTCAATATGAGCGCTTGCTCCTGAATGTCGAAGGCGTATACCTGGCCTCCGGGACCGCAGGTTTTTGCCAAGAACAGCGTGTCCGACCCTGTGCCGGCCGTTGCATCAACTGCGATATCGCCGGAGGCAAGCCGCTCGCTCGTCAGCTTGTGGGCAAAGCTAAGTACCGAGAGGAAGCCCATCGTTAACGCCCCCTCCAATATTTGCCCTGCCAGGTGTCGCGCCGTTTTAACTCATCATCGATTGCGTTTAGCACTTCCCATTTCTTTAGGCTCCACATTGGCCCGATTAGCAAGTCGCGAGGTGCATCTCCAGTCAAGCGATGAACGATCATCTCCGGCGGGAGAAACTCTAAAGTATCCACGATGAGCTTCACATATTCATCCTTCTCTAAGAAGCGCAGCAAACCTGCTTCATATTGCTTGACCATCGGCGTCTTTCGCATTAAGTGAAGCAGATGAATTTTGATGCCCTGCACATCCATGTCAGCAACGGCTCGTCCCGTTTCCAGCATCATTTCGTGGCTTTCCTGCGGAAGCCCGTAAATGATATGCGTGCACACCCGAATATTTCGTTTGCGCAGCTTTTCCACAGCATCCAGGTAGGTTTGTGTATCATGGGCTCGATTAATGAGCTGGGAGGTTGATTCGTGAATCGTCTGCAGTCCCATCTCTACCCACAAATAAGTTCGTTCATTGAGCTCGGCCAAATAGTCAACAACATCGTCAGGCAGACAGTCGGGACGGGTTGCAATGGATAGTCCAACGACACCGGGCTGCTCCAAAATAGCTTCATAGTATTCGCGCAGTTCTTCAACTGGAGCATAAGTATTAGTATAAGCCTGAAAATATCCGATATATTTAGCATGGGGCCATTTGAGATGCTGCCGGTCGCGAATCGTGTTGAACTGGGTTACCAAATCGTCTCTCCGGCTTCCGGCAAAGTCTCCAGACCCGCGTGCGCTACAGAAGGTGCAGCCGCCTTTGGCAATAGAGCCGTCCCGGTTGGGGCAGGTAAATCCCGCATCGAGCATGACTTTAAATACTTTGTCGCCAAATTGGTGTCGCATTTCGGTATTCCATGTATGAAATCGTTTGTCTCCCCATAAGGTAGGAGAATCTTTTGCAGATGTGTTCATGATAACTCCTTTATTTTGTCACAAAATATTTAGTGCATAATTATTCATCAGCAAAAGCCACGCAGGACGCGACTTCCACCTGATTTATTGTATCAAATTTTGTGTGAAAAAGGGAATAAGGGCGGGCAGCTTCCTTGCGATGAATGACAGATTATGTTATTTTGATAGTATTAAATTTGTTGGACCCCAATTCCAAAATATATTCGAAAAAGGAATCATATGATCCGTCTCCCCGGCGGCCGTATAGATTCCTTTTTCATTGTGCCCTTTACATTTGCAGCGAACTTCGGCACAATATTGCAGTAATGGATAACAAGAAAGCGGAGGAATGACATGCGTTTACGCGGTAGAAAAGGAATTCGGGAGAATTTGGAGCAGCAGCAGGAGCTCGTTGTACTGGATCCCCGGGAATACAAAGGACGTTGGTCCGAGGTGTTCGGTAACGAGCGGCCGATTCATATTGAATTAGGCATGGGCAAAGGGCAGTTTATCAGCGGAATGAGCGCGAAGCATCCGAATGTTAATTTTATAGGAATGGATATGTACGATGAATTGATCCGCCGGGCGAGCGAGAAAGTTCGAGCGATCTGGAATGCGCAGGGGCAGGAGGAGCCGGAAACCGTTCGTCTCGCACTTGGAAATATCGAGTTAATCGAAGAGTTTTTCGCGCCTGGGGAACTTGAACGCATCTATTTAAATTTCAGTGACCCATGGCCTAAGAAGAAGCACTGGCGCCGGAGACTTACGCATCCACGCTTTTTGCAGAAGTATCGCACTTTGCTGAACGAGGAAGGCGAAATTCATTTCAAGACCGATTCCAGGGAATTGTTCCAATTCTCCTTGAACGCTTTTGCAGCATCGGGTCTGCAGATGAATAACATTTCACTAAGCCTTCATGAAGAGGGCAATCCTGAATTCAATGTGATGACGGAATACGAGAGTAAATTTGTTGGACGAGGCATGCCGATTTACCGGTGTGAGGTTATCGTTGGAGACGCTGCGCTGAGAAGATACCACGAGGATAAAATGGACCAGTTTTAATAGGGGATGAACAAGGCCGCCGGTTCTCCGGCGGCCTATTTTCCTATTATCTGATTAAAGTTGCATTTCCAAGAAGATCGATGATGGCTTGGGCGCTTTGCATCGGTCTAAAACGAGCGATATGGTTCAATACCTCTTCCCTTGATTGGACAACTTCTTCATAGTGATTCGTCAATCGATGAATCCAGTTCGTGATATCATCCAGCGAATTTATAGGTGTTCCCCAGCCCTGTCTAGTGAAGTAGGAGGAGTTTTCTTCCTCCTGTCCAGGCAGCGGCTTATGGAAAAGCATCGGTATTCCCTTAGCCAGCCCCTCTGAACAGGTCATTCCACCGGGCTTAGTGATCAGCAGATCGGAGACCTCCATCAGTTTGTCGATTTCTTTGGTGAAGCCGAGTAGATGGATGTTTGGATGAATGAAGCGTTCGTCCTTTTTCATCTTCTCCAGCGATTTCGTGTTGCTGCCAAAGCAGAAAATGATCTGAATACTTTCCCGGTACAAGGCCAGCAGTGAATTGACTGCCTCGTCCTTCATAAAGCCCCAGCCGCCCCCCATCACCAAGATGGTAGGCAGTTCATTCAAGCCGAACTGAAGACGGATGTCCTCCTTGCGATGACGCTCCCAGAAGTTGGGATGCACGGGGATTCCGGTTATTCTAATTTTGCTGTTCTCCACACCGCGTTCAAGCAGCTGTTTCTTCACCCGGTCGGTAGAGACCAGAAAACAGTTAACCTCTCGGCTTACCCAAGCACCATGAACATCATAGTCCGTAATTACGGTACTCAGGGGAACATCGAGCATGCCAATTCGCTTTAAACGTGATATAACGGCGCTTGGAATGGGGTGAGTACATACAATAACATCGGGATGAAGCTGACGGATAAGTTGAATCGTACGCGTATAAAAAATCCGATGAAGAGCCAGCGTCGTCAATCGGTTCAAAGATTTGTTATAATTGCTGCGGTACATCATACGAACTAGACGAGGTTGCGAGGAAACCGTCTTTTTATAGGCGGTTATTATAATCGGCGCCACTCTCGGATTTAAAAAACTGCCAAGCTCCATGACCTTAGTCTGGACGTTTGGCGCTATCTTTCGTAAACTGCTGGAGAGCGCATGGGCCGCCTGCGTATGACCAGCTCCAAACCCCTCAGATAAAAGCAAGACTCTTTGTTTATGCACTTTAGTTTCACCTTTTCCTGCAAGGTTTTCCTAATCACTACAATAGCCCCTTTATGACCATAATGCAACCGTACCAAAGGCTACGGAAGACCCGATTACGGCACCTGCCAGGCAATCTGAAGGATAGTGGAGGCCTAAATAAATTCGAGATAAAGCGACGATCAGCGCGAGTGGGAGAAGAACAATGGCAAGCCCCGGAGCTGCTGCGACGAACGGCATAGTTACGGAAAAAATTGCGGTCGAGTGTCCCGACGGAAAAGAGTGATCCTTCAGCGGGTTTCGGAACGTCTTCGTGCCAGGCAGCGTCAAATATGGACGCACTCTAGGATATGTTTTCTTTGCTATTGCAACCGGAAGATGGCTAACGGCGAGAGCTACACAGGATTGCAGACCAACTTTACTCCATGGCTGCGGGGCTGCATACCAAATCAGCAATGAAGCGATGATGGTAAACCAGGCTCCTCCTAAATGCGTTATGTGGTATACCCAAAAATTAAGAAAGCTGCGGTGCAAGCGGCCGTTGATTCCTACAAAAAGCTGCTGGTCCAGTTTCTTTAATTTCATCAGCAATCGAGTCATGAAATCCCTCCGCTTTTGGTTTGCCGTATGTTAGGCAGTCCAAAACAGCCCTTCAAATCAGCTTCGTATTCTGTAGCATGGCATTTTCAGATTAGACTTATCATATTTTTAATCGGTGTTCTTTTCAAGAATGTTTTTCCAAACAGGGCTATATGACTTTGACTTCCTACCCACTTACCATTTACAATGATTCAAATGATAGCAAAAGAGTTTAAAAAAAATTGTGTGACTACGTAAACTTTTTGCTGTTTTTTTGCGTTTATGTAATTGGAATGTTTCAAATATCTTGAATCGCGGTGAAAAAAGAGGGGATTTAGAAATAAAAAGCGCCAAAAGTGATGAAAATAAGAACTAACCGCACCGATTGCAGGATGCGGCGGTCCAGTATGCAAAAATAGACCGACTTCGGATGTATTTGCGCTACGGTGAGGTTATAGTGGTTTTGACAAAACCGTCAAAGTCATGGAAAATCGTAGTGCGTTACGTAATGCGTAAGTTATTTCTTTATTAACGCATTAAGTAAAAGAGGGCTGGAAACAAAGAAGGGTCATGAAAAAAAGAGAAACTCCGCAAATCTAGAGAAAAGATAACACAAATCAAAAGGGGTTAAAGGGGGCAAGAAATCATGTTGGATATCATCTTAATATCGCTGCAGGTCATTCTAGCAGTGGTTGGGGTGTATCAATTTGGATTGTCTTTGTTCGGTATGTATAAGAAAAAGAAAAAAGTTCAGTTCGCTCCGCAGAAGTCATTTGCTGTACTCGTAGCGGCGCATAACGAAGAAAAGGTAGTAGGGGCTTTGATGGAGAACCTGAAGCACCTCAACTATCCGAAAGAGTTATATGACGTATTTGTTATCTGTGATAACTGCACCGATGGAACGGCAAATATCGTGCGAAGCCACGGAATGAACGCTTGCGTCCGCAGCAACCCTAACTTAAGGGGTAAAGGATATGCGATCGAGTGGATGCTTAAGGAACTATGGAAAATGCCACGTCAGTATGATGCTGTCGTGATGTTTGACGCCGACAACCTGGCTCATCCTGACTTTCTGAGAGAAGTGAACAACGATTTGTGCTCCGGCGCACGCGTTATTCAAGGATATATCGATACCAAGAATCCGGAAGATTCCTGGATCACTGCTTCTTACGGTATTTCTTACTGGTACTGTAACCGGCTGTGGCAGCTGCCTCGCCACAATTTGAATATGGCAAACTTCCTCGGGGGCACAGGCATGTGCTTTGAAACTGAGCTGCTGAAGGAGATGGGCTGGGGAGCAACCAGCTTAGTTGAAGACTTGGAGTTTACGATGCGCTGCGTCGAACGTGGTGTGTATCCGGTATTTAACTATGATGCGAAGCTGTTTGACGAGAAGCCGCTGACATTTAAGGCTTCGGCACGTCAGCGCTTGCGCTGGATGCAGGGTCACTTTACCGTTGCTCGCCGATACTTCTTCCCGCTTCTTTGGAAGAGTATTAAGGAGCGCAGCTTGGTTAAGCTGGATATGGCTCTTTACGGTGTCAATGTGTATATCGTGCTGCTCACGTTCTTGCTTTCGGCACTAATTTGGGTAGACCAATCTTTGCTTACTGGACCGCACTTTGCAACGTTGTACGGATACATGCCGATGTGGGTTTCCTATATCGCCATTGCAGCGAATGTGTTTACTTTCTTGGCCGCTATGATTCTGGAGAAGGTTACGTTTAAGAAAGTGTACGCCTACTTGATTCTGTTCCCAATTTATTTGATTTCCTGGTGGCCAATTACTTTCTACGCTTTCTTCACTCAAAACAACAAACAATGGAGTCATACGCAGCATACGCGGGTGGTACGTCTGGAAGAAGTACAAAGCAAACAAGGCTGATGCAAGGTAACTCAAAAAACGGCTTTTGATCACGAAGCTGCCTGCAAAGAAGAGGGCTCGGCATCGAATCTTGGATTCAGCCGGGCCCTCCGTGTGCTCATGTAGGCTTTTCCTTTTTTTGAATTAATGCTTGACTTGGCATCAAGCTACATGATATATTATTTGAGTGTTGCAATGAGTTGTTATGGATTGCAAGCAGAGGCCCCGGCTTCTCACCTGACCGACTATGTGTTGGCTGGTTTTGATCCAATGATTTATGAATGAGATGTTCATGAAGAATTGACGATCAATAGGGATGCGGGTGAGAACCTGCATCCTTTTTATTTGCGCAGTATCGGTCAACCGTAACATTAGACCATTTGGAGGTGGAGAATTATCAGTAAGGAACATTTGATCAATGATGAGATTCGTGCGAAAGAGGTCCGTCTGGTTGGTGCTGAGGGTGAACAAATCGGTATTAAACCGATCCGTGAAGCACTGCAAATGGCGATCGACCTGAATCTGGATCTGGTGAACGTTGCGCCGACTGCCAAGCCGCCGGTTTGCCGGATTATGGACTATGGCAAGTTCCGCTACGAACAGCAGAAGAAAGAGAAGGAAGCTCGCAAAAATCAGAAGATCGTGGACATCAAGGAAGTATGGTTCCGGGCTAATATTGAGGAACATGATTTCCAGACGAAACTTCGCAATGTGATCAAATTTTTGAAAGATGGCGACAAGGTGAAATGCTCGGTTCGCTTTCGCGGACGGGAAATTACTCATGCCGACATCGGGAAAAAAATTCTCGACCGCGTCAAAGAAGAGGTTGCGGAAATCTCTACCGTTGAGCGCCTTCCTAAGCTGGAAGGACGCAGCATGATCATGATTCTGGCACCGAAAAACTAAGCGGAAGCTAAGCTCACAAACTTTGAGGGGGAAGTATAATGCCTAAAATGAAAACCCACAGCAGCCTGAAAGGCCGCTTCAAAATTACTGGAACCGGTAAAGTAAGACGTTATAAAGCGAAACGCAATCACTTGCTGTCCCATAAGTCCAAACGTGCTAAACGTGTATTGGCGAACAGCCCTGTTGCTTACGCAGGTGACGTTAGCCGCATGAAACAACAATTAGCAAACTTGAAGTAATTTCACACAACTTTTTGGGAGGTTTTAAATATGGCAAGAGTAAAAGGCGGATTCGTTGTTCGTCGTCGTCATAAAAAAGTATTGAAGCTGGCTAAAGGTTATTTTGGTTCGAAACACCGCATTTTCAAAACTGCTAATGAGCAAGTAATGAAATCCTTGCTTTATGCATATCGTGACCGTCGTGCGAAAAAACGTGATTTCCGCAAACTGTGGATCGTACGTATTAACGCTGCTGCTCGTATGAACGGCTTGTCTTACAGCAAATTGATGCACGGCCTTAAATTGGCTGATGTGAATATTAACCGCAAAATGCTGGCGGACCTCGCTGTAAACGACCTGAACGCTTTTAATTCTCTGGCTGCTGTAGCTAAAGAGAAAATCAACGCTTAATAACGTTGGAACCAGGCGCTGTCTCCGGATTTATTTCACCCGGAGCCAGCGCTTTTTTTGGGGCTCGACATTGGTAATGAAGAGTAATCCGTTCCTTTCCTTGCAAGAGGCGCATGGAAATTTGAAAACAAGGTAAAATATTGTTAGAGTGGTTGGCACTATTTGAAATAGAAGGTTATCCTAGATACTTACATTTCGACTGTGCATCCAAATGAATGTTCGGAAAAAGAGTGACAAAAATCGAATTAGTTAACATAAAGCGAACATTGTATGGGAATTTTGCCGAAAGAAAGCGTTTTTATGAAAACAAACACGAAAATTATTTGGCCTTTGGTCAGTAAAAGTATGGATTTTAGCAAAAATTGCAGGTATAATCTGTCTGTGTGGTACTCAAAACAGCACACAAAATTTTAAGGGGGATTAAACTTACATGAACAAAGCTTTCAAAGTATCTTTAGTGATGGTGCTCGCATTGGTTATGATTTTGACGGGATGCGGCAACAACAAAAACAATGCGGCGAAAAATGAAGCTTCGTCCAATAAGGGGAACGCTGGCACTCAGACGGAAGCAAGTAAAGGTGAAAATGCAGCCAAACCGAAAATCGGTCTTGTTACGGACGTTGGCGGTGTAAATGACAAATCCTTCAACCAATCTGCATGGGAAGCACTGGAAGCTCTGAAGGCAGAAAATAAAGTTGACGACAAATATTTGCAAAGTACGAGCAACTCGGATTATATTCCAAACCTGAACCAATTTGTTCAAGGCGGCTATGATTTGACTTGGTCCATCGGTTTTGACCTTGGCGACGCAACGAAACAGGTGGCTGCAGCGAATCCAAACGCCAAGCTGGCGATTATCGACAACGTGGTTGAAGCTCCAAACGTAGAATCAGTAACTTTTGCTGAAAACGAAGGTTCATTCCTCGTTGGTGTTGTTGCAGGTCTGACAACCAAAACCAATAAAGTTGCGTTTATCGGTGGTGCGGACAGTCCGGTCATCAAACGCTTTGAAGTTGGCTTCAAAGCAGGCGTTGCTGCGGCTAATCCAAAAGCTACCGTGAAAATTACTTATGCGGGTGGATATGACAAGCCTGATGTTGGTAAGTCACTGGCGAGCCAATTGTACGATGATGGCGCGGACATTATCTTCCCTGCCGCAGGACAAACTGGTAATGGCGTATTTAACGAAGCAATCTCCCGTAACAAGGCAGGCGGAGCGAACAAATTGTGGGTTATTGGTGTAGACAAAGACCAATCGCTGGAATTTGGTAATGACGTAACGTTGACCTCGATGATGAAGCGTGTTGATGTTGCCGTTAAAAATGTAACTCAACAAATCATCGACGGTACGTTTAAAGGTGGTCAAGTTACTAATTTGACGCTGAAAGATGATGGAGTTGGTTTGCCTGAAAAAAATCCTAACCTGAGCCAAGAGGTTCTGGACAAAGTAGAAGAATTCAAGCAAAAAATCGTTAGCGGAGAAGTTACGGTTCCAGCTGAATAATTAATGAGGCTCGGAGTCTGTCATGAAAGAGAAATAGAGCATTCAAGTAGGCAAGGCCAGTGGATTAACTGGCCTTGTTGCTTGCGTTAATCACAAAATAGTGAGGGTGATTTCATGAGTGCTGCACCTCCTGTTGTTGAGTTGAAGCAAATCACAAAACGATTTCCAGGCATAGTTGCCAACGATTCCATTAGCCTGACCCTGCGTAAAGGCGAAATTCACGCTTTGCTCGGTGAGAATGGGGCCGGTAAATCGACGTTGATGAACATTTTATTTGGACTTTATCAGCCTGACGAAGGTTCGATAAAGGTTAACGGAGAGACGGTGACGATCGATAATCCCAATAAGGCAATCAAATTGGGAATTGGGATGGTTCACCAGCACTTTAAGCTTGTTCAGCCCTTCACGGTTACTGAGAACATCATTTTGGGAATGGAGCCAAAAAAGGGACTAAATATCGACTATAAATCAGCGTCCGCTCAGGTAACTAAATTGTCAGAGCAGTATGGTCTTCGCGTAAATCCCAATTCCAAAATTCAAGATATTTCTGTTGGAATGCAGCAGCGGGTTGAAATTATGAAGATCTTGTTCCGCGGCGCAGATATTCTTATATTTGACGAACCTACTGCCGTACTGACACCGCAGGAAATCGAAGAGCTGATGGTGATCATGAGAAGACTTGTTGCGGAAGGCAAATCGATAATCCTGATTACCCATAAACTGAAGGAGATCATGGAGATTTCCGACACAGTGACGATTATTCGGCGTGGCAAGGTGATTGACACCGTAGAAACGGACAAGACCAATCCGAGCGAACTGGCCGAGAAAATGGTGGGCCGGGGCGTATCCTTCAAAATTGATAAAAATGATCCTCAAATCGGACAACCTGTCCTTCAGCTAAATGACGTAAGGGTAAAAGATAAGCATGGGATTTCAATCTTGAACGGGCTAAACCTCGAGGTGAAGGCCGGCGAGATCGTGGGGATTGCCGGGGTAGATGGCAACGGTCAAAGTGAATTGATCGAAGCGATCACTGGTCTGCGTAAAATCGATTCCGGATCCATCAAGCTGAGTGGTAAAGAAATTGCCAATTTACCAGCTCGAAATATTATTGAGAACGGATTGTCTCATATTCCAGAGGACCGTCATAAACGTGGATTGGTGCTAGATTTCACGATCAGTGAAAACATGATATTGGAGACGTACTACAAGGCACCGTTTAATAAAGGCGGATTTCTTCAAAATGCCGAGATCGAGAAGCATGCCAAATCGCTTGTGGAGCAGTTTGACGTTCGTACGCCAAGTGTAGAGACGAAAGCCCGTTCCTTGTCCGGAGGAAACCAGCAAAAAGCGATTATTGCGCGGGAAATAGATAAAAATCCGGATCTGCTTATCGCCGCTCAGCCAACCCGCGGACTTGATGTCGGGGCGATTGAATTTGTTCATAAGCAACTTATTGAGCAGCGTGACCAGGGAAAAGCGGTTTTGCTGATCTCTTTTGAACTGGATGAAATATTGAATGTTTCCGACCGAATTGCTGTTATTTACGAGGGAAGAATCGTCGGAGAAGTGCTTCCTAAGGAAACAAATGATCAGGAGCTTGGCCTAATGATGGCGGGAAGCCTGGAGCGGGGAGGTCAATCGATTGGATAAGTTGCGCAAAATAATCACCATGGAGAGCCTGGTTGTACCAGTGGTTGCTATCCTGCTCGGCCTTTTAGTTGGTGCAGTTGTTATGCTTATCGGTGGTTACAATCCGCTGGATGCATACAGTGCTCTGATTAAACGGGTTATTGGCAATCCTTATGACTTTGGTGAAACGATCCGGCAGATTACGCCGCTCATTTTTACCGGTCTTGCTGTAGCCTTTGCTTTTCGGTCCGGGATGTTTAACATTGGTGCGGACGGTCAAGTGCTTATTGGCATGACAACGGCCACCGCAGTGTCCTTGTCCTTATCTACGCTTCCATCTGCGGTTCTTATACCGATCTCGGTGATTGCCGGAGGACTTGCTGGAGGATTGTGGGCTTCGATCGCCGGTTATCTCAAGGCAAAACGAGGCATTAACGAAGTTATTACGACGATCATGTTAAACTGGATTGCTTTGTATTTGTCCAACTATGTGATTCGTAATTTTTTCTTGTTGAAGGGTCAAAACCGGTCGGAGGATATTGATGCATCCGCGGCGATGACGTTCTTGTCTGGCCTGTTCAATAACGCGCGTGTTCACTGGGGAACCGTGATCGCTATTCTGGTAGCTATCTTTTTCTATGTGTACCTTTGGAAAACAAAACAGGGCTATGAGATGCGATCAGTAGGTCTGAATCCTGACGCTTCGGAATATGCAGGGATCAGTGTTGGTAAAAATGTGGTAAAGGCCATGTTTATAAGCGGGGTGTTTGCTGGCTTGGCCGGTACCTTCGAAGTTCTTGGTGTATTCCATTATCAATCGGTTTTTGCAGCATCACCAGGTTATGGCTTTGATGGTATCGCGGTAGCTCTTCTGGGGATGAATCATCCGTTCGGTGTAGTGCTTGGTGCGATTCTATACGGTGTATTAACCTATGGTTCGGCCGGAATGAGCTTTGGAGCTGGAGTTCCGCCAGAGCTGATCAAAATCGTGATCGGTTCGATCATATTCTTCATTGCCGCTCAGGGCATCGTCAAACTCGTATTGAAGCCATTTTACCTGAAGCGCAAGAAAGAGAAGGTGTTGTGATATGGACGTACTTACGCTGCTTGGTCAATTACTCAATTCGACCCTTGTATTTTCGACTGCGTTAATTTTCACCGCGCTAGGAGGGATTTTTTCGGAGCGTTCCGGTGTGGTGAATATTGGTCTGGAGGGACTAATGATCTTCGGAGCGTTTGCTGCCGGAGTAAGTACACATTATGCACAGGAGGCTGGAATGGGAGGCTGGGCGCCTTGGGTTGGCGTGCTGGCCGCGCTGGTTGTCGGCGCTTTAGGGGCTCTCATTCATGCTGTGGCCTCGATAACCTTCAAGGCGGATCAGACGATTAGTGGTATCGTTATTAACTTCTTGGCAGCTGGTTTAACCGTTTACATCGTAAAGCTGTTGTTTAATGGTGCTGCTGAAAGTCCGTTGGTAGAAACGTTTCAGAAAATCGCCATTCCAGGGCTTCGGGACATTCCGGTAATCGGGGAAGGCTTTTTTAACGCTTATCCAACGTCTTATCTGGCGCTGATTCTTGTAGGTGTGATTTATTATGTTCTCTTTAAAACACCATTTGGCTTACGTTTGAGATCCGTTGGCGAGCATCCGAGTGCGGCCGATACGCTGGGTGTGAATGTCACGCGTATGCGTTACATCGGGGTGCTTCTGAGCGGTATGCTGGCAGGCATTGGCGGGGCAACGATTACGCTTACTACCACGGGGACCTTTGCCCATAATACCATTTCTGGTCAAGGCTTTATCGCCATTGCGGCGATGATTTTTGGTAAATGGAATCCGCTCGGTGCCTTTGGCGCAGCGATGTTCTTCGGCTTCTCGCAGGCAATTCGTAACTATGTACAGCTATTTGACTGGTCGAGCAGCATTCCGCAAGAATTTATTTTCATGATTCCTTATGTGCTGACGATCATTGTACTTGTAGGTGCCGTGGGACGTTCTTCGGCTCCAACTGCTCTGGGGACGCCTTATGATCCTGGAAAGCGATAAATGAGTTTTTTATGCGAGGCGGGAGATATCTCCCGCCCTTTTTTTTGTTTCGAGCATTGATTAAGCAGCAACTGAAGTAGAAACCACTGCTGCCGTAAAGTTCATTAAATGCATTTAGTGCAGTTAAATATTGCCTAAAGAGGAAGTTTTATTATTCAAATGCAAAAAGTGCATCTAAAAATAATAAAATGACCCATCTGATATGAAATATTCCGAAATAAATGCATATTTTACAGTTAAAATTTAAAAAATCCACATTATACCTAGAATTAGCTGTACTAAATACATTTAGTGCCGGATGGTGAGTGGGATTTGTGAAAATGCATACCAGTACGAAACTAAGTTGAGGTTCAGAAGCTGCAGAAAGCAGGGAGTAGAAAAAAAGTGGGAATGGGTATGGGGTGAAATCTGTACCCAGTTTTTCTCATGCTCAAGTATATGGATCGAGACAACGACCTAGCCGTAGGCTAGGTTTTTCTTTTTATTAAAGAATTTATAAGTTTTCAGTGGGGCTGAACAATTCATACTTTTGGACGATGTGCTTGTTTGTTTTTTAGTACTGAGCCCGTTTTTTTCATGTCAAGGCGATGGTGCAAGCCGTTGTTTGGATGGGTGCATAAGCTGAACTTGAATACAAAAATGCTGTTGAATAGTTTGATAGGAGGAGTTTATATGGGCAGAACGGTTACGAGAAAAGAGGCCGAAAAATGGCTGGGCAAGTCAATTGCCGCTTATAAAAAAGACGGGACTGTCGTTACTGGAAAATTGGTGAAAATTAGCGGGAATCGTCTGGTTGTTCGCCAGGAGTCAGGGAAAAAGGTAAAAACTAAAGCGATCATACCGCTTGTTTTGTTTGACCTTCTGGCTATCGGTGCATCGCCTTACGGTTACGGAGGCGGATATTCACCGTACGGAGCCTATCCTTATGGTGGGTACAACAAGTATCCTTCCCCCTATCCATATTTCTGGTAAAATTAAGTAATTAACGCCGAGAAAACAACCTCTTTTCAAGTTCATAGCACTTGGAAACTTGAATGAATCGCTGGGTTTGATACCCTTGCTTGAGGTAAAACAGGTGGGCTCGGGTATTGTCCCGGTCCACCAACACTTTTGCCCGTCTGCAATGTCTAGAAATAGCAAATTTCTCCGCATGGGCCATCAATGTTTTGCCATGTCTTTTGCGCTGATGGGGCGGTGCGACAGCCATCATGTCAATATAGAGCAAGTCACCATGGACGAGAAAGTGAATGAAGGCTACCGGATCAGTTTCGTAATGAGTTGAGGCTACGAGCGTGACGCCACGCGACAGCCTTTGAGGCAGCTCCTTCAGCACGGTTTCGATCTCATGAGAAGATAGATGGGAATAAGGGACAAGCTCTTTATAAATAAGGTCATAGATGACCGGATCGTCCTGTTTGGGCCTTCTATATCGTATCATACGCTACAAAACCTCCTTACCATGGATAAAAATAGGCATTTCAATTTATCATATGGGTAAGAAGGGGAAAGCGTTCCTGTTTGAAAGTTTTCAGTGAACAGGTATTGACTCCACGTGTGAACTAATCATATAATGTTCCTAACAATTTTTACGACATATCATCAATTGGCGATGAAGAGGACGAAGTTTTAAGGGCTCTTTGCTCAGAGAGTGGATGGATTTGCTGAGACCACCACCATTATCCCTTAAATACGAGCTCACCTCGGAGCTATTTTCCTGAAAAGCTGCAGGCCATTCCGCGGTGGAGCTTGCGTTACAGCGTATTAGGGAGAATCGTAAGGTCCGCGTTAGGGGCTACGGGTAGAGGCGGTTTACTATGCTTGTACTCGTCAAGGCTTGGCACCGCGAGGTGCCTAGTGAAAATGGGTGGTACCACGGAGGATCAAACCTTTCGTCCCTCAGAACAGGAGACTGTTCTGGAGGGCGGAAGGTTTTTTTATTACAAATTAATAAGCTTCACCTAATTTTGGAAGGAGGATGACTGATGAGCGCGCAAATTCCAGAAGTGCGGTCTACAGAACAATTACGTGAGAAATGGATGAAACCGGAAGTCGTTTCGGGCTCGGAAATATTACTTCGCAGCTTGCTTTTGGAAGGTGTCGAATGTGTCTTCGGTTATCCGGGGGGCGCCGTGTTGTACATTTACGATGCGCTGTACGGCTTTACCGATTTCAAACACCTGCTGACAAGACATGAGCAGGGCGCAATCCACGCAGCAGATGGTTATGCCCGTGCCACCGGCAAAGTTGGCGTGTGCATCGCCACCTCAGGTCCGGGAGCAACCAATACCGTAACGGGAATCGCTACAGCTTTTATGGATTCAGTTCCGCTAGTGGTTATTACGGGGAACGTCGTTTCCAGTCTGATCGGGACGGATGCATTTCAAGAGGCGGACATTACTGGGATCACGATGCCGATTACGAAGCACAGTTACCTCGTAAGACATGTTGAAGACCTACCGCGGATTATCCACGAAGCGTTTCATATCGCGAATACAGGACGTAAAGGACCTGTGCTGATCGATATTCCGAAAGACGTTTCGGCGAACAAAACGTTGTTCGAACCGGTTCAATCGCTTCAGCTTCGCGGGTACAACCCGACCGTTGTACCGAATCGACTGCAGCTTGATAAGCTGGCGGCAGCGATTAAGGATGCAGAGCGTCCGGTTATTATCGCCGGCGGCGGGGTTGTATACTCCGGTGGACACGAGCAATTGTTCGAATTTGTGAACAAGACGGAAATTCCGATCACGACGACGCTGCTCGGATTGGGTGCTTTCCCAAGCGGACATGAACTGTGGATGGGAATGCCGGGGATGCATGGGACTTACACGGCTAATCAGTCAATTCAGAATGCGGATTTGCTGATCAATATCGGTTCACGGTTCGATGACCGGGTAACTGGTAAGCTGGACGGTTTTGCCCCATATGCCAAAATTGTTCATATCGATATCGACCCGGCGGAGATTGGTAAAAACGTCAAAGCCGATATTCCGATCGTAGGCGATGTCAAAACGGTTTTGGAAATGTTGAACCCGCTCGTCAGCAGAACGGATAAAGCGGATGCCTGGAGAACGAAAATTCAACAACTTAAAACCGAAAAGCCGCTTCGTTACAAGGACTCCGATTCGGTGCTTAAACCGCAATGGGTCATCGAGATGCTGAATGAAACGACAGGCGGAGAAGCAATTGTCACGACTGACGTAGGACAACATCAAATGTGGGTAGCGCAGTACTACAAGTTTAGTCAGCCTCGCTCCTTTATTACTTCCGGCGGGCTAGGAACGATGGGATTTGGATTCCCTTCAGCCATTGGTGCGCAAATGGGTCATCCTGAAAGATTGGTTATCTCCATTAACGGTGACGGCGGAATGCAAATGTGTGCTCAAGAGCTCGCGATCTGCGCAATCAATAACATTCCGGTTAAAGTGGTTGTCATCAACAATCAGGTGCTTGGAATGGTTCGTCAGTGGCAAGAGTTGATCTATGAGCATCGCTACAGTCACATCAATCTTGAAGGCAGTCCTGATTTTGTGAAGCTTGCAGAAGCTTACGGTGTTAAGGGACTGCGAGCGGAAAACAAAGAAGAAGCTAAGCGCGCATGGCAGGAAGCGCTCGATACGCCGGGACCGGTTCTGGTGGAATTCGTGGTCAGCAGAGAGGAAAACGTCTATCCGATGGTTACCCAGGGTTCTACCATTGATCAAATGTTGATGGGGGACAGTGAATGATGATGATGAACCATGCCATTTCCGTTTTAGTTAATGACCAGCCGGGTGTTTTGCAGCGGGTGGCCGGGTTGTTTGGTCGCCGCGGTTTTAATATCGAAAGCATTACCGTAGGCCAGTCGGAGGAACAAGGTTTATCCCGAATGGTCATTGTCACTCAAGGTGACGATAAGACGCTGGAACAGATCGAAAAACAGCTTTACAAACTGATCGATGTGATCAAAGTCGTGAATTTGAGCTTAAGACCGATGGTTAGCCGCGAGCTCGCTTTGATTAAAGTAAAATCCGAGCCAACCGAGCGGCCGGAAATTATGGGCCTCGTTGATACATTCCGAGCTGCTGTTGTCGATATTGGTCCAAATAGCATGATGGTCCAAGTTGTTGGAGATACCGAAAAAATCGATGCCATGATCGAGCTTCTCAGACCTTACGGCATCAAAGAGTTGTCCCGTACCGGCGTAACCGCAATGATCCGGGGGAACGCTTAATAGCACTAGATTACCATATTCGTACGTTCACCAGCCGCCCTGATGGCGGGTGTTTGAGGGGATCGAACGGTGCACTTTACTGCTTCACGGCGTCGGTCCATTGAAACACCCGTCATCAGGCGGAGGGTGCCAAATATTAAGGGTACAGCTCATACTGACCCGCAAATTTTAGGAGGGCATTACAGATGGCAGTTACTTTGTACTATGAAAAGGATGCAGAGCTTAGCGTATTGAAAGGAAAAACGATCGCAATTATCGGTTACGGCAGCCAAGGACATGCCCACGCACAAAATTTACGTGAGAGCGGACTTGACGTTATCGTTGGTCTACGTCCAGGTAAGTCGTTTGATAAAGCGAAGGAAGATGGCTTCGAGGTTTTGTCCGTTGCAGAAGCAACAAAACGTGCCGATGTGGTACAAATTCTTATGCCGGATGAAACGCAAGCTGCGGTTTATCATAGCGAAATCGCGCCAAACCTCAAAAAAGGCGCTGCATTGATGTTTGCCCACGGGTTCAACGTACATTTCGGTCAAATCGTACCTTCCCAAGATAACGATGTGCTGCTTGTGGCTCCAAAATCTCCAGGTCACATGGTACGCCGCACTTATGTTGAAGGCTTCGGTGTTCCAGGCTTGATCGCTATCCACCAAGATGCAACCGGAAAAGCAAAAGAAATTGGCTTGGCTTATGCAAAAGGGATTGGCTGTACCCGTGCTGGGGTTATCGAAACCTCGTTCCGTGAAGAAACGGAAACCGACTTGTTCGGTGAACAAGCTGTGCTTTGCGGCGGCGTAACCGCTCTGATCAAAGCCGGTTTTGAAACGCTGACGGAAGCAGGTTACGCTCCTGAAATGGCTTACTTCGAGTGCTTGCACGAAATGAAGCTGATCGTCGACCTGATTTATGAAGGTGGCATGGCTAAGATGCGTGATTCGATTTCCAATACGGCTGAATACGGCGACTATGTAACAGGCCCACGGGTTGTAACGGAAGAAACCAAAAAAGCGATGAAAGCCGTACTTTCCGACATCCAAACCGGTAAATTTGCGCGCGACTTTATTCTTGAAAACCAATCCAACCGTGCCTTCTTGACGGCAACTCGCCGTAACGAAGCTAACCATCAGATTGAAGTGGTAGGCAAAGAACTTCGCGGTCTGATGAGCTGGATCAAGTAAAAAGAGCGCGATTGTATAAATTTAACGCTGCTTCATATGTATTAACATGACAATTCAATGCGGCCGCGCCTTCGTGTAAGGCCGCATTGAAGCTTTTCCGAGGCAGTCTTAGGTTAGGAGGAGGTGCAGAGAATGCGAAAAATTTACATTTTCGATACGACGCTGCGGGATGGGGAGCAGTCCCCGGGAGTAAACCTGAATACCCGTGAAAAGCTGGAGATTGCGTACCAGCTGGAAAAACTCGGGGTCGACCGGATTGAAGCGGGTTTTCCTGCAGCTTCACCCGGAGACTTGGCCGCGGTGAATGCCGTTGCACGAGCGGTGAAAAAATCTACAATTATCGGCTTGTCGCGTTCACGCACCCAGGATATCGATGCGGTACGGGAAGCCCTGATCGGTGCGGAGGACCCGTGTATCCACCTATTCTTGGCTACGAGCCCTATTCATCGAAAATACAAGCTGAAGATGGAAAAAGAGCAGGTGCTGGAAACCGCACAGGCAGCGATCCGGTATGCGCGAAAATATTTTTCGAAAATCGAATTTTCCTGCGAGGACGCCGGGAGAACTGAAATCGATTTTCTGTGTGAAATGACGGCCATGGCCATTCGCGAAGGCGCTTCGGTCGTAAATATTCCGGATACGGTCGGTTATTTGTATCCTGAAGAATACGGAAACATCTTCAAGACGCTGAAAGAAAAAGTACCCGGTATTGAAAAAATTCAGTTAAGCGCTCACTGCCATGATGACTTAGGTTTAGCTACAGCGAACTCGCTGGCGGCCATTATTGGCGGGGCCGATCAAATCGAAGGTACGATTAACGGAATTGGAGAGCGGGCCGGCAATACGGCAATTGAAGAAGTCGCTTTGGCGCTTGAGACACGCTTTGATTTTTTCGCAGCGAAAACATCGCTTGAACTGACTGAGATTTCCCGCACAAGCCGTATGGTTAGCCGTTTGACCGGCATGGTTGTACCGGGAAATAAAGCGATTGTCGGAGCCAATGCCTTTGCTCATGAATCCGGTATTCATCAAGACGGTATGCTGAAGGAAAAAACAACCTACGAAATTATGTCCCCGGAAACGATTGGACTGAAGGAAAGCAAGCTGGTGCTCGGCAAACATTCCGGCCGTCATGCGTTCCGTGAAAAACTGGTTGATATGGGATATTCGCTTGATGAGGAACGTCTTAATGAAGCCTTCGCCAAGTTCAAGACGCTTGCCGACAAGAAGAAGGAGATCACGGATCAAGACATACTAGCGATTCTGGAAGAGAAGCTAGTGGATACGCCTGAAGTATTCCGCCTTGAGAAGATCTTTGTCTCCTACGGCAATGAGGCTACACCGAAAGCGAAGGTAGGCATCGCGACTGCAGACGGGCAATTTATCGAAACGGAGGCCGAGGGCAACGGATCCGTTGACGCGATCTATAACGCCATTGACCTCGCGTCCGGCGAAGAAGTGAAGCTTGCCGATTATTCGATTAAACCTGTCAGCCACGGTAAGGATGCCCAAGGGGAAGTACATGTCGTCCTGTCGCAGCATGGTCATTCCGTGCAAGGACGCGGGGTTAGCACTGATATTTTAGAGGCAAGTGCTCGTGCTTACGTGGATGCACTCAATCGTTTGGTTGAAAAAAAGAATATGAACTCCTCCAATGAAGCTTAATCTAACGCTAATAGGCGGCGTATTTTGAGTTTGATAGAAGGACAAAGGGACTGTGCTAAGCAGCCCCTTTTCTTTTTGCCATATATCGGATTTAACTGCTGCATCCGCCGCCCTCGTAGCTGCTGCACGAGGAACCGCCACTGCATGAAGATCCGCTGTTGCAGGAAGAGCCTGAACCACCGTCGGACCCAGAGCTGCAATGATGATGGGAGTCATTGTTTGAGCTTCTGCTATCATCGTAATTCGAAGTACAGCCGAACCCCCCGCTGCAATCTGATCCCGAGCGGTCCTTTTTGATTTCATCCAGCGTTGCCATGTGTTCGTCGAAATGCTCTGGCTCGTTCCATGCGAAAAATATAGCTGAGGTCATTAGTAAGTCAGTATTGCTGAAATTAGCCGGTTTTTCATGGATTTTATGTTTGGCCCGTTCAATTCTGTCCTGAAGCTTTTCCTTCATGACTTGAATGGCGTATTTGGCCTCTGGTATATGTTCGTAAGCCCAAGCGTTAAATCGGCCATCTTGGCTGGTTGCCAGCAAAGGAGCTTGAAATAGTTCCAGTTCCTGCCGAGGTACAGGGTAACGGAGAAAAGGTCCCCATAGCAGTTCACTGTATGGATTTCGGCCGAACAATTCGATATAGACGAGATCAAACCAGGCTCGCTCACCCGGCATCGGGACATCATCCGAAACGTTTGGCGCATGATGCAGCATCCGCCCGAGATATTTTTCCGAAAAGGCCTGATACTCCCTGGTAAACATCAGCATTTCATGCCAGACATCATCTATTCTCTTGCTGAACATCGGAACGCGATCCAGTACGGCACACAGGATAAAAAAACGCTGAAGCTCGAGCCACCGCCATTCGAATTCCCGCTCTGTCATCCCAGGATGGGCAGATAGCACACGCTTTTTCACTAGCTCCGCATATTGGCTGGGGAGTGATTGCTTCAATTTCTCGGCTAGCCCATATGCCGGGCTTTTCGCCTCCGAAACAGCAGGTGGAGCAGGTGCATGACTGAAGCTTAAAGGTTTGTTTATTGCCGTAGGCCTTTTTTTCTGACGAGAGAAAAGAAAAATAACTAAAGCAACAATAGCCGCAACCACGATAAATAGGATCATATCCATAATAAAAATTCCTTTCAGGTTTGTGATATCATAAGATAATTATCCCAAAATTTCATAAATTCTGTAAAGCCTATTCTCTTATAGCCAATACCTATTACTCTAATAGATTCTATATCTTTGTGTAAATAAACCCGTTATGATACAACAGAATTAAGTGAAAACAAAGTCAGTAGCAAAGAAGAGGGAGTTGGAATTCATGGCAGCAGAAGTGAAGAAAATCGCAGTCATCGCTGGTGACGGTATTGGCCCGGAAGTTGTAGCTGAAGCGGAAAAAGTGTTGAAACGTACGGAGGAGCTGTTTGGCTACCGTTTTGAAACCGAGCATGCACTATTCGGTGGCATTGCTATAGATGAAAAAGGGACCCCGCTCCCGCAGGAAACACTGGAGGTTTGTCAGCGTGCTGATGCTGTTTTGCTCGGTGCTGTGGGTGGCCCGAAATGGGACAACAATCCGAAGGAGCTGCGGCCGGAAACCGGTTTGCTCGGTATTCGTAAAGCACTAGGCTTGTTTTCCAATTTGCGCCCGGCTGTCGTATTCGATTGCTTGAAGGATGCCTCTACTTTGAAGCCGGAAGTTCTGGAAGGTACGGATTTAATCGTTGTACGCGAACTGACAGGCGGGATTTACTTCGGAGAGAAATACCGTCGTGATACGGAATATGGGCAGGAAGCCGTCGATACAAGCTCTTACAATGTGAAAGAAGTAGAGCGGATCGTACGCCAAGCTTTTGAAATTGCCGGGAAGCGGCGTAAAAAATTAGCCTCCGTCGATAAGGCGAATGTACTCGAGACATCGCGTTTGTGGCGTGAAGTTGTCAACCGGGTTGCTCCGGAATATCCCGATGTGGAGCTTGAGCATGTGCTTGTCGATAACTGCGCAATGCAGTTGCTTCGCCGTCCATCCAGCTTCGACGTGATCGTCACGGAAAATATGTTCGGCGACATCCTGAGCGACGAAGCTGCAATGCTGACAGGCTCAATCGGTATGCTGGCCTCCGCTTCGCTAGGAGAAGGAAGCTTTGGCCTTTATGAGCCAGTACACGGGTCTGCTCCTGATATCGCCGGTCAAAACTTGGCCAATCCGATCGCAACGATTTTGTCTGTGGCGCTTATGTTCCGTATGACATTCGGCTATGCCGATGCTGCGGATGCAATTGAAGCAGCAGTCGCTGATGTGCTAAACGCTGGGCACCGGACAAGTGATATCGCAACCAACAAGAGTACCGCCGTTGGAACAGAAGCGATGGGCGACCTCATCATCGCAGCGATGAAAAAGGCGTGAAAAAGTTCAAAAAAAATACTTAATTAAAATAATTATAATAAGATAAATGCTATAATCTTGACTTTGAAATATGCCAATGATACCATTTTTAATGTGACAATTTTCATGAAAATGGTTCAAAAATAAGGAAAACGAAACGTTGTTTCTTACATATTTTAAAGGAGGATTTTGGCAATGACAGAACGTTTGGTAGGAAGACCAGCTCCTGATTTTGATATGGCGATCGTTTCTGGTGATGGCAAGGAATTTGGACGTAGAAAGCTGTCTGATTATCGCGGTAATTGGTTGGTGTTTTTCTTTTACCCGCTTGATTTTACCTTTGTATGCCCAACGGAAATCACTGCGCTTAGCCAAGCCTATGATCAATTTAAGGAACTGGATACGGAGGTTCTCGGTGTAAGCGTCGATTCGGAACACAGCCATAAGGCCTGGATCAATACTCCGAGGGATAGCAACGGTCTTGGACAATTAAACTTTCCTTTAGCTTCCGATATTACGAAGAGCGTGGCTCGTGACTACGGTGTTCTGATCGAGGAAGAAGGCGTAGCGCTTCGCGGACTGTTCATCATCGACCCGGAAGGCGAACTGAAATATCAAGTCGTTAATCACAACGATGTTGGCCGTAGTGTGGATGAAACGCTCCGGGTATTGCAAGCTTTGCAATCCGGCGGACTTTGCCCAATGAACTGGAAACCTGGAGATAAGAACTTGGATGTATAGAAAATTGGATATGAAGGCCCCCTGTTTTGGTTAGTTTCCATTCAGGGGGTCTTTTAGCCATCCTAAATTATTTTGGTCTAAGTTATTGGTTAATTTTTCAAATGGAACGCAGGAATTTGAAGCGCCATTCGCGAATAAATTATATGAAATCCCCGCTTAGTAAAGAGTTAAATGACTGATGAACCGATCACGGGAAAGGGGGATGGGGATGAGTTTTTGCTGCGGAGCCAGTATGCTGGGCACCAAGGGAACCTTAACGCATTTTCAGACACAGGTACATAATGTTCCCCTGCTGTTTTGTCCGGTTTGCCACCGTGTGGAGGTACATTACAAGGTCGAGAACGAATATGAGATTCTAGCCGAATATGCTCATGGCGACGGTGTGTCGGAAATTGATTTTCAAGATTTTGTGATGGAGGACGATGAGTCCATTTTCGCAAATTGCGTGAATCGTGAGGATGAAGATCCGATGGTCATCGTTCAGAGTCAAATAGATATGTCGCTTGATCTTCTGTGTGTCGCCAAACAAATCGGCGATGAGAAATGGGAAAAAGAACTTAAGAAAAGATTAGCTGTGATGAGCCGGCGAAGAGCCAGACTACAGCACAACAATCGCTAAGATTCAAATAGTCTTCCTGAGGGAGGACTATTTTTTTGGAAGATTGCAACAATTTAGCGCTGATCCCACTTTTTTCGACAGTATCTCTGGTTGACGATATCTGGAAAACTTTACTATGATTATAATAAGAAACTTCTACTTAAATTATAGGTTTAGGGGAGATGGATGAAGCTGATCATGACTACCGTTTAAGCCAATGGACAGGCCTTGCCTGAACAAAATTGTACAGCAAGTGGCAGTTTGACTCGGCATTCGTGTTATGATGCGAGGTTAGGGTCATTCTTCTCAGGTAGTGATCGTATGTTGTCGTTAGGCAAGTACATCATTTGTGGGAAAAGGGGGAAACCAACTTGTTGAGTGAATATCAGGAGACACTGCTCCAGTCCGTCAAAGCATTTCAATCCACCCAGCTCGTAAAAAACAAGTATGAAAATGTACTCCAGCACCTGGACAGCGGAATAATGCTGTTTGACAATGAAGGGGTTTTAACCTTTATCAATGTGCAAATGGCGAGACTTCTCGAAATGCCGCGCCAATCACTCATAGGTTGCAATTTACTGCAAATGCTGCGCCACCCTCACCTAAGTCAATTTAAGAAAAGAAATGTATTGCGAATTTACCGGGAAACGATTTTTCATCGCAAAAAGTATCATGAACTGATCGACGAATACGGAAGGCATTGGCTTATTACCGTGACCTATGGCGACCAAATGGACGGTGACTTTTTGCTCAGTGTCAAAGACGTAACCGATTTCAAGCGGGTTGAGCAAGCGGCTTACCAGAACGACAAAATGGCCATGCTTGGGAAAATATCGGCGGCGATCGCCCATGAAATCCGAAATCCTCTGACTGCTATCCGCGGGTTCATCCAACTGCTTCGTCCGCATCTGGTTCATCTTGGGAAAGATGAATATGCCCGAATCATTTTAGCGGAAATTGACCGAGCGAACGACATTATCCATGAATTTTTAAATTCCTCAAAGCCATCGGCACCACAGAAATCGAAAGTCAGTGTAGCTTCCTTGCTGAAGGAGGTTGTGCTCCTAACCGAAAGCGAGGCGCTATTAAAAAACTGTCAGATGGTGTTGGAGGTGCCGGAGGATGGTTACGTTTCCATTGATGTGAAGCAAATCAAACAGGTTCTGCTGAATATTATAAAAAATGCTATGGACGCCATTTCGGAAGTCGAGGGTGACCATAAGGGAGTTATCAATATCAAGGCCGAAGTCGATGCCAAACATATCAATATCTCTATACAGGACAACGGGAATGGAATGGACAAGGGACAGCTTGGACGCCTGTTTGATCCTTTCTTTACAACGAAAGAGAAAGGGACAGGCCTGGGCCTGTCCGTCAGCTATCGTATCATTAAGAACCATAGAGGAAATATTTCTGTGGACAGCCTGAAGGGAGCTGGAACCATCTTCGTTATCACGCTGCCGATAGTGTCATAATCAAATATTATTTATCCCCTTTAGAAGGGGTAGCCAGGGAGGCCGCTGAAGCGCTGCTGCATGCCGCAGAACATGATTTTTGTTGCGAGCAGGAGGCGCAGGCGCCTTTTTTGCTTTTTTTGAATCCGCGATATAGCGCAAAACCGGCATAACCAAACACGATCGTTACAATAAGAATATCAATGATCATAGGATAAACTCCTTTCAAGCTAAATAGCCCGGAACAAGAAGCCCAAAGGTCAGGTTAGGATAACCCGATCATTCGACCGCCTTGATAAATGATTAATGAAACGACATAGGCAAGAGATAGGCAGTATGCGATGGAGAACAGGGTCCATTTCCAAGATGCCGTTTCCTTGCGAAGAACGCCAACCGTTGCCAGACACGGTGTGTATAGAAGAACGAATGCCATGAAGCTGTAGGCCTGCAATGGCGTGAACGCAGTGGCAATTTGGCCTTGAAGGCCGGCCATATCAGGAACGTGGTAGATGATGTTCATCGTGGATACGACGACTTCTTTAGCCATAAAGCCGGTGACGAGTGAAGCCCCTGACTGCCAAGTTCCAAACCCGATCGGCTGAAGCACGGTGGCGAACAAGCCGCCGACGGATGCGAGGTAGCTGTGATCCATGTCTTGGGCAACGCCGCCTGGACCAAGATAGGTGAGCACCCAAATGAGCACTGACCCACCGAGGATGAATGTTCCGGCTTTACGCAGGAAGCCCTTTCCTTTTTCCCATGTACTACGGAACAAAGTAACGCCTTGAGGCATCCGGTATGGAGGCAATTCCACCATAAAGAAGGAATGCTGTTTCTTAAAAAAGAAAATAGAAAAGACCTTGGCGAGCACAAGCGCCATGACTATGCCCAGTAAATAAAGTGACAGTACGACTAGAGCCTGAGCACGAGCGAAAAAGACACCGCCAAACAGCAGGTAAACGGGGAGTCGCGCCGAGCATGACATAAGTGGGATCAACAGCATCGTTAACATCCGTTCCTTTGGCTGCTCGATACTTCGGGAAGCCATTACGGCCGGAACGTTGCAACCAAATCCGAGAATGAAAGGAATGAGTGCTTTTCCGTTAAGTCCGACGAACTCCATAACTCTGTCCATCATCACTGTAATCCGTGCCATGTAACCGGAGTCTTCAATAAATGAAATGATCAGAAACATGATAAATATTTGCGGGACAAAAACCAGTACCCCTCCAACCCCACCAATGATCCCTTCTTGGATGAGGGCGTGGGTAAAGCTTGAGGCCCCGGCGGCATTTAGCAGTTTCTCGGCTCCGTCGCTAATCGGCCCGGATATGAGGGCATCGAGGGCGTCCGATAACGGAGTTCCAGCCCAATCAAACGTTAGTTTAAAGGTAATAAACATGAAGGCGATAAAGAGTGGTACACCCCATAAAGGATGAGTAACAATTTTATCGATTTTTTCGGTTAATGTATTCGGCTTGACATGAGAAGCATCAACCGCAACATTGCATATTTCTTTAATGCGCTTCATTCTTACTGCACGAATATGCTCTTCTAAGGAGTCAGCGATTCCTTGAGTTTTAAGTTGCTTTTCGGCTTCCGAGCGCATTAGCCTTAGTTTTTTCAGATCGGCTTGCGGCGGTAACGAACCGATTACGGCAGGATTTCCCTCTAGAAACTGAAGAGTCATCCACCGGCTGGATGGGTGGTTTGCAGATAGGACTTCATTTAATTCCCGGGAAATTTTCTCGATCACCTGCTCAACGATTTCTCCATAGTTAATGGAGAAGTTTGGTGCTGCTGTAGGAGTATCCTGTACTTGTCCCATTGCCTGAAGAATTTCTTTAGTTCCTTTACCAGTTCGAGCAACGAGCGGTACAACAGGAACCCCCAGCTCAGCTTCGAGCAAATCGGGCTTAACGACTAGCCCGTTTGACATGGCCACGTCCATCATATTTAAACCGATGATCATAGGCTTACCGTATTCCAGTACTTGCAAGGTCAAGTATAGATTACGCTCCAGCTTAGAAGCATCAACGATATTGATCAAAAGTGACGGTGCTTCCGTAGCTAAATATTCGGCGGCAACACCTTCGTCGCGGGATAAAGGATGCAGAGTGTAAATTCCAGGAAGGTCCGTAAGATTACCGGATTTATCTCGCAACTGGCCAACCTTTTTCTCAACGGTTACCCCAGACCAATTGCCGACATATTCATATGACGTCGTTAGCGTATTAAATAAGGAGGTTTTTCCTGTATTAGGATTTCCGATAAGTGCTGCGCTGCTCATGAAACCGACACCTCAATATAGGCTGCTTCCTTCTGCCGAATACCCAGCAGTTGACCGCAGCACTCCAGTGTCACGGGACCGCCGCCAGGACAATATCTTTTTACGGTCACGGAGGATCCCTCTTGAATCCCCAAATCCGCGAGTCTCCGCTTCAAAATAGGATCCATGTCCCCAATTTGAGTGATTGAGCCTTTTGTTCCCGGTTTTAGTGCAATCAAGCAGCATTGACATAATTCCATAACTTTCCACCCCTTAAGATGCCTCTCATGCTTTGTAGCCTATCAATCTTGTTTTAGGATATCTCTATTGTACTCTTACTGAGAATGAATATCAATTGCGTGTACAAGTAATATATCATGATCATTTAAACCATACTGTGAATATTGTCATATGCCGGGGTTCCTAATTTTGTTTCCTTTACTTTTTGTTTTCGCATCAAGTATGATGATTAGTAAAACCTAAATATGAAAGAGGAATATATTAGATGAAAGCAAATCAATGCAAAATTGTCGATTGCACGATACGTGACGGAGGTTTAGTCAACAACTGGGATTTTAGTGTGGAATTTGTGCAAAAGCTGTACGCTGGCTTAAACAATGCGGGTGTAGATTACATGGAAATCGGCTATAAAAATTCGCCCAAGCTTCTAAAGGGTGCTGACCAGGCGGGACCATGGCGTTTTCTGGATGATGATTTCCTGCGGAAAGTAATCCCTGAGAAGGGCAACACCAAGCTATCCGCATTGGTTGATATTGGGCGTGTCGATGAGAATGACATTTTGCCACGCAGCGAAAGTTTGCTTGATTTGATTCGTGTAGCCTGCTATGTGAAAGATGTAGACAAAGCGCTACAGCTTGTGCAGCTTTTTCATGATCGGGGTTATGAAACTACGCTGAACATTATGGCATTGTCTAATGTAATGGATAACGAGCTGCTGGAAGCTTTTGAAATGATTAAGGAAAGTGTCGTTGATGTCGTTTATATCGTGGATTCCTACGGCAGTCTCGATTATAAAGACATGGAGTACTTGGTGAACAAATTCAAAACACATCTGCCCAATAAACGGCTCGGTGTACATACGCATAACAATATGCAGCTTGCTTTCTCCAATACGCTTGTTGCCGCCGAGAACGGTGTCGAGCTACTGGATGCTTCCGTATATGGTATGGGACGCGCGGCAGGTAATTGTCCGACTGAGCTGCTCGTTACGCATTTGAAAAATACAAAATATCGCTTGCGTCCGGTGTTGGATGTTCTGGAGCAATTGCTTGTACCGCTGCGTGAGAAGGAAGAGTGGGGATACCTTATTCCATACATGATTACGGGTACGCTGGACGAGCATCCTCGTTCGGCAATGGCGCTGCGGGCTTCCGAGGATAAGGATAGAGTCGTAGATTTTTACGATAAATTAACGACTCCGGAAATCAACTTTGACAATAGAAAAAAATAAGCTAAAAAGGTTCGGCCAACTGGTCGAACCTTTTTTTGACGTTTTTCTTATTGCCAAACAAGGGGGAAATAAGAGATTATAAAGAAAGGCAAATCAGAGACTTTAGACCTAAATTATCATTCTATATGCCTATCTGATTAGGGGCGACTAAAGGTTTGCCATGACAGCGAGAAATTTGGAGAAAAGGCAGGAAAAGTGCGGAATATGTTGAATAATTATTTGCATGACAGAAGACAGATATTTGCGTCCGGAGGTTGATGAACATTGAGGATCAGGAAAGAGGAAAAAACAACAATCATACACGGGATCATCGGGCTCGCCTTGTTCATTGTTGTTCTTCGGTTATCAACCATGTCCGGGTTACCCCAAATGACGGGGAAAGCGATGCAGGCACTTCATCTTACTGCAGGGCTTCTATGTTTGGGTGTATCGTTTGCGATCTTTACCCAGGGTTGGATTGTGTTTGTCGAGAAGTTGTCCAGGCAGCGGCTTTATTCCGCCGTTTTGTTCTCTGTCATCGGTATTTTGGACGTACACTATGCCGCATCATACAGCGGAATTACTCTTTTGGGCTTTAGACCTAGTTTTGCCTTGTCGACATGGTTTTTGACCGTATCACATATTTTAGGTGCCTTCGGGATGTTGGCTATTTTCACTTCGAAGGAAAAGCAGGTATCTGGAAATCACCGGATAACCGTGTTTACTGCAGCGGCGGTTCTGACTGTCTCCGGTTTAATACTAATGAATTTTTATCAGGATCAGTTACAGGCATGGTACGGAACATCCAAGCTTGATTTAGGAGATTTGGCGGTACTGCTAGGCATTCCGCTGCTATATTTTTTCGCTATCATAGCCACCTTATATCGTCATCGCGTCTTACGTCCACCGGCGGTAATGACCGTTACCCGAGCTTTGGTGTATATGATGATTGGGCACATATTGCTGACTATACCGCTGGCTGATTCCAATGGGATTAAACTAGTGGCCGGGCAATGGTTTATGGCGGTTTCGTATTATTTTGTGTTGAAGGGCGTTTATCGATTGACGATTGAAGAGCCATTCAAAGGGCAGCAGCTTGCTGAGGCACAGATGAAGCATATGGCCTATTATGATGATTTGACGGGTCTGCCGAATTTACGGCGAATGAAGGAGCAGCTTGCTGAAAGTCTAGCTTTTTCCGAAGTCTGCACAGGTGTGGCCGTGATCAATATCGACCGATTCAAAGCGATTAACGACTCGCTCGGCTACAGTGCAGGGGACAAGCTGTTAACGGAATTAGGGGACCGCTTATCCAAACTGTGTGTTGGCAAAGACAGCGTTTACCGGATGGGTGAAGACGAATTTGCCATCATTCTGGCGGAGATGAACGATAACGCCTCGGCGGAAGCAAAAGCGAAGCAACTGCTAAGCTCTATAAACCCTACGATTATGATCGATGATACAGAGTATCATATTTCACTGAGTATGGGATTATCGATATTTCCGGATGATGGTGATTCGGTGGATCAAATGATTCAGTATGCAGATATGGCGGTACATCACGCTAAGGAACATGGTGTTGAATTTTCCCGTTATACTGCTGCGATGAAGATGAGAACGCAATCGAGAGTTGAGCTGGAGAACGATATGCGTAAAGGCTTGGAGCGAGAGGAGTTTTTCCTTGAGTTTCAACCGCAAATTGGTTTGGATACCGGAAAGATGCTAGGTATGGAGGCTCTTGTTCGGTGGAATCACCCGAAACGGGGACTGCTCCCGCCGAGTGAATTCATTCCACTAGCTGAGGACAGCGGTCTTATTGTGCCGCTCGGCGAATGGGTGCTGAAGACGGCGTGTCAATACAATAAAAAGTGGCAGGATGAAGGCTATGACCCGGTTTGCGTTTCAGTTAATTTGTCCATGCGCCAATTCCGGCAGTACAATCTTACGGAACGGATCGATTCTATTCTTCAAGAGGTTGGCTTAGATCCGCGCTATCTGGAGCTGGAAGTTACGGAAAGCATGACGTATGATATCGATACGGCTTTGGAGCAATTGTACCGTTTGAAAAAATTAGGCATACATATTAGCATCGATGATTTCGGTACAGGGTACAGCTCGCTGTATTATTTGAAGAGTTTGCCGATCGACCGGCTGAAGATAGACCGCTCCTTCGTCAAAGAGGTTATGTGTGACGGCAATGATGCGGCGATCGTATCGACCATCACGACGATGGCTCACCACCTCAAGCTGAAGGTAACTGCAGAAGGCGTAGAAAATCAAGAGCAGCTGGAGTTTCTCAAGCTGCAAAATTGCCATGAAGGACAAGGTTATTTATTTAGTAAACCGGTACCTGCATCAGAATTTGAAAGTAAATTTCTTAGCCGGAAAGCCGGTTAAGGTAGTCATTACGTCACTACCGTACAGGGGGAGAGGCGCTAGATGAATAGCTGTATTTCATACAGTTATTTTATCGTCCTCCTCTAGTTGAGAGAAAGTAGATGTAATGATGCTAGCGGCGATTGCTTCATCTGTGACGAGCATGTGGATATATCCTCTCTCTAGAGCAGCCAGGCAAAATAAGTTCCAATTTATTATGTTGCATTGATGTTAGAAAAATGTTATATTATATCTTGTTCTCACAAGAACGGCTGCGGCCGATATAACTAACGGGACGTAGCTCAGCTTGGTAGAGCACCTGGTTTGGGACCAGGGGGTCGCATGTTCGAATCGTGTCGTCCCGACCATATATTTGCGGGTGTAGTTCAATGGTAGAACTCCAGCCTTCCAAGCTGGTAGCGTGGGTTCGATTCCCATCACCCGCTCCATACAGTAATTCACGAATCCTTAAACCATTAAGGATTTTTTTGTGTTCTTTTATGGTAATCGACCTTACGTTTTCCCTTCTCATAGTCGTTCATGGACACCAGCATTTAGCGCTTTTTTACCCCGCTCTTAAAGTTGTTCGAGCTCACTTTTAAGACATCCCTCCGCAACAAGACTGCTGTATACTGTATTCAAGGAGTGATCGAACCTTGCAGATGAATCGGTTGTTTGAAATTGTATACATACTGATGGAACGCAAAACGGTGACGGCGGCAGAGCTGGCTGAACGTTTTGAAGTGTCTACGCGGACGATATACCGTGATATGGACACACTCAGTGGGGCGGGCATTCCGGTCTATTGCACAAAGGGTAAAGGTGGCGGAATCGGACTGCTGCCGGATTTTGTGCTGAACAAATCGCTGCTCACCGAAGAGGAGCAGAATGAAATCTTGTTCGGCCTGCAAAGCCTTACCGCAACTCATGCGGCAGATTCCGGTCTGGTCCTGTCTAAATTGAGTAGTCTGTTTCAAAAGGAAGAGATTAATTGGATCGGCGTCGATTTTTCTCATTGGGGCAGCGGCGATTTAGAGAAAGAAATGTTCAGCAGACTGAAAATGGCCATTTTGCAATCCGAAGTCATTACCTTTACATACTACAGTTCGAAATGCGAGAAGAGTGAGCGGCAGGTCGAACCGATGAAGCTGCAGTTTAAAAATCGAGCATGGTATCTGCAAGGCTATTGCCTGCAGAAGCAGGATTTTCGCAGTTTCAAAATGAGCCGGATCGAAAATGTACATATCACCGGGGCACATTTTGAACGGAGACAAAAGCAGGCCCCCGACTTCGAATCAAGCGTGATGCGTCCGGAGCAGGTCGTCCGTCTAGAGCTGGAGTTTTCTCCGCGTATCGCCTTTCGTATCTTTGATGAATTTGACCGATCACAGGTAGTTCGTGTTGAGGACGGTTCCCTAAAGGTATCCGTCTGGTATCCGGAGGATGAATGGGTTTACGGTTATCTGCTTTCTTTCGGCGAAGACGTGCATGTTATTTCTCCAGCCCATGTAAGACGTATTCTAGGGGAAAAAGCAAAAAAAATAGCTAACTTGTACAATGACTCTGTTTAATATGACATACTGTTGTCAAATTAACCTTGGTACAATGGCACTATCATAAGAAGGGATGTGTCGATTGTGGTGAAAACAACGATCAAGTATGTGCCGGAATTTACGGTTGTTGGGAGGTTGGGACAAGGAAAGTCGGAGGAAGGGCCGCAGTGGATCTTGCCGCTCTGGGATCAGGCAAATGCACAGTATGGCATGGTCGAAGATATCGTAATCAAGGGTGAGAGCGGAGCTCCAAAAGGCATGTGGGGAATCATGGGACACCCGGACAAGTTCCTGGGCAGATGGGATAATGAGGGACTGTATTTGGCAGGATGTGAGATTGAGGCGGATGGCGAAGCCCCTGAAGGGTGGACGAAGTGGACGGTTCCAGCCCAAACCTATCTGGTCGCAGACGTCACACAAACCGCTTACGGTGAGGTGTTTGGCGAAGTTATCGAGCAGTATATGCCTAAGCATGGCCTGCATATGGTGGGCGCCGCCCACGAGCATTATCCGGAGCCAGGAAATCCACAGCGCGTGGAGCTATATTTTCCGATTGCCGAGAATTACGTATTTTGCCAAAGCTGTGGAATGCCGTTAACGGAGAATGAGCATCTTGGTACCGAAGAGGATGGGGATGTAAACTACGACTACTGCCAGTATTGCTACCAAAACGGAAGCTTTACCGGCAATCAAACCATGGAGGAAATGGTAGAGCTTTGCTTGCAGTACGGTGGAGATTCGGGCATGTTTGAGGACAAAGAAGAAGCCAGAAAGGCGATGCTAGGGTGGTTTCCAACGCTGAAGCGCTGGAAGAACGGGAATTAGGGTAGGAGGAGGAGAGTCAGTGCCTGCCGATAAGCTGGATTTTAAAAAGAAATACAAGGATTTGTATTTGCCGAAGGGAGAGCCTGAGCTGATTCAGGTGCCGAAAATGAACTTTATTGTGGTGGCGGGTGAGGGCGCTCCGGAAAGTGAAAGCTACCAAAACGCAGTACAAATTTTGTACTCCCTGACATATACGATAAAAATGAGCAAAATGAGCGGAAGTCAGCCCGAAGGCTATATTGAGTATGTTGTTCCGCCACTTGAGGGGCTGTGGGATTCAGCCGCCGGAGTAGGTTATGACCCAAACCGTGACCAGTGGCGTTGGACTTCGATGATTCGCCAGCCCGATTTTGTGACGCAGAGCGTGTTCGAGTGGGCCTGTAAGCAGGCGGCTAAAAAGAAACCAGAGCTGGATTTTAACCGTGCCCGGCTAACGACTTACGATGAGGGGCTGTGCGTGCAGATGATGCACACGGGGCCGTACAGCAGGGAGCTCGGCTCGATCGACCGAATGCAACAATTTATAGCGGAAAACGGCTTAATCGATTGCTGTGGTACGGACCGTAAGCACCATGAAGTCTACTTGAAGGATCCGCGGAAAACGGCTCCGGAGAAGCTGAAAACCGTTCTGCGGCACCCGGTAAGCAAAAAACTATAATACGGAAATGTCATGTAGCTACTAATGTTGATCCGGATGAATGACCTTAACCCGGCCGACCTGACCGTCCTGCAGTCGGACTTTGATGCCGTGAGGGTGGCTCACCGAATTCGTTAATATATCCTTCACGATGCCGCGGGTTAGACGGCCGGTTGGTTGGTCTTTTTTCAATACGATGTCGACAGTGAGTCCAGGGATAATGTTCTTGCGTTCGTTTCCGTTCATGTTGTCCTCCTTGATGGTTTACTATATGAGTAAGGATATCATATTTGATCAACAGCTTGCTAATGGCGCCAACATTGCATATAATACAAAATAGTCAAAGAATCGTGGGAATAGCGCCAGGATTCTTCTTAACAAGAGCAAATGCGATGATGGAGAAGAGTAAGCAGAAGCCTCCTTACAGGGAAGAGATGCCGGAGATTGAGAGCGTCTCTATGGAATTAGACTGCCGAAGTTCGCTCCGAAGCAGTTCCTTGAACCGCCGTACTACCGCCTCTGGGTGTGTATGCCGGGGTAGTAGGGGATACCGGTCCTCGATCCGTTATATCGTTAAAGTGAGAGTATGGAGAATGATCCGTCACGTCAACTTGACTCGGATTGGCTAATGCTCTAACAAGGGTGGTACCACGGTCTTTTCGTCCCTTAGGGAGAGAAGGCCTTTTTATTTTGCCTTTAGGAGGAAAAATGATGAAAGAACGTCTGGAAGCAGTCAAGCACGAAGCGTTGGAGCAGCTTTCTAAAGCGGCGGACGCCGTGCATTTGAACGACCTGCGGGTTAAGTATTTGGGTAAAAAAGGCGCGCTGACCGAAATTTTGCGCGGAATGGGATCGTTAAGCGCTGAGGAGCGCCCTCTGATTGGCCAGGTGGGCAATGAAGTTCGTGGCGCGATCGAAGCACTTCTTGAGGAGAAGCAAGCTTTCTTCCAACGGAAGGAGACCGAGGCGAGATTGGCTGCCGAGAAAGTGGATGTGACCCTTCCGGGACGCCCGATGAAGCAAGGCGGGATTCATCCGCTGAATCAGGTCATTCAAGATATCGAGGATATTTTTATCGGAATGGGTTATCGCATTGCCGAAGGTCCGGAGGTCGAGACCGATTATTACAACTTCGAAGCATTGAATTTGCCGAAGAACCATCCGGCCCGCGATATGCAGGATTCCTTCTATTTGACAGAAGACCTTCTGATGCGGACCCAAACTTCGCCGGTACAGGTTCGTACGATGGAAGCGATGAAAGGTGAAGTACCGGTCAAAATCATTTGCCCGGGGCGGGTGTTCCGGCGTGATGACGACGACGCTACGCACTCCTTCCAGTTCCACCAAATCGAAGGACTTGTCGTCGGCAAAAGAATCCGCATGAGCGACTTGAAAGGCACATTGCTGGAATTCACCCGCAAAATGTTCGGACCGCAAACTCAAATTCGCTTGCGTCCGAGTTTCTTCCCATTCACGGAGCCTAGCGTAGAAGTAGATGTAACCTGCATGAAATGTGGCGGACACGGCTGCCGGGTGTGCAAACAATCCGGGTGGCTGGAAATTTTGGGCAGCGGCATGGTTCATCCGCGCGTTCTGGAGATGAGCGGCTACGATCCGGAAGAATATAGCGGTTTTGCTTTCGGGATGGGCGTAGAGCGTATTGCGATGCTGAAGTATGGCGTTGACGACATCCGTTACTTCTATAACAATGACCTGCGTTTCCTGCAGCAGTTCGCCAGAGTTTAATTTTTGGAAGAGGGAAGGGACTTACAATGAAAGTATCAACCGAATGGTTGTCCGATTATATTTCGCTGGATCAAGTAAACGTGAAAGAGCTTGCCGAGCAAATTACACGCTCCGGAATCGAGATCGACTCCGTGGAACATCGCAACAAAGGCGTTACCAAGGTTATTGTCGGTTATGTGAAAAGTAAAGAAAAACATCCGGATGCCGACAAGCTGAACATTTGTATCGTTGATGCCGGAGAACCGGAGGAACTGCAAATCGTTTGCGGTGCGAAAAACGTAGCGGCAGGGCAAAAAGTGCCGGTTGCTCTGGTCGGCGCGAAGCTGCCTGGCGGAGTAGAAATCAAAAAAGCTAAGCTGCGCGGCGTTCCATCACAAGGGATGATCTGCTCGGCCAAAGAGCTTGGCATGAATGACAAGCTGCTCCCGAAAGAGCAGCAGGAGGGCATTCTTGTACTGCCGGAGGATACGGAAATCGGTACGCCTATTGCAAAATTGCTTGGGCTCGATGATCAGGTGCTGGACTTCGATCTGACGCCGAACCGGTCCGATTGCTTAAGCATGATTGGCGCTGCTTACGAGGTCGGAGCTATATTGGGTCGAGACATCAAGCTGCCCGATCCGGAGAAGGAACTGATTGAAACTTCCCCATCGGCCCACGATATGATTAAGGTGAAAATCGATGCCCCTGAGCTGTGCAGCCGCTATGCTGTACGCTATATATCTGATGTGAAAATAGGCCCGTCACCGCTGTGGATGCAAAACCGGTTGATGGCTGCAGGCATCCGTCCGATCAGCAACATCGTCGACATTACCAACTACGTGATGCTGGAATATGGACAACCGCTTCATGCTTTTGATGCTGAAAGGATCACTGGAGGCGTTATCGGCGTTCGTACCGCGAAAGAAGGCGAAATGCTAGTTACGCTCGATGGCCAGGAAAGACGCATAGAAGCAGGTGCTCTGCTTATCGTCGACGGCAATGATCAGCCTGTCGGTTTAGCTGGCGTCATGGGCGGGCTGAACTCTGAAGTGACGGAGCAAACGACGAATATCGTGCTCGAATCGGCCAAATTTGATGGCGGCACGGTTCGCAAAACATCCCGTCAGCTAGGCCTCCGCTCAGAAGCGTCCCAGCGTTTTGAGAAGGAAGTTGACCCGGCCGCAGTCATACCGGCACTGAACCGTGCAGCGGCTTTGATGTCAGCATATGCAGGTGGATGCGTCTCCCAAGGCATCGTCGAAATCGTTAATCAGGAGCCGGAAGAGCTGAGCATTGCCCTGTCGCTTCGTAAGCTTAACGATTATTTAGGGACGGACATTTCATCGCTCGAAACAAAAACGATTCTGAATCGACTGAAGTTCAAGAACGGAGATCTTTCTGGAGATGCCATTGAAGTGCAGGTGCCTACGCGCCGGGGAGATATTACCCGGGACGTAGACCTGATCGAAGAAGTCGCAAGATTGTACGGATACGATAACCTCGAATCAACAGCCATTGAAGGGCCGACCACCGCAGGCGGATATACTGAGTCACAAGCTTTGCGCCGCAGTATGCGGAACATGCTCGTGCACGGTGGCTGGCAGGAGGTCCTCGGTTATTCCTTTATTCGTGAAGGGATGAGCCCGAAGTTCCCGCTGTTTAGCGAAGGAAACCGTGAGATCAAGCTGGCGATGCCGATGAGCGAGGACCGCAGCATATTGCGGAGCAGCTTGCTTCCGGGAATGATCGACATTGCGGTGTATAATCGCAATCGGAAGCTGGACAATATCGCATTGTTTGAAATTGGTAATGTATTTGAATCGGATGAGGCAGTACTGACGAAGCAGCCTCGTGAGGTGCCTGCCCTCGGCTTGCTTTTGACGGGAGAACGCCAGGAGAAACGCTGGAATGCTCCGGCCGAAAAGGTGGATTTTTTCGACATCAAGGGTGCACTGGAAAGTCTGTTTGAGTACATTGGACTCGGCGAGCGTATTACCTATGTGGCGGATCAGCCAAAGGGCTTCCATCCAGGACGTTCGGCTTCCATCTACTTGACTGTTCCCGAAGGCAACCTATGGATTGGTTCGGTTGGACAGCTTCATCCGGAGCTGCAACATGAAGTGGACCTTGACGATACGTATGTTGCTGAGTTGCTGCTGAGTCCGATCTATGAATATGCTGGTGACGTAGTGGTTTATCGGGAACTGCCGCGGTTCCCGGCCATGCAAAGAGATATCGCCGTTGTTGTTGATGCGGAGGTTGAGACTGGGGCGATGATCTCTTCCATTCGGCAAACGGCTGGCGAACTTCTGGAGAATGTACAAGTTTTTGATATCTTCACCGGCTCCAAGCTGGGTGAAGGGAAGAAGAGCGTTGCCTTGTCTCTAGTATACCGTCATAAAGAACGGACGCTGACGGATGATGAGGTGGCTGCGGTTCACGAACAGGTCGTTGCCCAGCTCGCGGAAACTTTTGCTGCAGAGCTTAGAAAATAGCAGGAATTGGCCGAAGTCACATCGAATCAGTGTATGACAAAAGATTCGATGTGACTTTCGTGTAGTTACCAGACATCTCAGATCTAGCGAGGACCGAAGGAGGCACAAAGCTTTGAATACCCAAGGCCGGATTAGTGTAAATGTAGAAATTTACGGGACTTCTTATAAAATCGTCGGCAGCAGTGCGGAATATATGAAGCAAGTTGCTCGCCGTGTGGATGAACTGATGCGCAGCATTTCCCAGATGTACTCCCATTTGGATACTCCTCGTCTGGCGGTGCTGGCAGCCGTCCGAATGTCCGAAGAGGCAATCAAGGGAGAGCAGCTGCAAAGCGAGTTGCAAAGTGCTAAACAGGAAAATACTGTTCTTGTACAGGAGAATTCGGCTCTACAAGGGCTTCATGTGAAGCAGGAGAGCATGTATAAGGCGCTTCAGGAAGAGAATCAGCGCTTGAAGGATGAGAAGAAAGGACTTTCCGAGCAAATTGGCAAGCTGGAGGCTTCTATTGGACAGCGGGATGGTGAAGCTCAAAAGCTGAAAGGGCGCGTCCAAGACCTGGAACGTCAATTAAGCGAGCTGCGCGGCAGCAACTCACAGCTTCAGGTCAAGCTGCGTAATGCGGAACAGCTTACGGTAAAGGAAAAAGGAGAACGCGAAAAACTACAGGAGCAGGTAAGTCAGCTTCAGCACAGGGAGCAAAATGCCAAAGCTGCCGAGCAGCGTGCACTTGAAAGCAACAGCAAGCTGGAGCGTCAAAGCAAAGAGCTGCAGGAATCGCTGCAGAAGGCCGAATCCGGGGCAGCCAAGCTGCAGGAGCAGGTAAGCCAGCTTCAGCATAGAGAGCAAAATGCCAAGGCTGCCGAACAGCGTGCGCTTGAGAGCAGCGGAAAGTTGGAGCGCCAGAGCAAGGTGCTGCAGGAATCATTGCAGAAGGCCGAATCCGAGACGGCCAAGCTGCGGAAGCAGCTTCAAGAAGCCAAGGAGATGGAAAACAAATTACATTCCGATGTAACTGATGCTCTGCAGAACGAAAAATCTTGGCAAAAGCTTGCTGAAAAACGTAACGAAGAGATCAGTAAACTGGAGATTAGCCTGCTTGAGGCTACGGATCGCAGAGAGCAGCTTGAAAAGCAGCTTAAATCATCGGCTTCCAATTTGACAAATGTTCAGGACGCGCTGAAGTCCGAGCAAGAGAAGTCAAACGATATGACAACACAGCTTGAGGCTCTTCGTTTACAGCTGGAACAGGCGGCACGTGAGCGGGAAGCAGCGCTTCAAAAGGCCGACTCAGTTGGAGAAGAGAAGCAAAGACTGGAAGATGAAATTTCTAGCCTCAGCAGCCGTTTACAGAAGCTGGACCAAGAGGTTCAGGAGTATGCAGCGCTTGCGGACGAGCTCGAACAATATCGGCAATCCGCCGAAAGCAATGAGCAGGAATGGAAGCAGCAATTGGCTTCAGCGGAGCAGGAGCTTAGCTCTTGGCACGAGAAGGAGGCCGATCTCCAGCAGCAGCTTGCGCAGTGGCAGCAGGAATGCGCAGCCGGTGGAGAACGGGTGGTGACCTTGTCTAGCGATTATAAGACGCTGGAGAATGAAAAGAACCGGATCGATGAACAGTTGCAGCAAATTTCTGAAAGCTATGAGATCGTGTCCCATGAATATAGGCTGCTTCAACTTCAGCGTGAGGCTGAACTGGAGAATCTCCAGAAGCAGGAAGAGGAGTATCGCCGTTTGAAAGAGGATTATGCGAAGCTTCAGACGGAATACAATGAATGGATCGAACTGATTGAACAGGATCAGACTTGACATGCTTATCTTGTAAAAGATAACAGCGCGAAGCTTCTGGGCATTACGTCCCGGTAGTCCGCGCTGTTTTTTTCTGACTTAACAAGTCTATTCTACAATGATCTTGGCGATCATACCGCTGTGGCCTGCCCCGCACATGACCGAACAAGCCATTTCGTATTCTCCGGCTTCCTTCGGAACGATGACAGCGGAATCATCCTTCTGGTCGAGTTCTAGTTTGAGTCCCGGAACAAGTATGCCATGATTGCCGGAGGCGTTTTTAAATACAATTTTAACGGGAACATCCTTCTTCAAGTGGTATTCCGTTTGATCGAACTTGTAGTTCGAAGCTTCGATCACCAATTCGGCTTCCGGCTTGACGTTACTTTCACCAGCTGAAGTCGTTTTGGCGGAATCTTCTCCGTTGCAGGCAGCTAAAGTTAACATAAAAACAGAACACACAATAATTGCAATATGTTTTTTCACATTACAGCCCTCGCAATCACGTATATTTGTGACAAAATCAAGAATATCATACCGTGATTTCGTGAAGAACGACGGTTCCAGTTTTGAAAAATTATTGAACATTTTTCCATTATGTAAAAAGAAAGAGGTTGTTTATTGTAGCTAAGCTACTCATAACAACCCCTTTGCTTTTTGTTTCTGTGATTAACGGGTAGCCTTATCCTTACCTGCATCAAATGGCGTTGCTACAGGGATGAATAGGTCGATGATCCCAATGACCAAAGCAGCCAGCAAAGCCCCGATAATGGAAACAGAGACACCGGCAACGATGAACTGGGCGAGCCAGATCACAAGCGCGCTTGTGAGAAAGCCGACGATTCCGCGCCCGAAAGGGGTCACCCTGCGTCCAAAGATGCCTTCAATGGCCCAACCGATCAGGGCAATAACAAGAGCCAGCAGCAGTGCACTGCCGAAACCACCGATACTGAACTGAGGTACAAGCCAGCCTACAACGAGCAGAACCAGGGCAGAAACGATAAATCGTACGACATGTCCCAGAAAATGCATGGCACATAGCCTCCTTTTAGAAGTAAGTACGTTTGGCTATCCGTAATTATGATGTTCAGCGAGAAGACTTCTTATGTGTCCTTATAAGCAAAATGGCGAAATTTGCATCCTTTCGCTATAATGAGATCATAGCCCGAGGGGAGTTGTGAGCGTTCTTGGACGATAAAATTTTTAAAACCATGGAGTATCAGAAAATTATAGATCAGTTGGTGGGCTACTCCCAAACGATGATGGGAAAACAAGCTGCTGAATCACTTCGGCCTGTTACCGACTTGGAGGAGGTAAAGACACTTCTTCAGGCTACGGATGAAGCGTTTAAAGTTGATCGGCTCAAAGGAGCCCCCGGCTTTGGAGGAATCGTCGATATTACTCCTGCGGTGAAGCGGGCACGGATCGGCGGAACGCTGAATCCACACGAATTGCTCGGGGTGGCAACTACACTGGAGGGTTCTCGCCGGATCAAAAGATATATCGCTTCGATGGAAGAGGAGCACGAAGTTAGGCTTTTGTTTACTCTGGCTGATTCGTTGAGCGAACAGAAGCCGCTGGAGGACGCGATCAAACGCTGTATCGACGACAGCAGCGAGGTGCTGGATTCTGCTAGCCCTGAGCTGGCCCAAATCCGCCGGGAGCTCCGTGGAGGAGAAGGGCGAATTCGTGAAAAGCTCGAAAACATGATCCGCTCATCTACGGTCTCTAAAATGCTGCAGGACCAGCTTATCACGATTCGGGGTGACCGGTTTGTGATCCCTGTAAAGGCGGAATATCGCGCCCATTTTGGTGGAATTGTACACGATCAGTCTGGCTCCGGGGCAACGCTGTTTATCGAGCCTGAGTCGATTGTTGCGATGAACAATAAGCTGCGGGAAACTCGGCTTAAGGAAGAACGGGAAATCGAGGTTATCCTGCAAAAACTGACGGCACTTGTTGGAGAGCAAGCTGAACTGCTGCTATATGACAGCGATGTGCTTGGACAGCTTGATTTTATTTTCGCCAAAGCAAGATTGGCTCGGGAAATGAAAGCCACGCTGCCGCGTATGAATGACCGTGGATACCTCAAGCTGAGAAAGGGACGGCATCCGCTCATACCGCTGGAACAGGTTGTTCCGATCGACGTAGAATTGGGCAATCAATATACGACGATCATCGTAACAGGTCCGAACACCGGCGGGAAAACGGTGACGCTTAAAACGATCGGTTTGCTCAGTTTAATGGCCATGTCAGGACTGTTCGTGCCAACCGAGGACGGAAGCCAGCTCTGTGTATTTGACGCGATCTATGCCGATATCGGTGATGAACAAAGCATTGAACAAAGTCTCAGTACCTTTTCTAGCCATATGACGAACATTATCTCGATTCTGAAAAATATGACGCCAAAAAGCCTGGTGCTGCTTGACGAGGTAGGGGCGGGAACCGACCCGGCCGAAGGCTCCGCGCTGGCGATTGCCATTTTGGAGCATATTCATGCGCTGGGCTGTCGGATGGTTGCGACGACACACTACAGTGAACTCAAGGCCTATGCTTATGAACGGAAGGCCGTGATTAACGCCAGCATGGAGTTTGATGTCAACACGCTTAGTCCAACCTATCGACTTCTAGTCGGAGTTCCGGGACGAAGCAACGCTTTTGCCATTGCCGAGCGCCTTGGACTGCCGGAACGGATTCTGGAGTTTGCCCGCGGCGAAGTGAAGGAAGAGGACCTGAGAGTCGAAAATATGATCGCATCTCTGGAACAAAACCGACTTGGAGCAGAACAGGAACGGGAAACGGCCGAAAAGCTGCGGCGTGAGCTTGAGGTTTTGCGCAGCAGACATTCTGCTGAGCTCGAGAAACTGGAGCAGCAGAAGGATAAGCGGCTCGAGAAGGCGGAGGAGGAAGCTTCCGCCATCGTCGCCAAGGCCCGCCAGGAAGCCGAGAAGATTATTGAGGATTTGCGCAAGCTGGCCCAAGAGGAAGGGGCGGCTGTTAAGCAACATAAGCTGATAGCCGTTCGCAAGCAGCTGGATGAAGCGGAGCCGGAACGCCGCAAGAAGACCGGAGCGACGCGTAAAGCGGCGAACCAACCACGCCGAATTGAGCCGGGTGACGAGGTCATGGTCTACAGCCTTAACCAAAAAGGCCATGTCGTAGAGCTTGCCGGCAGCAAGGAAGCGCTCGTACAGCTTGGCATCATGAAAATGAAGGTAAGTCTGGACGATATGGAATTGATAGCATCGGCGCCGGTCAACAAACCGGTTCAGCGAACGGCAGCCAATGTCAAGCGGACGCGGGACGAAAATGTTCGGACCGAACTTGATTTACGTGGCTCGAATTTGGAGGAAGCGTTAATCGAAGTGGATCGCTTTATCGACGAGGCTTACCTTGCCAATCTTGGCCAGATTTACATTATCCACGGCAAGGGAACAGGCATTTTGCGCTCGGGGATATCTGATTATTTACGAAGACACAAGCATATTAAAAGTTACCGTCTAGGCAATTATGGGGAAGGCGGAAATGGGGTTACGGTGGCTGAACTGAAATAACGGGGAGGAGAGGACGCTTTTGAAAGAGAACATTGATCCGCTGCTTCAGCAGCCGTTTGGATTAATGATCGGTTACTTTTCCGTAGCCGTATTGGAGTTGATCGTGTTTCTTTCCTTTTTTGAAAGACTGGCAAAATATCGCTGCTGGCACGAGATCAAACGTGGGAATATGGCTGCTTCGCTTGCAACCGGAGGGAAAATTTTCGGGCTGTGTAATATTATCCGTTTCGCGGCCAAGCAGCCTTCCATATATGACTTTATGATTTGGTCCGCAGTTGGAGCCGTACTTCTCTTTGCGGCGTATCTGCTATTTCAGTTCCTAACACCGGTTTTTCATCTTGATCAGGAAATCGCCTCCGGCAATACGAGTGTTGGCTTTATTTCTATGGCGGTTTCCGTATCGGTGTCCTTTTTAATCGGAGCTTGTGTAGGTTAGGGGGGATCGCAAAGGTGAAAAACTTAGTCAGAGTTTTGTTTGTTGCAGCCATGCTGTTCTTTGCGGCTGGAATTATTTATTTATGGAATGTTTAAATTGAGGCAATGAAAGGACGAAGTGGGATGGAAACGACAATTTGCCCATGGTGCCAAACCGAAATTGTATGGGATGAAGAGCTGGGCCCTGAGGAAGAGTGCCCTTACTGCCATAATGAATTGAAGGGATATCGGACACTCAGCATTTCGCTCGGCGGCGAAGAAGAGCTGGAGGATGAAGAGGATGACCACGCTCATCATCATCACGATCATGAAGATGGTGAAGACTACCATAACCTGTACTGGGATGAAGAAGACGATGGGCAGCAGCATATGGATGCCATTCGACGCGTAGAAGCATTTACATCAGGAGGTGGCGATCTCCTAAAATATGAGACTGGGATCGAAAAACTGCTGGATGTTCAGGAAGAGGTTCCTGAGTGTCCTCACTGCCGTGAATACATGATTTATGCCGGAAAGCAGTCGCTTAATCTCGATAGCTTCGAGGCTAACATTCCAGAGGGGCAAACTCAGCCGCTGCTTAAGGAATCTGCTCAGCTTAACGTGTACGTATGCTCAGCTTGTTTCCATGTTAGCCGCTTCCTGTCGGAGGAAGACCGTATTTCTCTAATCCGAACAGTCAGCGGCGATGATAAAGAAGAATCGAATAAATAATGCCAACCCTGAAATTTTTACCAATAGGGCTTACTCTTACGATAAAACTTACCCTTACCGTTGGGACTTACAAACTAAATGTATTTTCTACAGTTAAATCCCGCCTATTTGGAACCTTTGAGCATTTAAATGCAGAAAGTGCAGCTAAAATCAGCAAAACGAACTTGCCAAGGCAAATTGCATCATTTTAGATGTACGAAATGCAACTAAAATTCCAAAAACTCCAGTTTATATGGAAATAGATGCATAAAATACATCTACTGGCGGATGGTGAGAGGCGAGAAGGAAAAGGATGCGACCAAGAGTAAAACTGCAACTAGCCCGCGGTCGATCTCCCCTGAAAGTACGCCTAATAGATCGGTGAGATTTTAAAAAAACTGCAGGGAGCAAGGAGTAGAACAGAAGAGGGAATGGGTATGGGGTGGAAAGTTTAACGGCGGGTAACCCCATACCCATCCCCCCCAATGTAGAAGTCTAAGCTAACTAAAAGGCGCCGTTAGGCGCTTTTTTTATTAAGCTTTATGTTAATGATTTATGCTTGTCATGCTTCCTTCATTTTTGGGTATCTTACAGGAGTAGCGAAAGATGCCTGGAGGAACGAAATTATGAGCAGACACTTAAAATCTCAATCCATATTGTTACTGGCCGTTAATGGGCTGTTCGTGCTCGCCGGGGCTTTGTCGGGAACATTTCTGAACGTGTACATCTGGAAGGTGAGTCAAAATTTTACGCTGATTGGATGGTTTACATTTTGTCAGCAGCTCGCGCTTGGCTTAACATTTTGGATTACGGGCAAGTGGGTAAAGGAACGGGACAAGATGATATTTTTACGTCTCGGCATCGTCGTCTCCAGTCTGTTTTATTTGTTTGTGCTATGGGCAGGCAAGCATACCGTCGATTATATTTGGCCGCTGGGATTGCTGTTCGGCGCTGGTTCCGGGCTTTTTTGGCTCGCCTTTAACGTGGTTTACTTTGAAGTTACGGATATGGATAATCGGGATCGTTTCAATGGCTGGGTCGGCATATTAGGGTCAATCATCGGCATATTTGGTCCTTGGATTTCCGGGTGGTTGATCTCTGTGAAACATGGCGATACAGGGTATCGCCTTATTTTTATCCTTGCCTTGATTGTATACGGGATAGCCGTTCTGCTTAGCTTTTGGCTAAAGAAACGAGAGCATGGTGGCCCATATTCGTGGCTTGAACCGGTAAAAAAACTGCACAAAGGTAGCCCGTGGCGTCAAGTCGCACCATCTTCGGCTGCTCATGGGTTGCGCGAAGGCGTGTTTTCTTTTCTCATCAATTTACTCATTTACATCAGTACACAGGCGGAGTGGCGAATAGGTCAATTCTCGCTGATCACTTCACTCGTTTCGCTCGTAAGCTTCTGGGCGGTCGGCAAATGGCTGCGGCTAAACTTTCGGTACTACGGCATGCTGATCGGTGCGATTCTGATCACGATAGTTATCGGACCGCTCGTGTTGTGGAAGGTGAACTACATGACATTGATGGTTTTTGGAATCGGGACATCATTATTTTTGCCGCTGTATTTGATTCCTGTGACATCATCGGTATTTGATTTAATCGGTAATAGCAAAGAAAGCGTCGAGAAACGAGTCGAGCTGATTGTTCTTCGGGAGCTAAGTATTACCGTCGGTCGTCTTGCGGGGACACTTTTATTTATAGTTGTATATTCGATGTATCCACATATGCGCACGATCACCTGGCTTATGCTGGGGGTTGGAGCTGCCCCGGTGCTTAGCTGGTTTGCGCTTCGAAAATGGCTGAAAAGAGGCGTGAAGGCAGCGTAGCTATCAGTTGGCAATTACATATTCTAGCTGCAAAATCAACGACCGTCCACTTCAAGAAGCTTACCTGGAATGGACGGTTTTTCTATGCAGATGCCTCAATTTCATGTATTATAGGTATTAAATTTAAATTCCGAAGGTCACCGATTGTCGGACGGTGCATCGGAAGCCATCGCTGGAGGATGAGGGATGAAACAATTAAGCGAATTGAAGCTGAAAGTGCTGGACCTTCTAAAAGAGGATGCCCGCCGGGATGCGAACTTGCTGGCGACACTGCTGGGTGTAACTCCTGAGGAAGTGGCGGAAGCAATTGCTGAATTGGAGCAGGATCATGTGATCGTGAAATATGCTACCGTTATCAATTCCAGTAAGTTGGATGACGAGAAAGTAACAGCATTAATCGAAGTGCAAATTACTCCTGAGCGGGGACGTGGCTTTGAAGCGATTGCAGAGCGCGTATATCTGTTTCCTCAGGTGAAGTCCGTTTATCTAATGTCCGGCGCATATGATTTGCTGGTCGAGGTAGAAGGGCGCAACTTGAAAGAAGTGGCAAGTTTTGTATCCGACAAATTGTCCACGCTTGAATCGGTTTTGTCGACCAAGACGCATTTCATTCTCAAAAAATACAAGCAGGACGGCGTCATTTTCGAAGATCCCGAAGAGGACCGTCGCCTGATGATATCTCCGTAAAGGAAGTAATGGTATGAGCATTCATTCTGAGCAGGCTGAACAGTCAGGAAAAACGATGAATTCGTATTTGGCTCCAAGGGTCAGAGAAATACAGCCCTCGGGGATACGCCGTTTTTTTGATCTGGCTAACGGGAGCAAGGATATTATTACCCTAGGTGTAGGCGAACCGGATTTTATAACGCCATGGCATGTTCGCGAGGCCTGTGTATATTCCCTCGAACGAGGGTATACAAGCTATACGTCCAATGCGGGAACGCCCGAGCTGAGGGAAGCCATAGCCGAGTATTTATACAACAGCTGCGATGTGAAATATAATCCGAAGGACGAAATTATCGTGACGGTAGGCGGAAGCGAAGCCATTGACCTCGCTTTGCGAGCACTTATCGAACCGGGCGACGAAATTCTTCTTCCTGTACCTTGCTATATTTCCTATTCCCCGATCACTGCTATCGGTGGAGGCGTCCCAGTCGAAGTAGAGACCTATGCGCGAGATAATTTCAAGCTGAAGGCGGAGCATCTAATAAGTAAGATCACACCGAAATCAAAGGTGCTCATTCTCAATTACCCCAGCAACCCTACCGGGGGAATTATGAGTTATGAGGATTGGCTTCCGATCGCAAAAGTGGTCGAAGAGAACGATCTGATCGTCATTTCTGACGAAATTTACTCCGAGCTGACTTATGATCAAAAGCATGTCAGCTTTGCATCGATTCCAGGCATGAAGGACCGGACCATCCTTGTCAATGGGTTTTCCAAAGCATTTGCAATGACAGGATGGCGGATGGGATATGCTTGCGGACATCCGGATTTAATTTACGCCATGCTGAAAATTCACCAATATACGGTCATGTGCGCTCCGGTAATGGGACAAGTGGCTGCTCTGGAAGCCTTGAAGAATGGCCTGGAGGAAAAGAACCACATGGTGGAATCTTATAACCAGCGGCGTAGATTGGTCGTTCAAGGATTGAGGGACATCGGTCTGTCCTGCCATGAACCACAGGGCGCTTTTTATGCTTTTCCAAGCATCGAATCGACCGGACTATCCTCTGATGAATTTGCTCAGCGTTTACTCCTTGAGGCAAAAGTGGCGGCTGTTCCCGGCAACGTATTCGGGGCTGGCGGTGAGGGCTTTCTTCGCTGCTCGTATGCTACGGGGGTCAACCAACTGAATGAAGCGCTGCACCGAATGGGGCAGTTTATTCATAAATTAAAACAAGAATAATTGTGTCCCTGAGAAGAAATGGGGCTAATTAACAATTCTTTCATTTTTTAATTGATCATTGTCCACCTGACATGGTATAATTTGATTTTGGAAGGAAGGTTTTAGTTTCTCAGGGAGGGATTTCATTTGGGCTGTGGTGAATACAACCTGCCATTCGAAATGACAGGCATGATGATCGCTGAAGGCAATAAATCAAATCAATGGTTGGGCGGAGAGAATCGGGCGAGTTCACCACAATCAGCAACATTGGAGGACGAGATCCATCAGCTTCGCAGCAAGATGGAGAAGATTTTTTTGCAGGAGAAATCCTTTACTTCAGATATCGTCATCGAGATCAGCAGTTTGCTGGATCTGAAAATTAATGAATTTATGAAAACTCACCAGAAGAACAGATAACGAGCCATAACGTGATAATGGAAGGGGATCCTCCGGGATCTCCTTTTTTGCCGTATTTTGTAGGGCGTTATCCGGCGGGAGCATGCCCAGATACGTCAAACTTTATGGTAATATGGTACTTAGACGCTTTTTGAGCAGTTCAAGAGATAGGAGGAATAGGTGTGCCTATTTATACGCGTACTGGTGATCAGGGACAAACCTCGGTTATTGGAGGCAGAGTATATAAAGACGATGAACGGGTGGAGGCTTACGGTACCATAGATGAACTAAACAGCTTCGTCGGGCAGGCAACGAGTCTAGCGAGTACGGCCATATTCGATGATTTGCGGGAGCAATTGCTGCAAATTATGCAGGAGCTGTTTGACTGTGGTTCTGATTTGGCTTATGTCAAGCTGTCCGAAAGCAAGTACAAAGTAACACCTGAGCTAGGTGAGCGTTTGGAAGCTTGGATTGACCGGTATGAGTCGGAAAACCCACCTTTGGAAAGATTTATACTGCCTGGTGGCACCCCGCTTGCCTCGGCACTGCATATTTGCCGAACCGTTTGCCGCCGCGCGGAGCGCCGTGCGATCACATTAAGCCGCAAAACAGAAGTCAATCAGGATGTTGTTAAATATTTAAACCGCCTATCTGACTATTTCTTTGCGGTTGCACGTACAGCAAATAAACGCCTGCAGGTACCGGACGTTGAATACGTGCGCAGCGGGAAGGTGTTTGGCGAAAAGTCATGACTGATTATTATGATCCGATTGAATATATAGTCACCGAGCGAGAAGAAGGCTGGCCGGTAAAAAATGTGCTGCAGCGTCGTCTGGGTGTGTCTCGCAAGCTGATGTCGAGAATTAAGCTGACGGAGCGGGGGGTTCATCTAAATGGGGAGAGGGTATTCATCAGTGTACCTGTCCGAGCAGGAGATACGGTTTCCATATCTTTAGAGAAAGAAACCTCAACCGATATTTTGCCGCAGCCGTTACCGTTTGACATTGTATACGAAGATGAGGCGCTTTTGATTGTCAATAAAGCCGCCGGAGTGATCGTCCATCCGACCCACGGCCATTACACCGGGACATTAGCCAACGGTGTTGTACATTACTGGCAGGAGAAGGGAGAGCAATTTCGCTTTCGGCCGGTGCATCGGCTGGATCAGGAAACGAGCGGCTTGATCGCGATCGCTAAAAACGCGTATGTACACCAGCATATCTCCGAGCAGCTTATCGCCGGGCAGGTGACAAAAAAATACACCGCTCTGGTCCACGGCTGCCCCGAGCCGGCCGAAGGCAGAATAGACGGTCCCATCGACCGTGACCCGGCAGAGCCGCATCGACGGATCGTTACGGATACGGGGTATCCGTCTCACACCTTTTACAAGGTGGTAGATTGCATGAAGGCAGGTTCCAGGGTTGAGCTGCAGCTTGGTACGGGGCGAACGCATCAGATTCGCGTCCACATGACCTCGATCGGCCATCCGCTCATTGGCGATAAAATGTACCGAATGCCGGGGCTGGAGACGATGGAAGAGGATAAACGTACGGCGGTAATGGCTTGGGATGAAGCCATTAGCAGACAAGCGCTTCATGCGTCCGAGCTGGGATTCACCCATCCGCTTTCCGGGGAACGGCTCACGTTTACGGCCCCAATGCCCGAAGACATGCAAACGCTGCATGATAAGTTGAAAAAATGTCAGTAGATTAGCCATACCAAGGAGGTTTCACATAATATGAGTGAGCTTACCGTATATCACTACCCGCAATGCGGCACCTGCCGCAAGGCGATTAAGGCTTTGCAGGCTGCAGGGCATGAGCTTGATTTGCGAAATATTAAGGAGACGCCGCCTACAGCGGGGGAATTATCTCAGTTCATCGATCGAAGCGGGCTGGAACTGAAGAAATTTTTTAACACAAGTGGCGAGGTTTATAAAGGAATGGGCTTAAAGGACAAGCTGCCCGATATGTCGCGGGAGGAGCAAATTAAACTCTTGGCTTCAAATGGAATGCTCATCAAACGCCCGATCGTGACGAACGGAGAGTCTGTTACCGTAGGGTATAAAGAGGATCAATTTGAGCAAGCCTGGGGTAAATAATCGTATTTTTTTGTAGAAAGGTGTGTAAGGCGCTGTGAATTTCGTACAAAATAGTAAACCCAGCATTTTGTTGGTAGACGGCATGGCCTTGATGTTTAGAGCTTACTATGCCTCCGCTGTTACGGGCTACATTCGTCGTACAAAAGCGGGTGTTCCTACGAATGCCGTGTACGGCTTTATGCGGTATTTCTGGGATGCCGTGCAAAAGTTCGGCCCTACGCATATCGCTTGCTGCTGGGATTTGGGCAGCAAGACGTTTCGGACCGAGCAGTTTGCGGCTTATAAGGGGAACCGTTCGGATGCACCGGATGATCTTATTCCGCAGTTTTCCCTTATTCGTGACGTGATGGACAGCTTGAGTATTCCGAATGTCAGTTCCCCAGGATATGAGGCGGATGATTGCATCGGTTCGCTTGCTGCGCGCTTTGGGAAAGAGATGGATGTCCTGATCCTAACAGGGGATCACGATATGCTTCAGCTGGTTACCGAGCGGACGAGCGTCATCATTATGAAAAAGGGGCATGGTAATTACATGGTTTATACTCCAGATTCATTGCTGGAGGAGAAGTGTCTAACACCAGGACAAATTGTTGACCTCAAGGGGCTGATGGGCGATACGAGCGACAATTATCCAGGGGTTCGGGGGATTGGAGAGAAAACGGCACTGAAGCTGGTGCAGGAATATGGCTCCGTCGAAGGGATTTTAGCCAATCTGGACCAGTTGTCCAAATCGGTACGCGCAAAAATTGAAGCCGATTTGGACATGCTGCATTTATCCCGCCAGCTGGCAGAAATCCGCTGCGATGTGGAACTAGACTGCACTGAGAATTCCTGCCGCTTTGAGCTGAACCCAGCGCTCGTCGTTTCAAAATTCGAAGAATTGGAAATGGCAAGCGTCAGCTCCTGGTTGGGCGTAGTATAAGCTTTTGTTTTTGGTTATCTGAGAGGATCAATCTGTAAAATAAGCTTCACCGACAACCTGGTTCAAAAAGGTTCTGAGCTCTTCGCCTTCTTCTTCATTTAGGCTGTAGATCTGCTCTAGATACCCCTCCTCTTCCAAATCATCGGTGCCCAAAATGGCGGTTTTTCCGTTTTGCAAATCGGTTACTAGCTTTTTTCCATAGAAGCGGTCCGTGGTTGTAACGGCTAGATCAAATCGCTTTAGCGAGCCGCCGATAAATGTCACAAATCGGGTAGAGGTACTTTCCGTGCTATCAGACAAGAAATCTAATTCTTTATGATGGTCAACCATTATGATGGCCTCCTTGTTATTGGATATCTTTAGTCATTATACCGGAAAAGCGGAGATGATGGGTAAATGAAAATCTGCATTGACAGTGTGGGAAAACATGGTATGATTAGGAATAACAGTATACGTTTGGAGGAAGCACCTCTCTTGCGAACATCGTAAGAGGGGTGCTTTTTTGCGTTTCAGAGGAAACATCTCCCTGCGTAGGCTGGAGATCAAAGGAGGCGAAAGAAAAATGCGAATCGTGTTTTTGAACAGCTTGGAGAAGAAAGGACCAGAGTCCATGATGAAAGGGGCGCAAATCTGGATCGGGGAAGAAGAAGGACAGTGGCGTATGGGCTGGAATGAGTTGATTGCGGAGGGACAGCAGGAGGAGTTGTGGTACGAAGGAGGTTCCTGGTCGGAGATGCTTCACGTATATAGACATCGTCTGGCGATTAAGTTAGGGGAAGGGTTTAGGCCTGTGATGGAAGGCATTTGGGATGAGAAGGAGGATCTGACCGGTCGCGGCATGGCTGGGCAGAAGCTCATCTGTTACAGTGAAATGAACGGGAACGAACCTTTATACGGCGAACTATGCGCTTGGCGCAGACGTAAAGCAGCGGCTGATCGAAAAGCCCCGTATATGATCGCCAGCAACCGACTGCTGCGGATGATCAGTGTTTTTCTGCCTAAAACGGTAGAGGAGCTGATGCAGCTTCCCGGCGTAGGCGAGAATAAGGCGTCTGAGTATGGCGCGGAGCTGCTGGAAATAACCCAGCCGGCAGAGCGGCTCAGAGAGTTTCCTCTGGATTGGGTTAACCGTGAAATCGACAACGAGACGTTCCGTTCATGGCTTTACAAACAAAAAGAAGCGAAGTTTCGTGCCGAAATGGAGAAATTCAGCATTCGCCGTTCGGTGCTCGAGTCGTTAGCTGAGGGCTTAAATGTATCGGACATATGTACCCGGGCAGGAATTGAGCGCAGGGAGGCGGTAGAGTTTCTTGAAACGCTTGAGAGGGAAGGATACGATACCGATCCTTTGGTAAGCTCGGAGCTGCAGGAGATGCCGGAAGCAGAGCAAACCGCCGTTTGGCAGGCTTATGAGGAGCTTGGAGATCATCTTTTAAAGCCGGTGCTGCAAAAGGTATACGGGATTGAGGTGGCGGAAGCCGGAAATTTGGACGTGCTGTACGAACGGCTTCGGCTAATACGCATTCGCTACCGCAGACATCAGGATGTGGCTCAGAGTGCTAGCTAAACTAGTTTAGCTAAGAAAAAAACGCCAGCCTGGCTGCGAACTCCCGTGTTCTCGAAAGTTCACAGCCCGGTTGGCGTCTTGTGTTTACAGCAAAAGTTTCATATCCAGTCCCGCTTGCGGAACAAATAATACATGCCGGCACCTAGTACACCCATAATGCCGAGAACAATAAAATACCCATATTTTGAATGCAGTTCAGGCATATTGTCGAAGTTCATGCCGTAGATCCCTGTGATTAAGGTTAGCGGTATAAAAATAGTTGTGATAGCCGTAAATACGCGCATGATCTCGTTCGCCCGGTTGGCGATCGCCGATTGATAAGCTTCTCGTAAGTTGCCCATCAACTCGCGGAAAGTATCAAAGTTTTCCGAAATTTTAACTGCATTTTCATAAATATCGCTGAAGTATTTTTGCAGCTGATCGTCGATCAGGCGTAAGTCTTTTTTATTCAAAATATTTATAACTTCCTTTTGCGGACCCAAAACCTTCTTGAGCCACAAAATTTCGCTTCGCAGACCGATGATTTCATTCAAATGCGAGCGTTTCGTATGCATCAGGATGTCTTCTTCAAGCTTTTCGATTTTGACTTCGATTCGGTCGCCAACCGTAAAGTAATTGTCGACGACAAGGTCGATCAGCAGATAGAGGAACCGGTCGGGTTCATTGACCTCCTGTTCCCACAAAATGGGCTTCACGGCGCGCAGTTCGTTGATTTTCTGCTTGGTAACGGTAATCATATAATGCCGTCCTAAAAAAATGTTCAATGACCGCAGAAAAATTTCCTCATCGTCATATCGAATGCTATTGACCACGATAAAATAATGGTTATCGTACGTTTCGATCTTAGGACGTTGCTCCTCCTCGGTTAAGCAATCCTCAACGGCCAAATCATGCAGCGAAAAAAGCGGCTGCAGCTCGGCAAGATCTTCCACGTCCGCGTCGATCCAGTAGAAGCCTTCCTCCGGCGCGGTGGTAGTCAGTTCCAAATCCTCAATAGCTGTAAATACGCCGGCTTTAACGTGACGGATCTTCATCTCTTTCACTCCCTTTCCCCTGGCTTTTGCCAGGGTTATGCTCTTGTTATGAGCACAGGAAAGAGACCAGCTGTTTTTAGCACACCTGAACAAGGCGTTTTATGAAAACACCGCGAAACGAAGGGCCCTGCTTCGATCCGCAAGTGCCGTGGCTGATCGTTTTCCTATGCGATTGTAAATCTTCGGTTGTCCTCTGCGGACTCGGGTCGCCTTCCATTTCTCGGTTTCACCTCACTGTAAAAGGGTTAATTATGGAACAATTGATGGCGTCTTTGACCTAAAGGCCTTTCAGCACTTGTCTAGTATAACGCCACCGCATGAAATGTTTCAACCCAAAAGTATAGTATGGTGCAACCGAGAAACAGGTACCTGAAAATAATGATTTTGCAGATCGGTTCTTGACGTAAGCATTCCGATCCATTAAAGTGATTTCAAGGAGTTTTTGAGTTGTTAAATGACTCCCAAACAATTAAATAAAGCGAAATCTTATCAAGAGCAGGTGGAGGGACTAGCCCGATGATACCCGGCAACCGGCGATTTTATATCGCAGCGGTGCTAATTCTTGCAGATCCGTATAAGACTCATGCTTAAACGGGTTCTGAGAGATGAGAGAGGCGCATTCAGGAATAATTGACGACCTTTCTCCACGTGAGAGAGGTCTTTCTTGTTATCGCCAGCTTTCAACCGATATGATTTCACCTCATTTTGACGAAGGAGTGAAACCGATTATGCCGATTAAAGTACCAGATCACCTACCAGCCAAAGAAGTGCTCACGAACGAGAACATTTTCGTAATGGACGAAAGTCGGGCTTATCATCAGGATATCCGACCTTTGCGAATTGCAATCCTGAACCTGATGCCGACAAAAGAAACGACGGAATCGCAAATATTGCGTTTACTTGGGAATACTCCCCTGCAAATCGAAATCGTGCTGCTGCATCCGATCTCCCATACCTCGAAAAATACGTCCGCGGAGCATTTGGAAATGTTCTATAAAACGTTTGGCGAGATCAAAAATCTCTGGTTTGACGGCATGATCGTTACGGGAGCCCCGGTGGAGCAGCTTGAATTTGAAGAAGTGAATTACTGGGAAGAGCTTAAAGAAATTTTTGAATGGAGCAAAACCCACGTCACATCGACGATGCATATTTGCTGGGCTTCCCAGGCAGGCCTCTATTACCACTATGGCGTTCGTAAAGTGCATCTTCCGAAAAAATGCTTCGGGGTGTTCTCGCACGTCGTCAACAACCCGCGTGTTAAATTAGTCCGCGGCTTTGACGAAGTGTTTCAGGTGCCGCATTCCCGGCATACCGATGTGCGGCGGGACGATATCGAGCGGATGCCTGAACTGGAAATTTTGGCGGAATCCGAAGATGCCGGTGTATACCTCGTGGCAAGCAAAAACGGGAAGCAGATTTTTGTTACCGGACATTCCGAATACGATCCGGATTCCCTGAAATGGGAGTATGAACGCGATGTGGCTAAAGGACTTGAGATGGCTCTGCCACAAAACTATTTTCCGAATAATGACCCTATGCGAGCTCCACGATCGACTTGGCGAGGCCATGCAAACTTATTATTTTCCAATTGGCTAAACTACTATGTGTATCAAGAAACTCCGTACGACATCGACCAATTAGCTGAATTTGTTTACGAGATCTAATATTGGAGGGACGACAGATGGGGGAACAGAAGGAGCAAAGCAAGAACAACGGTAACTGTAACTGTAAGGACAACTGTAAAGAAAACCATTGGCGTATCGAATCCGTTTTGGCGCAAATCGGTTCGGTAGAGGATCCGGTCACTGGGGCCGTGAATTATCCAATCTATCAAGCGACCGCGTTTCGGCATCCTCGGCTTGGGCAAAGTACCGGATTCGATTATGCCAGAACGAAAAGCCCGACCCGTAAAGTACTTGAAGACGCGGCAGCTACCTTAGAATCAGGGGATGCAGGGTTTGCCTGCAGCTCCGGGATGGCCGCGCTGCAAACCGTATTTACTTTATTTGGGCAAGGTGACCATTTGATCGTATCGCTGGATTTGTATGGGGGAACGTACCGTTTGCTGGAGCGTATTATGTCGAAATTCGGGGTAACCGCTTCGTACGTGGATACAAATGATTTAGATGCGCTGGAGAGCGTGCGCAAGCCGAACACGAAAGCGTTGTTTATCGAAACGCCGACCAATCCGCTAATGATGGTTACCGACATTGAGGCCGTATCCGGGTGGGCGCGCAGACATGGCTTGCTGACCATTGTGGACAATACACTGCTTACACCGTATTTCCAGCGACCGCTTGAGCTCGGAGCTGACATTGTGGTACATAGCGCCACCAAATATTTGGGCGGACATAACGATGTGCTGGCCGGGTTAATCGTCACGAAAGGTGAAGTGTTATCTAAAGAGGTCGGCATTCTGCATAATTCCATCGGGGCCGTGCTTAGTCCGAGCGACTCGTATCAGCTGATGCGCGGGATGAAGACGTTGGCTCTCCGCATGGAGCGCCATCAGAGCAATGCGCTTGCCATCGCTAAATATTTGCAGCAGCATCCGCAGGTGGCTGAGGTGTTTTATCCGGGGCTGGAGGATCATCCGGGGTACGCTACACAAAACAAACAATCGAGCGGAAATACAGGCATATTCTCCTTCAAGGTGACGGATGCCCGCTACGTTGAGCCGGTACTTCGCAATCTACGGCTGATCGCATTTGCCGAAAGCTTGGGCGGAGTAGAATCTCTGATGACTTACCCAGCCGTACAAACGCACGCCGATATTCCTGCGGAAATTCGTGAGGCGGTGGGCGTCGATGATCGTTTGCTTCGGTTCTCGGTAGGCATTGAGCATGTGGACGATTTGATTGCTGATTTGAGCTGGGCGCTGGAAGCAGCACGTCAGGAAGTTGAAGGAGGAGAAGGACATGCCGAATAAAGATCATGGACGCAGCGAGAAGAAGTTTGAGACAAAGCTGATTCATTTTGGCGGTGAGGTAGATCGTGCCACGGGAGCGTCCAGTGTGCCGATTTACCAAGCATCGACATTCCATCATTACGATATTTTTAACCCACCGAAGCATGACTACAGCCGCTCGGGCAATCCGACACGGGAGGCGCTCGAGGAGTACATTGCTGTTCTTGAGGGTGGTACACAGGGCTTTGCGTTTTCCAGCGGGATGTCGGCTATTTCGACTACGTTCATGCTGCTGTCGGCTGGCGATCACATTATCGTGACGGAGGATGTATACGGCGGTACATACCGGCTGCTGACCACGATTATGAGCCGGATGAACATCGAAACAACATTCGTTGATATGACGAAACCGGAGCAGGTAAAGGCCGCGCTTAAGCCTAACACCAGAGCGGTTTATATGGAAACACCATCCAACCCGACACTAAAAATTACTGATATTGCGGACATATCTGCCTGGGCGCATGAACACGGACTACTTAGCATCGTAGATAATACGTTTATGACTCCTTACTACCAGCGCCCGATCGAGCTTGGAGCAGACATTGTACTGCATAGCGCTACCAAGTTCCTTAGCGGCCATAGCGACGTGCTTGCCGGCCTTGCGGTTGCTGGCAATGATGAAGTTGGTCGGCAACTGAAATATTTGCAAAACGGACTTGGTACCGTGCTTGGTGCGCAGGAATCCTGGCTGCTCATGCGTGGTATGAAGACGCTGGGTGCCCGTATGGCGCACAGCGAGATCAGCGCGCGCAAGCTTGCGGATTGGCTGGATGAGCGCAGCGATATTGATGCTGTCTATTATCCCGGCCTGCCGGATCATCCCGGTAGGGAGGTGCAGGAGAAGCAGTCAACCGGATACGGGGCGGTCGTATCATTCGACGTCGGCTCCGAGGACCGGGCGAAGCGGTTGCTCAGCGAGGTTAAGCTTCCACTTGTCGCCGTCAGCCTTGGCGCAGTCGAAAGCATCCTCTCTTATCCGGCGATGATGTCGCACGCCTCAATGCCGAAGGAGGTTCGCGCTGAGCGGGGGATAACGGGCGGTCTGCTGCGCTTCTCTGTCGGCCTTGAAGATATCGGCGACCTGATCGCCGATTTGGACCAAGCCCTGAAGCGGAGCTGAATAAGCTGCAGCTGAATGAGGCCGTGTGGTGCTCTGTATATCCCACGATCTTCGCTCTAACGAATCCAATAGACGCTATTTGGGACAAGAGGGTCCATTTTGAAATCTAACGAACCCAGGCGAGCTTATTTGCTCATTTTGCACCGGTCTAGCGGCCAAATCGGCCAAATAAGCGCTAATAGATTCGTTAGGTTTTCAAAAGTTACGTTTTTGCCCAAATAGCGCTTATTCAGTTCGTTAGGCAGCCGTTAGCAGGAGCATATCAGGAACAGGTTCGAGTCAGTTTTTATGAAGCCTGCCCGAGTACCTGCGATAGTTCCAGATGAGTTTTAGCGACTAGGCAGAGGCAGTACTTGCAATACCAGCTCAAGCATCCGATCCTGTGATCGGGTGCTGTTTTTCTGCCCATGATTATGTTACGATGGGGCTAGAACTCTAAAATTTTCAACATTATTTCTATCATTTCTTAGTTTCAAGGAGGCAGTGAAATGGCTGCGATCAACGATATATTAGATAAGGCGCTCCGTGGCGAACGCCTGGACTTGAATGATACCATCAAGCTTTACGAGTCTGATGAAGTGGAGAAAATGGGGCATGTCGCCAACATTTTGATGGAGCGGAAGCACCCGGAACCGATTACGACCTTCGTGATTGGGCGCAACGTGAATTATACGAACATCTGTGATGTCTATTGCCGGTTTTGTGCGTTTTACAGACGACCCGGCTCTGAGGAAGGTTATGTTCTGCCGGATGAAGCTATTTTCCAAAAAATTCAGGAAACGATCGATGTAGGCGGAACGGAAATTTTGATGCAAGGCGGGACGAACCCGAATTTACCTTTTAGCTACTACATCAATCTGCTCAAGGCGATTAAGCAGCGTTTCCCTAATATTACGATGCACTCCTTCTCACCGGCAGAAATTATGAAAATGAAAGAAGTATCGGACGGCCTAAGCTTAGAGGAAGTGCTTCGCCAAATCCACGAAGCCGGTCTTGATTCGCTGCCAGGTGGCGGAGCTGAAATTTTGGATGATCGTACTCGCCAGAAAATCAGCCGACTTAAAGGCTCCTGGAGAGACTGGATGGACGTCATGCAGACAGCCCATAAAATCGGTATGAACACAACTGCAACGATGGTCATCGGGTTCGGCGAATCGCTCGAGGAGCGGGCACTCCATTTGCTGCGCGTTCGGGAGGCCCAGGATGAATGCATTCAAAATGGCTATCCTTCGGAAGGCTTCCTTGCCTTTATCCCTTGGACGTTCCAACCGGACAATACGAACCTGAAGCAGGAGAGACAAACTCCGGAATCTTACCTGAAAACGGTGGCGATCAGCCGGATCGTGCTCGACAACATCAAGAACCTGCAATCCTCATGGGTTACGATGGGGCCTGAGGTTGGCAAGCTATCACTGCAATATGGCTGCAACGATTTCGGCAGCACGATGATTGAGGAGAATGTCGTGTCCTCAGCGGGTGCAACATACAAGGTCAATATTGAGTCAATATTGAAAATTATTCGTGAGGCGGGAAAAATTCCGGCTCAACGTAATACCAAATATGAAATTTTGCGCATGTTTGACGAGAGAAGCACCATTGAGCGCGACTTTATCATGCAAAATTAAAGACTGAAGCCTGCTGGAAAAGCTGGCTTTCATTCCATGGACCGTTCCCGTATATCCGCATCCCTCCCACCATATACTTGGAGAAGGAAGCGGAAGGGGGCTAGGTTCATGGATTTTTTTACAATTCGTTTCAAAACGGATGATGCCGAGTCGGAGAACCAATTTGTCAAATATTTGCATGAAGCTATTAGCAGCTTACATATCGAGCAGCCACACATCCAGACCAGCGGGGCGCCGGACGGGATGGTGGATGGTGTGATCGGTTTATCGGATATAGTTGGTCTGGATACACGTAAACAACAAATTGATCTTTTGTCGTTTGGGCTAGCTAGATTTGTTGTAGATGTTAAGGAGGAGAAGCTGATTCAGCGCATCATGAGCCGGGAATACCGCTGGTCTTCGGCTGAAGAGCAGGAGCAGGTTGCCGGGATTTGCCGTAACATGCTCTCTGGCTCAGACAATTACGATACCTCCTCAGTCAGAAAAGAACGAATTTCGCTGATATATGAAGCACTAAGGGAATACTTGCAAAATTCTCGCTCTATTCATCTGGATGGATTTCTTGCTTTTCGAGTAAAAGGGTATGAGGCGCTACTGCGGGAGACGATTGATTTCGCCGTGGACGAGTATTTGCTTGACAAGCAGTATGAAGAATTTATTAGTTTGCTTCAGTATTTTGTGTATTTTCAAGAACCGCTTACCCCACTTGTCCATTTAATGCATAAGCAAGGCCATGAATTTGCTATTTTGAACGAGCAATATACGCCGGTTAACACCTCGTCCAGCGGAGTGGTAGCCCGGATTGCCGATCAAGAAATGGAAATGGAGGATGTCATCGTCAGTACGCTGATTTCCCTTTCACCGGACCGTATTTTGATTCACACCCTTGATCCAAGAGCGCAGGTGATCGAGACCATCCGCCGTATTTTCGGTGAGCGGGTTGAAATATGCCTGCTTTGTCCGCACTGCAAATCTTTTCACAGGCAGGTTCGGCATTTGGAGCAGCGGTGACGAAGATACTCAAGCTGAGCACTTTCTTGACGATCTCTGGCAATAGCATTATAATAATTTTCGAGTAAAAAGCATCGACAAAGACATGAATCGAAAATGTCGGATCGTCCAGAGAGAGGGAACAGCGGCTGAAATTCCCTTCGTTTCCGGTTTTGGTTTACCCCTTTGTAGCTGCATTCCCTAACCCGAGGAAGGCTTTCGTTAGCCAAGGCGGCATTAAGGAATGCCGGTTCATTGCCGTTACACAATGCCGAATAAGGGTTGCACCTCGCTTGTTTGTTAAGCGAAGCAGCCGAATGAGGGTGGAACCACGGGTATATTACGCTCGTCCCTTTCCGGGACGGGCGTTTTTTTGTTGTCCGCCTCCGGTGACCAAACATTCCAAATCAGGGAGGAAAAAACGGTGGCAGTATCAATTTCTTTGCCGGACGGTTCGGTTCGGGAGTATGTGGAAGGAAGTACTTTAGAGGACGTAGCTGGTTCAATTAGCAGCGGTCTTCGTAAAAATGCACTTGCCGGAAAAATCAATGGTGCAGCAGTAGACCTGAATTCCAAGTTGGTAGATGGGGCTGCAGTAGAAATTATTACGGCAGACTCTAAGGACGGGCTCGAAATCATGCGTCACAGCAGCGCCCACCTTATGGCTCAGGCGGTTAAACGCCTTTTTGGAAACAAAGAAGTTAAACTCGGGATTGGACCGGTTATCGAAGACGGCTTCTACTATGACATGGATCTTGAGCAACCGCTTAATCCAGAGGATCTGCAAAAAATTGAAAAAGAGATGGAACGCATTATTGGTGAAAATTTACCGATTACCCGGCGTGAAGTGAGCCGTGATGAAGCGGTGGCAATTTTTACCGAACTGGGCGATCCATATAAGCTTGAATTGATCCGTGATCTTCCAGAGGACAGTGTCATCTCCATCTATGATCAAGGCGAATTTTTCGATCTTTGCCGTGGGCCGCATGTTCCTTCGACCGGTAAAATCAAGGTGTTCAAGCTGCTTAGCGTAGCCGGAGCTTACTGGCGCGGCAACAGCAATAACAAAATGCTGCAGCGCATTTATGGAACAGCATTTATGAAAAAGGCCGAGTTGGATGAACACTTACATTTCCTGGAAGAAGCGAAGAAGCGGGATCACCGTAAACTGGGGAAAGAGCTTAAGATCTTTACCTTTAACAATCTGGTTGGCCAAGGGCTGCCGATCTGGCTGCCACAAGGTGCAACAGTTCGCCGTACGCTTGAGCGGTATATCGTTGATATTGAAGAACGTTTAGGGTACCAACACGTATATACTCCGGTGCTCGGTAACGTGGACCTGTACAAAACGTCGGGTCACTGGGAGCACTATCAGGAAGATATGTTCCCGAAAATGACGATCGATACAGAAGAATTCGTACTCCGTCCGATGAACTGCCCACACCATATGATGGTGTACAAGAGCGAAATGAGAAGCTATCGGGATCTGCCGATTCGGATCGCTGAGCTCGGAATGCAGCACCGTTACGAAATGTCCGGGGCATTGACCGGTTTGCACCGCGTTCGTTCCATGACGCTTAATGATGCGCATATTTTCTGCCGTCTGGATCAAATTAAAAGCGAATTTACGCGAGTGCTTGATCTCATTAAGCAGGTATATAAAGATTTTGGCATCGATGAATACCGTTTCCGTTTGTCCTACCGCGATCCGGAAGATACGGAGAAATACTTCCAGAACGATGATATGTGGAATACCGCTCAGAGCATGCTTCGTGAAGTTGTAGAGGAAGCTGGTCTTCCGTTCTACGAAGCAGAAGGTGAAGCAGCCTTCTATGGTCCGAAGCTGGATGTACAAATTAAGACAGCTTTAGGCAAAGAAGAAACCCTCTCCACGATTCAAATTGACTTCCTGCTGCCGGAACGGTTTGAGCTTGAGTATGTCGGTGATGACGGAGCTAAACACCGCCCAGTCGTTCTGCATCGTGGGATTTTGGGCACAATGGAACGCTTCACTGCCTTCTTGCTGGAGAACTTTGCCGGTAATCTGCCGCTTTGGCTTGCACCGGTTCAAGTTAAAGTCATTCCAGTATCGGGTAACTTCGACGATTATGCACGAGAGGTTGAGGACAAACTACGTGCCGCCGGAATTCGTGTCGAAAGCGATCTTCGAAACGAGAAGCTGGGGTACAAAATCCGTGAAGCCCAGTTGGAAAAAGTGCCGTATATGTTTGTTGTAGGTGAAAATGAACAAAGCAGTGGTACGGTATCTGTCCGTAAACGGGGCGAGGGCGATCTTGGCGCGAAACCGCTTAGCGATATCACTGAACAGCTGCAATCCGACATTCGTAACCATATCATTTAAAATCAGACACGTATAAACTAAGGCGCATGTGGAAAACCTTCGGGATAAGGGGGAGGTTTTCTCATGCGCCAAATTGTTATCTGGCAAAGAATCCTGATCAGCTGTGTGCTCACCGCCTTGCTCACACTTACGTTAGCCTCGGAAGCGCCGACTCAAGCAAAATCGGGGTCGGTTCCATCGACGTTCCAGCAAATCCGTAAATCCTTCAATTGGCTGGGACTCAAATGGACCCATGATCGAATGGGGCTTATGCTGTGGCATAATAGACAAACGAACATAGCACCGGCTACAATAAAAACGGAAAGCGAACGGAAGAAGAAATCTGTAAAAACAGTCAAGGTTCTTGCAACCGGATATACAGCAGGCTACGAATCGACAGGTAAAAAGCCGAGTCACCCGCAATATGGCATCACTTACTCGGGAGTAAAGGTCCGCCGGGATAAAAATACAGTATCTACGATTGCTGCCGACCTGAAAGTATTTCCGATCGGTACGATTTTGTACATTCCGGGATACGGATATGGTGTGGTGGCTGACAAAGGATCGGCTATCAAAGGGAAGAAAATCGACTTGTATTTTGATACCACAAGACAGGTATTTAGGGAATGGGGTAAAAAGGAAGTTGAGGTGCAAATCGTCCGTAAAGGCGAGGGCAAGCTGACTGAAGCCATGCTTCGTGAATTAGGCAAAGCGATGGAAGTGAGCAAGGAAATCCCGGAAAACCTATGGGATACAGCGATATAGTTATCGGTATTTGGTTCGCATATTTTGCTTCTCTGTTTCGCATAATAAGCGATGTGGTCGTACGACAAACGACCTCATAGCTTCAGCGATATTGATTGCTGAGTTATGCAAAAGGGAGGTGAAATCATCCATGGCAGGTCAAAAAAGAGCAGCTTCTCCAGGTTATAAAACACCTAATGAGAAGTTCAATGAAGAGTTTGCTGAAGATAGCACTGCAACGGTTGCACAAAAAGCAAAAGCTTCCCGTAACGCTACTACTCCTGTGAGCAATGCAAGCCAAACCAACCAACCATAGTAAAGCGAAGTTAGAGGGCGTCCACAAGGGCGCTCTTTTTTCTGCAAAATAATGGATCTTACTCAGTCTCGAGACCGATACACGGTTCCATCCTGCGCCGCTGTTTAATGTGAAGCTGATGTTGTAAACTGACATTAATAAAGCTAGTGCTAAACCAAGTGGAGGTAAACATAATGAGAAACGGCGTATTCGGAAGACTTATCGGCGGAATGGTGCTGATTGGGATCGGCGGGGTGTTCCTGCTGAATCAGCTAGGAATTACTGACATCAGCATCGGCTATCTTTTTTCAACGTATTGGCCCGTGTTTCTGATTTTAGCGGGGCTGGCGAACTTGGCAAATGGGAACTGGCGTGGCGGAAGCTTTATCGGAAGCCTGATTTTGTTCTTGATCGGCGGTTATTTTCTTGCCCGTAATCTAGATATCATTTACCTGGAACCAGGGGATTTCTTCAAGTTCTTTATTCCAATCATTCTAATTAGCTGCGGTCTCTATGTTTTGTTCAAGCCGCATGGGCACAGACCACATTCGTGGCATTCGGAAAATGATTTAACACCGCCTACTCCTCCTATGGAGCCGCCGGTACCACCGACCTTTCACCCGGAAATGAAGTCGAATCTCGATGATATTTTTAATGATAAATTTAAGCAAAAAGGGGACTCGGACTTCGAAAAAAAAGCTAACCAGGAACGTCCTCATTTCACTGGTACGAATTATAAACACATGGAAGGCAATTTTGCAGCTTCGAGTGAAGTTATCAATAAATCGGGTTTTATCGGCGATGTTCATATCGGACAAGACTATTTTCAGCTAAAACCAATGAATATTTCACATTTTATCGGGGATACGGTCATTGATTTAACTAAGGCGCAAATTCCTTACGGTGAAACGAAGATCAATGTATCTTCCTTCATCGGTGATGTTAAAGTATTCATTCCGGAAGATATGGATGTAGGGATTGTAGCAACGTCAAGCTCTTTTATCGGGGATTTGAAGGTGTTGAAGCAGAAGGAAGGCGGATTTATGAGCAGCGTATCGGTCCAGTCCCCTTACTATGGTGAAGCTAATAAGAAAATTAAGCTGGTCGTCAGCGTATTCATCGGTGACGTCAAAGTGAATATGGTAGGTTAAATCGATGATCGTGCAACGAATTCTGAAAAATACGAAGTGGGAGCTATTGTTTTACTTTCTGCTCACCGGAAGCTTATCGGCGGTTGCCTTATATGTCGGCTCCATCACCGGGGTGATCAAGGTATGTGATCCCCGGGTGTGGATTTACGATATAACGGGGACCGTCGTTTTGACGCTCATTATTGGCTATATCGCCAGTCGGCGAATTCAAGGGAAAATCGATCTTTTGCATCTAAACATGCTGCAGGTGGCGAAAGGGAATTTATCCGTAAGGATGCCGGAAACGGCTGATCAGACATTTAACAACGTCTTCCGGGAATTCAACAATATGACGGATGCCGTAGAGAAAAAGATGCAGTTGCTGCAACAGCTAGGTGAACAGGAAGTTATAGAGAAGGAGCAGGCTTCGGAAAAGGCTGTATTGGAGGAACGAAGACGCCTTGCTCGCGATTTGCATGATACGGTAAGCCAGCAGCTGTTCGCTATACATATGTCGGCATCAGCGCTGCCGAAAGTACTGGAAACAAACGAAGAACAAGCTAAAACGGTACTCGATCAGCTTATTCATATGTCTAACATGGCTCAGAAACAAATGCGCGCGCTTATTGCCCAGCTTCGCCCGATGGAGCTCGTCGGTAAATCTTTGGCTCAAGGGCTTGACCAGTGGTTTCCGGATTACTGCAGACAGAACGGCCTAAAAGGGATAAAAGATGTAGATATCCAGGGCGACTTGTCTGAAGCAAAGGAACATCAGCTGTTTCTGATCATTCAAGAGGCGATCGCCAATATCGTCAAGCATGCCTGCGCAACGATGGTCAGTTTGTCACTGCGCGAGGGACCCCGTCAGGTTATGCTTAGCATCAGTGATGACGGGAAGGGCTTCAGCAGCACCTATCAGAAGCAAGGCTCCTATGGGCTCACGACGATGAGAGAAAGAGCCGAGAAGCTGGGGGGCCATGTCGAGATTATCAGTAAGCCGGGAGCGGGCACAACGATTCGCGTACATATTCCGAAATTTGAGGAGAGCAAGGAGGAAGCCGTGGATGAGCAGCAAAATCAAAGTCATGATCGTGGATGACCACGACATGGTACGGATGGGGCTAAAAACATATCTGATGCTGGATCCGGCCTTTGAGGTCATCGCCGAGGCGGGTGACGGTCAGGAGGCAATCAGCACCTTGGAGCAAGGAATTTCCGGGGGGCTGCCTGACATCATTTTAATGGATTTGATGATGCCTATTATGAATGGAGCAGAAGCGACAAAAGCCGTTCTGAGCCAGTATCCTAATATGAAAATCGTCATATTAACAAGTTTTCTCGAGGATGAGCTGGTCGTTCAGGCGATTGAGGCGGGAGCTGTCAGTTATGTGCTCAAAACCGTTTCAGCGGAGGAGCTGATATACGCACTGCAAGGAGCGTACCGTGGCATGCCGGTTATGACAGGCGATGTAGCCCAAGCATTAACTCGAGGATTACGGCAAAAAACTGTGCAAGGCGAAGATAACGGACTCACAGAACGTGAGAAGGAAGTGCTGCTTCTGATTGCGGAGGGTAAAACGAACAAGGATATCGCCGAGGAACTGCATATCAGTATCAAAACGGTTAAAACGCATGTCAGCAATTTACTTATGAAGTGCGAGCTAGATGACCGTACACAGCTGGCAATTTACGCGCATCGACAAGGCTGGGTCTCCCATTCCTAACACGCGTTTTGAAAAGTAGAGTTGGTTTGGCTTAGCCTTTATGGCGGAGTTATTCTATGACCGTTTCTAGCTTTTATCTCCTTTTTAATTGTTTTTAAGGTACCCTTAAGGTTTTTAGTACACAATAAAAACAAGCAAACAAGTACCCCTGCTAATACAGGGAAGGAGGCATACAAAATGGACGATCAAAAAGATAAACAAAGCCAAAATTTGGAGGATAACGTGAGCGATAAGCCGCAGGAATCTCCGGAAAAAGGCTCATCATATTATTATTCTTATGGACCTTTCCAATCCTATGGCAACGACAACAAAAATACGGAGGAATCGAATCGCGAACCTGTAACCGAGCATCGGCAATTGGATGAAGTGGAAATTACGAAGCCGCAGCCGGTGAAGCCGATTCCATCAGCTTACGATATCCGGCCTTCCGCTGGCGCATCAGGAGGTTGGAATGGGGATGGAAATAGCAGTTCTACTCCAAAGAATGGGGCAAACTGGCAATACAGCAAACCGCCGAAGAAGTTTTCCTTCCGCTCCGCTATCGCCGGTGCTTTGGCCGGAATGCTCATATTAACCGGTGCGATGGTCTTTGCTGACCGGGCGAATCTATTCTCTTCAGATCAAGCTGCAGTGGCCACATCGGCCTCGACATCTAATGGAACGACTTCCGGTACAACGTCAACAACGACAAACTCTAATTCGTCATCGAAAGCATCTACCGCATTATATCCAATTACTAATCAAGGAGACGTCACGAGAGTTGTACAGCAGGCCGGTCCGGCAGTCGTAAAAATCGAAACCTTGGTGAAGTCCAGTAAGCAAGGAAACAGTTCGAACCCTTACAGCAGCGATCCGTTTTACCGTTACTTCTTTGGAAACGATCCGTTCAGCGGAAACTCTGGAGGTAATAGCGGCAATAACGGCGGTTCTTCTTCCGGCTCCAATCAGCTCGTACCGACAGGCATCGGTTCCGGCTTCATTTTCGATAAAACCGGCTACATTTTGACGAACGAACACGTGGTGCACAACGCAGATGTTGTGCAAGTAACCGTACAGGACACAGAGAAGCCGTATGAGGCCAAAGTACTCGGCAAGAGCTATGAGCTCGACCTGGCTGTCCTGAAAATCGAAGGCAAAAACAATTTTCCTTCGATCCCGCTAGGGAATTCTGATACCGCACAAGTCGGCGAATGGATGGTTGCTATCGGTAACCCTCAAGGGTTTGACCATACGGTAACAGCTGGTGTGCTTAGCGCGAAGGAACGCGGTATCACTATCGCTGGTGAAAACGGCGAAAAAGATCGGCAGTATGAACACTTGCTGCAAACTGACGCTTCAATTAATCCTGGTAACTCCGGTGGTCCGCTCTTGAATCTGAACGGTGAAGTCATCGGCATTAATGTGGCCGTCAGCTCGGATTCCCAAGGGATTGGGTTTGCCATCCCGACCAGCACGATTAATGAAGTGCTTGATAAACTGAAGAATAATGAGAAAATTCCGCAAAAACCAGTTCCATTTATCGGTGCTACGCTGATGACCATGACGGATGAAGTAGCTAAACAAATGGGCACCAATGTAAAAGAAGGATCGGTTGTCACTAATGTCATCTTCAAGTCGCCGGCTTACACTGCAGACCTTCGTCCATATGACATTATCGTAGGAGCAAACGGTACGAAATATGCAACGAAAGAAAAACTCATTGAATACATTCAAAAGCAAAAGGTCGGCGCAAAAGTTACCTTCAATGTGATTCGTGATGGCAAATCCGTTGATTTGGACATCACGATCGGCGACAAAAATCAATTCACCAATTTGGAATAACCGTATATGGATCGTCGAGCCGAATGAGGAGAGGCGGCAGGGATTAGCCTGCCGCCTCTTTGGTATAGATGCGCTCCGCGTTCTACATTTGCTAATATGAGAAGAGAAGAAATACACGATACGACAAGGAGAGGTTCCGGTGAGATCGGGAATATTAGTCATTGATGACGATGAGAAAATCACATCCATGCTGCGTCGCGGCCTGGCATTTGAGGGATATGACGTATATACGGCGAATAATGGAGCGGAAGGGCTGTCCATGATCCTGAGCGCTGATCCGGATTTGATTATTCTGGATGTGATGATGCCGAAGATCGACGGCTTTGAAGTGTGCCGGCGCTTGCGTGAAGGGGGCAGTACCGTGCCGGTGCTGATGTTGACCGCCAAGGATGAGGTTGAGAACCGGGTGAAGGGGCTAGATATCGGTGCCGATGATTACCTGGTCAAACCGTTTGCATTGGAGGAACTGCTAGCTCGGGTGAGAGCTTTGCTTCGCCGCAAGGATACCTCCGGAGAGGGAGGCGGCCAACGTCTGATCTTTGAGGATATTGTGATGGATCTGGAGTCGCGTGAGGTGGTGCGCGCCGGGGACCGGCTTGAGCTGACGGCCAAGGAATTTGAACTGCTGCACCTGTTCATGCAGAATCCTAAGCGCCTGCTGACCCGCGATTTGATTATGGATAAAATATGGGGTTACGACTACAGCGGGGAGTCCAATGTGTTGGAAGTCTATATTGCCATGCTGAGACAAAAAACGGAGGAGCACGGTGGGAAGCGTGTCATTCAAACGATCCGAGGCGCCGGTTACATTCTGAGAGGGGACGCCTAACATGTCGATCCGGTTACGCCTGACCGCTTGGTATACCGGCATGTTGGCGATTATGCTCATTCTTTTTAGCGTATCGATTTTTGGGCTAGTCAGATATAACACGTTTGAGGAAGTAAAGAAAAAATTGAGCGAGCAAGCCGATCAAATTTTGAGTACCACCAATGTTACACTTTCACAAGGCTGGAACATGGATTTCGAGCCTGAACAGAGAATGCGGTTGGAGGATGCGCGAATATCCTGGCAGCTAAACAACTATGTTACCGGCATCGCCCGTAGGTCAAGCGGGTTGCGCGAGCGTAATATCGCTTTTCCCGTGCCTGACATTGAAGACATCGGAAAAAAAGGCAAGTTTCAAAACATCACAATAAACGGAAATTCCTATATTTTGTATGAAAGAGCTCTTGTTCTTAATGAGAATACGATTGTCGGATTACTGCAGCTGGCCGCAGACACCAACGCCGAAAATCGGCTGATGCATCAAATGCGCACCGTTTTGCTGTTTGGATCCGTATTCCTTATCATTATTGCCAGCTCGTTAGGAATGTTCCTTGCCCGCAAATCGATGGCACCGATCGGCAAGGTAATTGAGGCAGCGAACGGCATTCAGACCGGGAATGATCTAAGCGTGCGTATCGACTACAACGGTCCCAATGACGAGATCGGCCGCCTGATCGGGACCGTAAACGGAATGCTGGAGAGGACTGAGGGATTTTACAAGGAGCTGGATGAAGCATATTCGGCACAGCGCCGCTTTGTATCCGATGCATCGCATGAGCTTAGAACTCCGCTTACAACGATTCGCGGCAACGTGGATCTTTTAAAGAAAATGTGGAGCCCGGACGCCAAGAAGAGAGATACGCTTGAAGAGGATGAGGTAAGAGATTATTCGCTGGAGGCGGTAAGTGACATCGCGGCCGAATCGGAGCGGATGAGCCGTCTTGTCAATGATATGCTGTCGCTGGCTCGCGCTGATGCAGGTCAAACAGTCACGAAGGAGCCGATCTTACTTCAGCCGGTGGTCGAGGAGGTTATCCGCCGTGCTCAATTTCTTCCCCGCAAGGCAGAGTGGATTCAGGGGAATCTGGATGCGTTGGAGGATACCTGTGTTAACGGGAGCAAAGATTATTTACAGCAAATGCTGTTCATCTTCATTGAAAATGCGTTTAAGTATACCCAGGAGGGCAGCGTGACGATCGACGCCATTCGCTCAGGTAAGCAAATTGGGATTCGAATTGCCGATACCGGGATCGGAATGGACCGCGGCGAGGTTCCGCATATCTTCGAACGGTTCTACCGGGCGGATCCTTCTCGGGGAGTCATTCAAGGCACTGGACTAGGTTTATCGATCGCCAAGTGGATCATTGATGAGCATGATGGATCTGTAGAGGTTATGACAAAGCTTGGGGAAGGAACGACCTTTATCATCTGGCTCCCGGCCATCTTTAACGCCTTTCCGGAATAAGATATAATAGAATAGCTTCCCTCCGTCAGGAAATTTGGGAAACAAGAAAGAAGGGATCGAAGCTATGGAAGTCATTAAAATATCGCCGCGCGGCTACTGCTACGGCGTTGTAGATGCGATGGTACTGGCCAGACAGGCAGCGAAAAACCTCGACTTGCCGCGGCCGATTTATATATTAGGCATGATTGTCCATAACAGTCATGTCACGAATTCCTTTGAGGATGAAGGGATCATTACACTGGATGGGCCTAACCGACTGGACATTTTAAATCAGGTGGACCGGGGGACCGTTATTTTTACCGCGCACGGAGTGTCGCCGGAGGTTCGTAAGCTGGCGCGGGAGAGAGGACTCACCACCGTTGATGCCACTTGTCCCGATGTTACGAAAACCCATACACTGATTTCTGAGAAAGTAGCAGAAGGCTATGAAGTGATTTATATCGGAAAGAAGGGGCATCCGGAGCCGGAAGGTGCCGTCGGTGTCTCGCCAGGGCGCGTTCATCTAATTGAGAAGGAAGAGGAAATCGCTGATCTGAACTTGACCGCAGACAAAATCGTGATCACGAATCAGACAACGATGAGTCAGTGGGACATCAAGCATATTATGAAAAAACTGCTGGAAAAGTATCCGGGTGCAGAAGTACACAATGAGATTTGCCTCGCAACGCAGATGCGGCAGGAGGCGGTTGCAGAGCAAGCAGGGCAGGCGGATCTGGTCATCGTGGTCGGTGATCCTCGCAGCAACAATTCCAATCGGCTGGCCCAGGTGGCCGAGGAGATCGCTGGTGTAAGGGCGTACCGGATCGCTGACGTGACGGAGCTGAAGCAGGAATGGCTTCAGGGGATCAGTAAAGTGGCGGTCACCTCCGGCGCATCTACACCGACCCCGATCACGAAGGAAGTCATCAATTATTTGGAGCAGTATGATTCGGCAAATCCGGCTACATGGGAAATTCACCGGACAGTTAACATGAAGAAGCTTCTACCGCCTGTGAAGGCTTTAGCAAGCGACAATAAGGAATAATATCGAAGTAAATCTACGTGATTAGGCGTTGCGACGATTGCCGTCCCTTCTATGATGAGGTAAATCCTCTCAAGAAAGGACGGTTTTTTGTATGCTCTTCCAACATTTGCGGGGATCCTTCTTCTCTAGTTTCATGTTATACTCCTAATTGTAAAGGTTACAAAAATGTAACCAAAGATTAACAATAGCAGCTAAGGAGATGACAACATGAGAAAACCTTATATGAAACGCTTGGTGACTGGCGGGCTAACCGCATTGCTGACTGCAGGCTTGATCCTTCCGGCTTCGGCTTCTGCAGGATCATATATGACTTATCAAACAACTAATACAACATATAAAACGGTTAACTGGACAACATATTTCAACTCCATCCCTTGGAATACTGTATATACGCCACAGCCGGTGCAGCAAAAACCAGTACAGCAGCAGCCGGTGCAGCAAAAACCGGTACAACAGCCTGCGAAGCAACCGGTTCAAACTGGAAACCAAGTAGCGACCGGAACAACGGCAGATAAGTCCCAGTTTGCTACCCAAGTGATTACTCTGGTTAATCAGGAGCGTGCAAAACAAGGCCTGAAGCCACTCACCGGCGATTATGCGCTGAACAAAATGGCTCTCGCAAAAGCGCAGGATATGAGTCAAAATAAGTATTTTGATCACAATTCACCAACTCAGGGATCACCATTTGATATGATGAAATCGTATGGTATATTGTACAGCTACGCTGGCGAAAATATCGCCATGGGTCAAAAAACGCCTGCTGATGTTGTAAACGCTTGGATGAACAGCGCCGGGCACCGTGCTAACATTCTTAGTGCTAATTTCAATCTAATCGGCGTCGGCTATTATAACGGCTACTGGGCTCAGGAGTTTGTTGGTCGTTAATCGATTTTGGCCTTACTAAATACATTTAGAGGCAGGTCACCATATAGGACCGTCCGAAGATATTTTCGGACGGTTTTCTTAACAGTATAGAATTTATAATTTCTGGGGAAAGAATTTTGTTAGCTATGTATGTGGGACGAAAAAAGCGTATAGTTTAGCCAGAATGAAGATGAAGCGGGGGACAAGCACCGCACTTTCAAACCTTGTAGACGATCAGCAAAAGAGTAATATGTGAGTGGAAAATCGGCGTCGGACTTACGACTAAATGCATTTCCTGCAGTTAAATGCCGCTTATTTGGAACCTTTGAGCATTTAAATGCAGAAAGTGCAGCTAAAATCGGCAAAACGAACCTGCCAAGGCAAATTGCCTCATTTTAGATGTACGAAATGCAACTAAAATTCCAAAAGCTTCAGTTTGTGCGGAAATAGCTGTATATAATACATCTACTGTCGAAGGGTGAGAGACAAGAAGCAAAAGGATGTGACCAAGAGTAAAACACTACCCTTAGCCCGCGGTCGAACTCCCCTGATAGACGCCTAATAGATCGGTGAGATTTTGAAAAAAGCTGCAGGGAGCAAGGAATAGAACAGAAGAGGGAATGGGTATGGGGTGGAAAGTTTACGGCCCGCCTTTAAAGTCGTGTTCTGACCCTATGATTCGTTCCTTAAGAACACGACTTTAACAGCGGGTGAAACCCCATACCCATCCCTCCCATCACCCCAATGTAGAAGTCTAAGCTAACTCAAAGGACGCCGTCAGGCGTTTTTCTTATATTCAAGGGCTTGTATGATGACTTCCAATTGCAGAGAGGATTCACTGTTTTAACTCACTTGCCCTTCCTTTGTGTGTCTTTCCTTTTCGTGCGGTTGCTAGGAAAGCAATCTTGAAGGTTGGGCTTGACGGAAAGGATGTAATCCTATATAGTTACTTTAATGGATAAAAGCTTAAAAGCGAACAAGCGTTCAAGTGAAATAGCATTTAACTTAATGGATGGCTGATTCTGAATTTAATTATAGTTGGCCTATAGGATGAGAGGATGAGTGAAGATGATCGTAATTACTTCTAACCATACGCCTGAGGAGCGCGTACAGGAAATTATTGCAGTGATCGAAAAGGAAGGCTTGCAGACGCATGTATCCCGCGGCAAAGATCGTACCGTCATCGGTTTGATCGGATCCATCGAACCGAAACTGGCTGAGCATCTTCGCCAAATGAAGGATGTTGAAAATGTCATTAAAATTTCAAAATCATATAAACTGGCAAGCAGGGATTTTCACCCTGAGGATACAGTAATTACTATAGGCGATGTAAAAATAGGTGGCAGTGACCTGGTAGTAATGGGCGGCCCATGTGCAGTAGAATCGCCACAGCAAATTGACGATATCGCTAGATTGGTTAAGGCAGCTGGAGGTCAGGTGCTCCGTGGCGGTGCGTTCAAACCGCGTACGGGTCCATACAGCTTCCAGGGGATCGGTGTAGAAGGTCTCATTATGATGGCCGAGGCTGGGAAAAAGCATGGCCTGTTAACCATTACTGAGGTAATGACTCCCGAATACGTTGACGTATGCGCCGAGTATGCCGATATACTGCAGGTTGGTACACGTAATATGCAAAACTTCGACCTGCTGCGGAAGCTGGGTACATGTAATAAGCCTGTCCTGCTGAAACGCGGCTTCAGCGCCACTTACGACGAATTTCTCAACGCAGCGGAATACATCTTGGCCGGCGGCAACCCGAATGTTATGTTATGCGAACGCGGCATCCGCACGTTTGAAACCTATACGAGAAATACGCTGGACCTGGCGGCGATTCCAGTTCTTCAAAGCCTCAGCCATCTGCCGGTCATTTCCGACCCGAGCCACGGTACAGGACGGCGCGAGTTGGTTGAGCCGATGGCGAAAGCTTCGGTGGCAGCAGGTGCCAACGGACTTATTATCGAGATGCATACCGACCCGGACAACTCGATGACCGGCGATGGAGTTCAATCGCTATTCCCTGATCAATTTGCAGCATTGCTGGAAGATTTGGAAAAGCTGGCTCCACTTGTGGGAAAACGCTTTGATACGCCAAAGGCGCCAGTACAAGTTTAAGTAAAAGTCGATTTTTGATCACATTTGGTTGCAATTTTTCCACTCGAAAATATCTTTATTCCTTTGGCTCCTTCGTCATGGTGGCGGAGGGGCTTTTTTTAGATTATAGACACCGATAGGCGGTTTACTTATACTTTTTGTCGATAAATTTGTACTCAGTGTCACGATACCTAACATGAGACATAAAAATACCTGACATAAGTATTGACGAGATAACTTGCTGGCTCTATAATGACGACAGACTAAAACAAAAGGATGAACGTTACTCGCAATAACGAGATTTAATGTTCGTGATTTGGGGAGGAAAGTGTATGTCAGCAGAGTTCGTTTTAAAAACTATCAAAGAAAAACAAATTGAATGGGTGGATTTTCGATTTGTTGACTTGTCGGGACGGGCGCACCATATTACTCTTCCAGCGAAAGAAGTGGACGAGAATACATTCGTTAATGGCGTAGCTTTCGACGGATCGTCAATTCCGGGTTTCCGCGGTATTGAGGAATCGGACATGGTTATGATGCCGGATGAAGGCGCAGTTTTCGTAGATCCGTTTACAGCTCATCCAACGTTGAATGTATTTTGCGATATCTATACGCCGGACGGCGAGCGTTACGAGCGTGACCCACGCAGTATCGCAGTACGTGCGGAAGAATATTTGAAAGAGACCGGAATTGGTACGGCAGCTTTCTTTGCTCCAGAATCTGAGTTCTTTATTTTTGACGATGTACGGTTTGAAAGCGGCATGAACAAAACCTTCTACTCGGTAGATTCCGAAGAAGCTATGTGGAACACCGGCCGTGTTGAAGAAGGCGGAAACCTGGGTTATAAAGTTCCGGTTAAAGGCGGTTATGTTCCGGTTGCACCAACGGACAAACAGCAAGACATCCGTAGTGAAATGTGCCGGTTGCTTGAAGAAACTGGTATTCGCGTAGAACGTCACCACCACGAAGTGGCAACTTCTGGTCAAGCGGAAATCAACTTCCGTTTTGATACGCTGCTGAAAACAGCCGATAACCTGATGGTGTACAAATATATTGTTCACAATACGGCGGCTCAATTCGGAAAGACGGCAACCTTTATGCCAAAACCGTTGTTCGGTGATAATGGTAGCGGGATGCACGTTCACCAATCGATCTTTAACGGCGATACTCCGATGTTCTATGAAAAAGGCGCTTATGCCAACCTGAGCGAAACAGCGCTGCATTACATCGGCGGTATTCTGTACCATGCACCTGCTCTGATCGCTTTCACGAATCCAAGCACCAACTCGTTTAAACGTCTGGTTCCAGGCTTTGAAGCACCGGTTAACCTTGTTTACTCCAAAGGTAACCGCTCGGCAGCTGTCCGTATTCCAGTCGCTGCTGTAACGCCTAAAGGCTGCCGGATCGAGTTCCGTACTCCGGACTCCACAGCGAACCCTTATCTGGCCTTCTCCGCAATGCTGATGGCTGGCCTTGACGGAATCAAGAACAAAATCGACCCGGTTAAACTCGGATACGGACCTTTCGATAAAAACATTTATGAATTGTCCGCCGCTGAAAAAGCTCAAATCCGCAGCGTTCCAGGTTCGCTTGAAGAAGCTCTGAGCGCTCTGGAAGCCGATTCCGAGTTCTTGACTCAAGGTGGCGTATTCACACAAGCGTTCATCAGCAACTTCGTTGAACTGAAACGTGCTGAAGCGAGATCCGTAGCGGTTAGAGTACATCCTTACGAATTCGGACTTTATTACGATCTGTAATATTAGCGCTAACGTCAAGAAGCCGTCCTCAGAAGGCACCATGCCTCGAGGGCGGCTTTTTTTGTATTATATTTGTTACTGTTCTTCTTTCTTTGGTTTAGTAGACTTTTCTTAAGCAATTAAAGCTAATCCAGTTAAGGAGAAGAGACAAAATGGAGCAATGGGAGTACAAAACAATCAAATACAAGACCGGAGGATTTTTAGGGGGGAAAGTAGACGCCGAACAATTTGAGCATGAATTGAACCAATATGGTTTTGAGGGCTGGGAGCTCGTTTCCTGCTTCGATACAAATCTATCTCAAGGGCAATCGAGAGACGTCATTATCGTTTTTAAGAGAAGAAGGGCCTGATGTTCTAAGGCCATTCAGTAGGAGAGAGAGGTGTATGTATGGAGCATGCTGTATTAGCGAAGCAAGTTATAAAATCCTATTTTTTGACGGATCCCCAACTCAAATTCCTTCGACATAATGAGAATATCACCTATAAAGTCACGGACGGAACAGATCAGAAAAGTTATTTGCTGCGTATCCATACACCAGCTTCCGAAGGCTTTGCGGGCGTACAGAATACTTTACAAGGCATTCAGTCCGAAATGATTCTTCTGAGGGAGCTAAATAACAATAAATCGTTATGTGTCCAAAAACCGATTGCGAATAGTTGTGGCGAGTATGTTACCATATACTACACTCATGAATGTGACACTCCATACTTTGCGACGTTATTATCGTGGATCGAAGGGGCAACGCTAACCCTCAAGGAAGAAAACGGTAGTGAAATAGCCTTCGCAATAGGAGAAACATTGGCAACTTTCCACGAGACATCACGCCGTCGCATGCCAATTCAAAATTTAATTAGGCCTATGTACGATGCGGAACGAATTGATGTTGCCATAAGTGAACTTCAAGTCGGTGTGGAATTAAATTTGTACAGTCGAGGACAGTATCAAACGATTCAAGAAGTTCTTGAACTAGTAAAGGGGCAGCTTAGGGAGTTGGATAAGCAGGAAAACTCTTGGGGTCTTATCCATGCAGACTTACAATTAGGAAATATTATTATGCATGAAAGTAGGCCTTGCCTCATCGATTTTAGTTTATCTGGATATGGTTATGATTTGTTCGATGTAGGCAGCGCATCTTCTATGCTCCCAAGCGATCTAAGAGGAGCATTTCTAAACGGCTATTCGGCTAAAAGAGCATTTACGCTTAATGATTTGCGGTACGTTGAAGGCTTAATTTTTATGGACATTTTTATCAGCTACGTTTTTTTTATTCGGGATTCTAACAGAAACAGTTGGATTAAAAAGAATGCGGCAGAAATTTGTGATACTCTATGTATGGACTTTTTAGAGGGGAAATCAGTTTATTATTGTTTCTAAACAAAAGCGCGAGCTGGTAGGGAAAAGAGTCCTACGCTCACGCTTTTCTAGTCAAATTCTAAGCCGTTTAAGGCTCCATTGCAGGAATTCCGGCTTGTCTTAGCTTGCTGCCGCAAGATTCGCGGACAACCAGCTCGGGTTCTACGACGACATTGCTCGTTTCCGACTGGTTATTAATCAAGTCGTAAAGCAAGGAGGCCGCGAGTCTGCCGATCTTGTCCTTGTTCTGACGGATCGTAGTCAGCGCCGGGCTCGTATATTTACATGCGTCTATATCATCGCAGCCGACGATGGCGATATCCTCAGGAACGCGAAGTTGGTGCTCTTTGAGCGCACGCATGGCGCCGATGGCGATCAGGTCCGAGGCGGCGAAGATCGCCTGAGGCAATCTGCCGTTCTCAATCATTTTGTTCATCGCCTCGTAACCACTCGATTCAAAGAAGTTGTCCCCATTGACGAACCAGGAATCTGTAACAGGAAGGCCAAAGCTTTCAATCGCATCCTTATAACCATTCTCACGCATATTCGAAATGTCCGATTCAAGGGTGCTACCGATATAGCCAAGCTCACGATAGCCCAGTAAATAGAAGTGCTCGACCACTTTGTATGACATTTTATAGTTATCGGACATGATATACCCCGAGCTTTTGCCGGTTAACTGAATATCTACACCGATGCAGGGAATTTCGCTATGATCCAGCTCGCTGATCGAAGGTTCAACCTCTTGCCCGGTAACGATGATGCATCCGTCTACTTGATAGTGCAGGCAACGGGCCAGATAGTCGCCATCAACCGAGTAGAACTTTTCATTGGAGAAAAAGAGTAAATCGTAGCCTAAAAATCCCATCTGCTTCTTGAAGGCATTAAGCACCTCAATAAAGAAAGGATGAGTAAAATCCACATTCAGTTTCCCCGCGAAAATAACTCCGATTAAATTCGATTTTTTCGTAGCCAGCGTTTTCGCTGAATTAGAGGGGACATAGCCGGTCTGCTTCATGATTTCGAGAACTTTCGCTTTCGTTTCCTCGGATATATCACTGTAGTTATTAATGATCTTTGAAACGGTAGATACCGATACACCGGCCATTTCCGCTATTTTTTTAATATTGATCGACAAAGGTATTGCCCCCTTATTAACGAACGATTCCTCCTCCTATTATAGCTCTAATTTGGAGAATAGAAACCAAAAATTTTTACGTTTTACGAAAATAATTTCGTAAATAGTCTACTTGGTTTTCGGACCTTCGTCAACGCTAACATCAAGATAAGATAATGTTTAAAATGCTTGATAATAAAGGGCTTTTATTCCTTAAGCGGATACAGTACATTCTCGTAAAAGACAAAAAAAGATTCAGAAAAAATGTCTTTACAAACCAAAATATTGGTGTAATAATGTGTTTGTCGAAACCGCTTTCGGTAAAATATCCCGATAGACAGCTTAAGATGGATTATTACAGCGAAAATTTTCGGGAACGGTCCTTTCCATGAGGCATCATTACAGCCAGAGGGAATCGAAACGTGAGTTCGCATTTCATTACCAAATTTAGGGGGTTACAGCATGGTTGTCAAAAAAATTACTGCCTTGGTACTGGCCGGTGCACTAACGCTCGGTCTGGCAGCTTGCGGCAATGGCGGCAATTCGGGCGGGAACGCAGCTCCGGCAAACGGAGGAAATTCTGGGTCCAAATCTAGTGGCGACAAGAAAGTGGTCAAGATTCTCCATTGGAAGCAAGACAATATCAACAAAGCGATGGAAGAGATCAACAAAGCTTTCGAAGAGAAATATCCGGAATATAAGGTGGAATATACGACAACCGGTCCGGATGACGAGTTTAAACAGGCGCAAAGAGCGAGAATTACCGCAAATGACGTCGATGTTATGGCGGACTTGTCAGGTATGAGATTGTCTCCACAGGATTGGACTCCGGGAGCGAAGGTGCCGGATTGGCAGCAGTGGATTGATTCCGGTCTGATCGCCGACTTGTCCAATCAAGCCTTCGTAAAGAACTGGAACGCGAACGATATTGCTAAAGCGGGTACCTACAAAGATAAGGTATATGCGATCCCAACCGGGAAAGTGGCGATGTCCGGCCTGTTCTACAATAAGCAAATCTTCGAAGAGAACGGACTTACCGTTCCGAAAACCTGGTCCGAATTCATCAAGCTTTGCGACGCTTTGAAAGCGAAAGGCATTACGCCGATCGGTGTTGCCGGTAAAGACGTATGGCCTTTGAAGCTGCCGGTGTTTGCGCTCCAAGCAAAAATCTTGGGCGGCGGCGATCAACAAAAATGGATCGAAGGCGTATGGAAAGGTACAACTGCTTACAACGATGCTGAAGCGGTAGAAGTACTTGATAAGATGAAGACTCTTCAAGACAAATATATGATCGATGGATTTATGGGTATCGATTATGCATCCGCACCAGCAATTTTCGCTACCGGTAAAGTGGCTATGCTGGCTGACGGCTCATGGGATGCACCGACAATTGCAACAGCAAACCCAGATCTGAAATTCGGTTACTTCCCGGTACCGGCTACGGAAGATGCGACAAAAAATGCTTCCTTCGTCGGTAAATACGATGTGACTTGGTATGTTGCCGAAAAAGGCCCGAACAAAGAGGGCGGCCTCAAATGGCTGGAATTCTTCTCGCAGCCTGAGAACTATACGAAATTTGTTAAAGCTGCCGGATTTATTCCTACACAGGACAACATCTCTACAGACAGCGAATTTATTGATAAAGAGCTGACTCCATACCTTGGCGATTTCGAGCTTGCTTATGAAATTATGATGATCAACCGTGATAATGTCGGCGAACACCTCGCTGCAGAAGGTGTTCACACCGAATACTTGGCTCCGGGCGGACAATTTAAAACTGCAAAAGAGCTGGCCGATGTACAACAAAAAGAATGGGAAGCTGCTGCTCCTAAATAATGAGTATTAAACGTTAGAATGCTTCAAATAAGTGATCATACTGTCTCGGGGTCTGAATGCATCAGACCCCGATCATTTATTGATTTGGATCTGTGAGGTGAGAGAGATGTATCCTTTTGGCAAAGGCATTTCCCGCTACGTACCGTATTTTCTCCTGATGATTCCTCTCGTACTGTACGTAGTTTTTTATTTTGGCCCATCCATGTTAACCGTCATTTATTCTTTTACAGACGTCAAGAACATTCCCGGCAGTCCGGTTCATTTTGTCGGCCTTGACAATTATCATGACCTGTTCTTTTCCGGAAACTCTGGAGAGCGATGGATCTCCATTATCAATACATTGATTTTTATGTTTGTCGTAACGATCGTGCAGAACGGCGTTGCCCTGTTTGTGGCTGTATTGATTAACCAGCGGCTGCGTGGGGACTACTTCTACCGCGCCGTATTTTTCCTGCCGGTCGTACTTGGCGTAGCCGTCGTGGCGTTAATCTGGGGAATGATGTTTGACCCGATGAGTGGTCCGGTCAACATGCTGTACAACTGGCTGTTCGGTTATAAAGATATGTTTTTCGCCAGCTTTACGCATGCGTTCGGTTATATTATTTTCGTGCAAATCTGGATGTACATGGGTTACTCCATGCTGATCTTCCTGGCTGGATTGCAAACCGTGCCTAAGGATCTGTATGAAGCCGGCTATATCGATGGAACGAACAAATGGCAGTCCTTCCGCCACATTACTTTTCCACTGATTGCTCCGTCGTTTACGGTAAACATGCTGCTTTCGATCATCGGCGCTATGTCGACCTTTGACATTATTTTGGCTACGACGGACGGACGCTTCAATACGAGAACGATGGCTTACGACGTGTACAAGGAGACATTCCGCGGCAGCCTGGAGATGGGGCTTCCTTCGGCGCTATCCGTTGTACAGTTCCTGATCATTCTCGTATTTGTCGTCGTTGCTGTGAAACAGACGCGTAAGAGAGAGGTGGAATACTAAAATGAAGAACTCCAAATCCTTTCTAGTTCTTTCTTATGTCGTCATCGCCGTCTTGCTTGTTCTTTATGTTGTACCATTGATTCTGGTGCTTAACGTTTCATTGAAATCGTATCCGGAGTATTTGCTCAATCCGATCGGGTTCGTTAAAGAGGTACAGTGGAGCAACTATGTAACCGCCTGGACTGAAGGCAATTTTGCTAATTATTTCGTCAACAGCGTGATCTACACTGTGGCGGCTACTGTGCTCACGATCATCGTATCGGTACTGGGGGCTTTTCCGGTGGCTCGGGGTTATGTTAAATGGAGCGGGTTCATCTACCTGTTCTTTCTGCTTTCTCAATTTCTTCCGAATCCGATGGTCGCACAGTATAAGTTGATGCTTTCGTTTAAAGAGAGCCTCGATTTCTTCGGCTATGATACGAAGCTGGGCTATATTATTCTGAAAACGAGCGGTACGGGCGTGGTGTTCATGATGTTCGTCGGATACATCAAATCGATCAGCCGTGAGCTGGACGAAGCGGCCGGGATCGACGGCTCCGGTTACTTCCGATATTTGTTTCAAATGATTCTTCCTTTAATGAAGCCGGTCATTGCGACAGGTGTAATTCTAACAGCTATCGGCATCTGGAACGATTTCGTCGGTCCGATCATGTATTTGCCAAGCAAAGCGAATTACCCAATCACGTTCGGTCTGAAGGAATTCAAGGGCCAATACGGCAACAACTGGCCGCTGCTGGCTTGCGGGATTACGATTGTTGCGGCTCCGCTTATTTTACTGTACACCTTTATCCAGAAATATTTGGTAGACGGCGCACTGGCAGGGGCTGTGAAATCATAACCAAGTGAAACTAGAGTGAGAGGAAGAACCATATGAAAGACAAAGGCTGGAAATATATTGGAAACGAGGGAGAGTTCAGACTGGAACAGCCGGAGCTGAACAGCTACCTGTACTTTCCTTTGGTCAACGAAGCGGGAATGATGTCGGCGATTTCTCCGAACTTGCACGGGGAACTGACTTCAGGACACAACACGTTTTTGCTGGAGCCAATTTCGGTGGAGAGCCTGCATAACTCCAAAGCGGCTCGCAATTTCTGGCTCCATATTGAAGAGTATGGCGCATGGTCTGTGACAGGAAATTCGGCTAGACAAAATGCGGAGTTGTTCTCAGACTCCAAGGAGCGGACATACATCGATGCGGGTTTTTTATGGCATTCATTAACCCGTGAGAACGAGAAGCTTGGATTAAAGGCTGAAACGATTAGCTTTGTACCCGTAACGGACGAAAAAATCGAGCTGATGCAGGTTCGGCTTACGAATACAGGGACCAAGACGCTTAAGTTTACGCCTACTGCAGCTATTCCGCTCTATGGCCGGTCGGCTGACGATCTCAGGGACCATCGGCACGTCACATCGCTGCTCCACCGGATCTTCACATCCGCTTATGGAATTGAGGTACAACCGGCGTTATCGTTCGACGAGCGCGGCCATCGGGTCAATAAAGTCACCTACGGCGTGCTTGGAGCTGATGCGGCAGGACATGCGCCACTCGGCTTTTTCCCAATCACCGAGGATTTTATCGGGGAAGGGGGAGCGTATGACTGGCCGAAGGCGGTCGCCAAAAACCTGCCAATCTCAGAGAAATCAGGCGCGGCCTTGGAAGGATATGAAGCGGTTGGAGCGCTACGTTTTGCTAGTACGGAATTGCAGCCAGGGGAATCGGCGTCCTATGTTGTCGCCATGATTATTTCTGACGACCGCTTGGACTCTGAACGTTATGCTACCACATATTTGTCGGCTCAGCGCTTTGAGGAGCTATTAAACCAAAACCAGGCTTACTGGCGCCAAAAGCTGGATACCATTTCGTTCCATTCTGCGGATACGAAGCAGGATTTGTGGATGAAATGGGTAACACTTCAACCGATTTTACGCCGCTTGTACGGCAATTCTTTCCTGCCGTACCACGACTATGGGCGTGGCGGCCGGGGCTGGCGCGACCTGTGGCAGGATTGTTTGGCGCTTATGGTGATGGAACCGGCAGAGGTAAGATATCTGCTGCTCAACAATTATGCCGGTGTGCGGATGGACGGCAGTAACGCCACGATCATCGGCAACAAGCCCGGGGAATTTGTCGCCGATCGAAACAACATTCCTAGGGTGTGGATGGATCATGGGGCTTGGCCGCTGCTCACCACTCTGCTGTATGTTCACCAAAGCGGCGATTTGGACTTCGTGCTGCAGCCACAGGTGTATTTCCGTGACAGCTTCGTCAAACGCTGCCACGAGCGCGATTTGAGCTGGTCACCGGAGCAAGGAAACCGGCTGCTCACGAAGGATGGCCGCGAGTATCAGGGGACAATTCTGGAGCATATTTTGCTGCAAAATGTGGTGCCTTTCTTTAATGTAGGGGAGAACGGAAACATCAAGCTCGAAGGAGCGGACTGGAACGATGGGCTGGATCTGGCACCGGCTCGTGGTGAAAGTGTTGCATTTACCGCATTTTATGCAAGCAATCTGATGGAGCTGTCCGAACTGCTGCTGCATTTACGTGAAGGTCGCGGCTGCGACGCTGTAGAGATTGCCGAAGAAATCGCCGTGCTGCTCGATACTTTATCGGAGCCGTTGAACTATGATAGTATTTCAGATAAGCACGCTCTATTAAATCGTTATTATGATTCGATTATTCCTGTGGTTAGTGGCAAGAAGCAGCAGCTCGACATCGAGAAAGTTGCCGCTGATTTAAGAAGGAAAGCGGAGTGGTGCATAGAGCATCTACGCCGAAATGAATGGATCGTGAACAAAGAAGGCTATGCGTGGTATAACGGATATTACAACAATGATGCGAAGCGTGTTGAAGGAGATTATCCAGAAGGTGTGCGCATGACACTGACGGGTCAGGTGTTCAGCATTATGGGCGGAGTGGCTACCCATGAGCAGGTCGCCCAAATTACGGCTGCTGTCGATCGGTATTTAAAGGACGAGAACATTGGCTATCGGTTGAATTCCCGTTTTGGTGGTATTCAACAAAACCTGGGTCGGGCGTTCGGATTTGCCTTTGGCCATAAAGAGAACGGCGCCATGTTCAGCCATATGACGGTGATGTACGCCAACGCGCTGTATAAACGCGGCTTTGTAGCCCAAGGAAAGCAAGTTCTCGATTCGGTATACCGGCTTTCCACGAATTTTGAGAGAAGCCGGATGTATCCGGGCATACCGGAATACATCAATGAGCGGGGGCGGGGCATGTATCCGTATTTGACCGGCTCGGCGAGCTGGCTGCTGCTTACGCAGCTGACGGAGGTGTACGGTGTTAAGGGCTATTATGGCGATCTTCAGCTAGAGCCAAAGCTTGTAAAATCTGAGTTTAACGAGGCGGGCGAGGCTTCAGTGGAAACGCTGTTTGCCGATCGGATGTTCAAGATCGTATATTCCAATCCGCAGCATGCCGACTATGGGCAATACCGGGTCGCTTCCGTTCAGTTAGACGGACAGCCGTTGCCTTTGACGAGCAAGGACAAAGAATGCTTGATTAGCCGCTCGATTCTGGAAGCCCTGCCTAAACAAGGTGTCCATCGGATTGACATCACGCTCGCCATGTAGAGGATAGAAGGGGAAGTATAGTGTATGGCTTATCAATTGAAAAATAAACAACTGGTGATTGATATTGCAGAAATAGGGGAGCCCTACCGGGGCTCCCGCTTTGAATGGGCCGGATTTATAACCGGTGTTAAGCTAATTGGGGGCAATCATACGTTTTGTGTGGAGGAAAGCCTGACTCCGGGGGAAGGAACTGGGGGACAGGGGCTGTGTAGCGAATTTGGCATTACAAAACCTGTCGGGTACGATGAAGCAAAGACGGGCGACTTGTTTCCGAAGCTGGGAATTGGTCTTTTGACCCGTCCGGACGAAGCGGAGTACCAATTTTTTCGGGAATATCAGATAGATCCATTTGAGGTCGAGGTGCGTCAGGTAACGGACAAAGCCATCGAATTTGTCGCTTTGCCTCGGGAGTGTCTTGGTTATGCGGCAAAGATCATCAAGACGATTTCCATTGAGGATAGTCGGCTGAAGATCGAGTATACCCTTCATAATATAGGTCAAAAACCGATTCGCACTGAGGAATATTGCCATAATTTCCTTGGTATTGATAATCATCCGGTCGGCCCCGATTATACATTGAAATTTCCTCTCCAGTTTAAACCATGGAGCGATGAGGCCGAGACGGTGGAAGACCTAGTGTTTACGGGCTCAGATGTAACCTGGAAACGTCAGCCGGCTCAGCCCTTTTACTTCCGTTTACCGGGTTTCGACGGAAGTGAAAATCCATGGTTATGGGAGCTGCTTCATCGCCCCAGCGGGGTAGGAATACGAGAACTGAGTAAGTTTTCCGTTGCGTCTGCAGCGGTATGGGGAATAGGTCATGTTATCTCGCCGGAGATGTTCATAGAAGTAAACGTGGAGCCAGGTTTAACGAAAACGTGGTCCCGAGTTTATGAATTTTTCGCGGAATAGCGGCTTTGTCTTTGATGAGATGAAGCGTTAATGTGTCAATTCTGTAAATTGTGTTATTTTTACGAAATATCGGCTTGCTGGGTCACCGAATAGTTGCTATGATAGTCCTTATATTACTTCGAACCATAGATATAATGGAAGGGAAGGATGGGGATTCATGAGTAACAGAGCATTTAACTTTAATGCTGGACCAGCAGCGCTGCCGCTTGAAGTGCTGGAACGCGCGCAAGCAGAATTTGTTGATTTTCAAGGTACAGGCATGTCAATTATGGAGATGTCACACCGCGGTGCGGTTTATGAGGGTGTTCATAATGACACAGCCAGCCGTTTGCTGAAACTGCTCGGTAATCCATCCGGCTACCAGGTTCTGTTCCTGCAAGGGGGAGCGTCTACGCAATTTGCGATGCTGCCGATGAACCTGTTGACTGAAGGAAAAACGGCCGGTTACGTGAAGTCGGGAAGCTGGGCAAACAAGGCGCTTAAGGAAGCTAAGCTCATCGGAGACACGTTTATCGCGTCGTCATCGGAAGAAGATAAATATATGTCGACTCCTGATGTAAGTCGTTTGCAGCTTCCGGAAAATACGGCTTATGTGCATCTGACTTCCAACGAAACGATCGAAGGAACGCAGTTCCGTGAGTTCCCGGATACTGGTAGCGTTCCGCTCATTGCAGATATGTCGAGCGATATTTTGTGCCGTCCGTTTGACCTGAATCAATTCGGGCTCGTCTACGCAGGCGCTCAGAAAAATTTGGGCCCGTCCGGACTAACGGTTGTGATCGCTCGCGAGGAGCTTCTGAAGAATTCGCCGAAGCATTTGCCGACGATGTTCCGTTACGATACGCACGCCGAAAGCAACTCACTGTACAACACTCCGCCTTCCTTCTCCGTATATATGATGAATGAAGTCCTGAAATGGATCGAAGAGCAAGGATCCCTGGAAGGAATAGAGGAGAAAAACCGGGAGAAAGCAGACTTGCTGTATCAAACGATTGATAACAGCGGCGGATTCTACCGGGGGTGCGTCCATCCTGAGGACCGCTCGATCATGAACGTAACGTTCCGCATGGCATCGGAAGAACTCGAGAAATTGTTCGTGAAGGAATCGGAAAAAGAAGGCTTTGTGGGTCTGAAAGGGCATCGCAGCGTTGGCGGCCTTCGTGCTTCGATTTACAACGCTGTTCCTTACGGCAGTATCAAAGCCCTTGTTGACTTTATGAATCAATTCCAGAAGTCGCATGGCTAATAACGTAGGACAACCCTAGCCTGACTCGGGAAAAAGGGGCTTGCTCCGGTTACCTGATGTTAAAGATTAAACTTCAGCCTTCATCATCGCATTGTATGTGGTGATGGAGGTTTTTTGGCATTAGACGATTTGATATAATGAAGCAAGTGCTGTCCGGAAGGGACAAGCTAATTTTATGGGATGAAGGTGTTGATCATCATGGCATTACATATCGTACTGGTGGAGCCGGAAATTCCGGCTAATACGGGAAATATCGCTAGAACATGCGCTGCAACAGGCATTCACTTGCATTTGGTTCGGCCGCTGGGCTTTCGTACAGATGATGCGACGTTAAAGAGGGCTGGATTGGATTATTGGTATGCCGTTCACATCGAATATCATGACTCATTCCAAGAGGTTGAGGAAAAATACGCCGGAAGCCGGTTTTTCTTCGCTACAACAAAAGCCAAAAATCGTTATACGGACTTTACGTTCCAGGACGGGGATTTCTTCGTCTTCGGTAAAGAAACAAAAGGACTTCCGCCGGAAATTTTAGCGGCGCATCCGGAGACGATCATGCGGATGCCTATGACCGATAAGGTACGCTCCTTGAATTTGTCCAATTCAGCGGCCATTATCGTTTACGAGGCACTGCGGCAGCTCGATTTTCCCGGGATGGAGTAATAGAAGGTAGAGGAGCAGAGAATGGTGCATACGAAAACAGAAAAAGAGAAAATGCTTGGCGGGGAATGGTATAATGCGGCTGACCCGATTCTGGTGTCTGAACGACTTCGGGCTCGGAAGCTAACCCGAGAGTACAATGAGACCGAAGAAGGAGAAGAAGAAAAAAGGGAACGGATTTTGAAGAAATTGTTTGGGGCTTCCGGAGAGCATATTTATATAGAGCCAACGTTCAAGTGCGACTATGGGACGAATATTTATGTCGGCGATTATTTCTATGCCAATTTTGATTGCGTGATCCTGGACGTATGTGAGGTGCATATCGGGGATCACTGCTTTATGGCTCCGGGCGTGCACATTTATACGGCGACGCATCCACTTCATCCCAACGACCGAAATTCGGGCGCAGAATTCGGTAAACCGGTCACAATTGGCAACAACGTGTGGGTCGGAGGGCGTGCGGTCATAGTTCCGGGAGTTACAATCGGAGATAATGCGGTCATTGCCGCCGGGGCAGTAGTCACGAAGGATGTGCCTAGTGGTACGGTGGTAGGAGGAAATCCGGCGAAAATAATTAAAAAAGTAGAAATTTAGCAGGAATCCTGAAAATCATAGCGAACTATAATAGATTAGGTATTTGGTTCTATTTTTACATAACTATTAATTTTCAGGAGAGGTGTACAATCATTATGAAACCAGCTGGTGTGGTCCGAAAAGTGGACCAACTCGGGAGAATCGTTCTACCTAAGTCGTTGCGCAAGAGATATCAAATGAACGAGGGGGACCCCGTCGAAATTTTGGTGCAGGGCGACCATATCATTTTAGAAAGATATCGTCCGAAATGCGTATTCTGTGGCTCTATGGAAGGCGTAAGTGACTTCAAAGAGCGTTCCATCTGTAATCAATGCTTGATCGAAATGAATCAACTGTCCTAATGCTCAAAAATAAAGCAAACAGAAATAAATAAGCTTCCCTTTAGGGAAGCTTATTTATTTACAGGCCCTTCGTTTTATCGTCGTTGTATGCAGCGGTTAAAATACCGCACAGGAACATGGCCAGCACGAGAGCGATAATCCAGAACGTCATCGAAAAGGACAAAACGGACACCTCCACGCTTGAACTCTTGCCCCTATTATACCCGCCCAGAGGCTAAAAATAAATCCTAAATATGATATATTTCATAGACATTGGAAAACGGTAAATTATTTAAAAAACAAAAAGTGCGTGGGCACTGGCCGTAAAGCTCCATCGGACGGATTATTTACGACTGTATCGCCTACAATGAGTGAGGATGAACCGCCGCCGTCTAGATTGTAGGCATTCTGAACGCCCATCGCAAACAATTTGTTCTGGAGCTCCGTCAGTGTTGCTCCGGAACTTCCATTTTCATCACGACCGTCCACAACAAGGATGAGCAGTTGATCATCACGGTAGTTGCCAATCACCGTACGCGGCGCCCGGAGCGGAGAAACCTGCCATTTCAGCGGGATGGGAGCTTTTTGTCCGTTATGAAGAAGGATAGGAACAAAGGAAGCACCGTATAAAGGCTGCAGTCTATCCAAATCCTCCTTGCGGTCAAACTGTCCTCCGATCAGCTTTCCGGTTTTACTGATGCCTACGAAAAACAAATCTTTAAAAGACGGTTGAAAACCGTTTACGTATTTACCGTTAACTACGGTGGTACTGAGAGGATACCGTTTGCCTCTGGAGTCAGCAAAACCGCCGGCGTTGATGCCTGCCACAGCGCCATAACGATCTACTACCCGCTTGGTCGTCTCAGCACCGCCTACCGAATCTTTGCCTAAAGCCATTTTCATGGCGTTTGGTTCCTTCAGCTTCACCTTCATCGCATAGCCGTGGTAAGTCCCAGGATTAAGCTTATACAATTCAATCCGAATTCGATCGCTATGAATCGATTCATACGGGGTTCCGAGTTTGGACGAAATTCTCCGATTGTAAATATACTCGGGCCGTCCCGCAGCGGTTTGGGACTTTGTGACGATAGAGCTCATCGTAGTCGTCGTTTTATGGTATAGCTCCGCCGTTTTTCGAATGGAAGTCATCGTCGTCTTGGCATTGCTTTTTGCTTGATCCAGCCCTTTTGATACCGCTGCCGTCGTCTGGATAATATCAGCCTTTGGTGTGATGACATTTGCCTCATTAGACCAATCAATATTGGTTCCACTAAGTGATAAGGCGATTAAAAGGCCCAGCATAGGACCGGTTGCCAGCAAGAAAAAACGGTTAATTCGCTTGATCGTGGTAATCATTTCAACAAATCCATCTTCTTTTGCAGCGTGGCTAGCTGCTGCTTAACCTCTTTAAGCTGGGAATACAATTTATTGCTATTGTCCGTTTTTTTGCTGGTATTGTCTTTCGTAAATGTGAGCAGCTCGTTGAAAGTATCGACCTTGCTCTGTAGCCCTTTGACTTCTTTGGAAAGTGCAGTCAACTGCTTGGAGTAATCGGCTTTCATGACTGCTGTCTGGCTTTGCCATTTGGCATCCAGCTGGTCCATCATCGAATTCTTTAAATGATTGCTGTAAATGAGAGCGGAGACAGTGCCAATACCGATTAGGAGTACCCAGGTTAGCAGTATCATGGCTACGGAAGGCCCTTTCTTTTTCCTGTTGCGCGTCGGATTAGTTGCGCTTACAGGCTCCGTAGAGTAAGACATGAAATCACCTCGGGTCAATTATTATGCAGTACTCATTCTATCACGGCAGCATTTTGTTGGCAAAAATGATAGATATAATAAGAAGATTTACGTGAGAGGATTTCGGCAATCCTTGTTTCAAACCTGTTGTTGTATAGGAAATTTGTCCTGATGTACAATCGCCGTAAATGCATTCAAATTATGGATGTGAGAACAGAGCGGAGGGATGAGCATTGGAGTTATGGATGGAAATGCTTAAACGACGCTTGCCTCTGTCCTATGCCCGGGAGCTGGAAGCATCTTGGAATACCGGGGAACTCCTTTCGCTGATCGGTATGCGAGACTGGGCAGAGGATGGAGATAAGGGTGGATGGCTGCCTATTTGTGTGGGTGATTTGTTAGATTCCGCAGCTGGATTCGGAGAATTTAGTGTTGAGCTTTGCAAGGAACGGGAAAAGAAAAAGAGGGTCGATGTGTTTAGTTCGAAAAGCGATACAGCTACGGAAGATGGGGGATCCAGAGACGTAGAAGTGGAAGAAAGTGCCGAAGGTGCTCTGTTGAATCAGCTTGCTGCAATCTATGAGCGCAAAGAAGGGGCAGGGACGGATTCGCAGAACCTAATGTTCACGGAGTGCACTGAGCAGGCACTTGATCTACTGCTGCGGAGTTTAGTAGGGGAGGGCGGAGCGGTGCTGGTCGAGACACCTACCTCCGCGGAGGCGCTTGAGTTGATGAGGCACCGCGGCGTGCATGCTGTTCCCGTGGCATGCGACATGGATGGCATGCTGCCTGATGATCTGCGGCGGAAATCGTCTGGCGGTCAATACAGACCGGTCATGGTGTATGTAACACCGCAGTATTCTAACCCGTCCGGCAGGGTATGGAGCCGGGAGCGGAGGATTGAACTGCTGAAGGTTTGCGCAGAGCTGCACTTGACTGTGGTAGAAGATGAGACAACAGGAGGGTGGCTTTTCGCCGAAGCGACGTCGTTTGGCGCATCGGAGGAGGATAACGCGGAAGCGGAGTCCGCATCTGTGCCTGTGTCGGTGGGTTCGGTGACCCCTGACAAATCGTTGTATCAATTATGCCGGAGCGAAGAGGTTAAGAACAGCAAAGTGATTGCCATTGGTTCTTTCGAGGGGACGTTTGCGCTGCCGTCCAAGTTGGCTTGGCTGCGCGCCGCGCCGGAGCTGCTGGTGCGCCTGCGGCGGGCTTTATCGGCGCCGGAGCTCCGCGCCGCTGAGAAGGCGGCAGGCGCGGGGCTCCGGCGC
>NZ_JBHTLM010000016.1:0-113142 GCF_042678945.1 Paenibacillus puldeungensis | reverse complement strand
TGCTTGCGCTGCTGCAGGCGCCGCCCTGGCGGGGCGCCGCAGCAGAGGACCCCGGCGGCGGGCGCTACCTGTGGGTGCGCCTGCCCGCCGGGGTCAGCAGCGAAGCGCTGCTGCGCGCTTCGCTGCGGCATGGCACAGCGTTCCTGCCGGGAACGCTGTGCTGTGCCGGCGAGCCGGATGACGCGGATGCGTACATCCGGCTGAGCCTTGCCGCGCAGGATGATGCGCGGCTCAGGGAGGGCGTGGCGCGGCTTACCGCCGCGCTGGCGGAGTTTACGGCGCGTTCCGCGGAGTGAACGCGCCCTGTATTTGCCACAAGCGATGGCAGGCCGAGCTTGTGGAGGGATTGCAGAGGGGCGTAACTTCTAACGAACCTGAGTGACGCTATTTGAGCAAAAAACGGGGATTTTCAAATCTAACGAATCCATACAACGCTATTTGGCCAATTATCACGGTTTTTTTACGTTTTTACAGCAAATAAGAACGTATGGATTCGTTAGAATAAAAAAGCACGTATTTTTAGCCAAATAAGCTCTATTGGATTCGTTAGCACTTATTCACTCCAGAATGCTCACCCACCATGTCCTGTTCCATCGTCACACCCAAGGCACGCCTCATCATGCCCAGATACATCGCCGCATTCAGGCTTTGTCTCGCTATGACCCATTCCATCACCGCATCCAAGACACGCCCCGCCATGCCCCGCTGGTTCAAATCCTTTACTGGCTTCCAGCCTAAGCTATGATTAGCGGCGGCCAGCGCCATTTCCTAGGCGCGTCACTTCTTTTTCTTGCGGGTTTTGGCCTGCGGCGAGGAAGTGGGTGCTGCTGGTTCCGCCTTGACCGAGTCTTCGGAGACGGTAGCTGCAATCCGCCGCCAGCCTTCCACGACGTAGGCGTACTCCTTCAGGCTGCTGACCCCTTCCGGCGTCAGGGCGTATCGCCCGCGCGCGACGCGGCAGAACCAGCCGTAATAGTTACGCTGCAGGATCGCGGCTGCACTACCGACGCCGCTGCGGTCGCGGACATCCTTCGGAGCCATCTCCGCCTCCTCCTGCAGGGCGAGTGCGACGCGGAGCGCCTTTTCCCGATATGCGGTCATCAGTTTGGCGCCATGGCTGCCGCCAACATTATAATCACCGCTGCGTTCGTTGAATTCACGTGTAAGGCGTTCCGCTCGCGTTTTGATGACCCTTGCCGTTGGCATATAAACCTTGTCTCCCGGTGAGCACAAGATTTCCACAAAAGGGCTTTTGGTTTTAAATCGGGTTACCGTGATCAGCCCGAGCCCCAGGCGCCGACAAAGGACCGCAATTTCGTTCCATCGCTGATTGTGGGCCCCTTTTTTCGTCCGATTCTTTTCGACGGCCAAATAGACCTCGCCGCTGAGCTTCTGCCGTTCCAAACCTTGCAGCAGCAGGGCGATATTGAACGTTTTCTTCATTTCTACGATCAGCGGCTCATCGCTTCCCGACCGAATGCCGACCAGGTCACAGTGGCGAACCTCGCTTCGGATGATGTATCCCCGTTCCTCGAAAAATGCCTTAATCGGAGCGTATAGTTCCGTCTCATGTTCTACTGCCATGACGCTCTCCTTTTCGTTCCGTTGATTAGTACAAATTATAGCACAAAGTTGAAATCCGACTTTTTCGGGTGGAAATACCTTTTGCACGGAAAAAAAGGTCAACTTCTCCAGCCCAGGCGCATAGGTATGTAATACACTTTTTTTAGAATAAAGAAGTAATAAGTTTTCGGCGGAGCTGAACAAATTTTTAGTCGCAAGAAAAACTACCGCTTAAAAAGCGGTCTGTCTTCCTTGAACGTACGTCGATAGACGTTTTTCTTACGTGGTAGCTCCATTTGCAGGTTTAGCACTGGAACAGAGGGCGGGAAAACGGGAGAAACCCAAGCGGGAGTACAGGAGGTAGCGAACATGGAGATTTTTGAACGTATAGCGGCATACCGGGCGGAAAGCGACTCCTTGTCGTGGAGCGGCACATTCAAGCAATATATCGAAAAGCTGGCGGAAGATCCTTCTCCAGCCATGACCGCACATGCCCGAGTATACGAAATGATCAAATCCTTCGGTATAGAGGATGACGACGGACGCAAGCGGTATAAATTTTTTGAACAGGAAATATTCGGGTTGGACCGGGCGATCGAAAAGCTGGTGGAGGAATATTTTCACTCGGCGGCCAGACGGCTGGATGTTCGTAAACGTATTTTACTTTTAATGGGACCCGTTAGCGGGGGGAAATCAACGTTGGTAACGCTGCTTAAGCGGGGGCTTGAAAAGTTTTCTCGTACCGATAAGGGGGCGGTTTATGCCATTGCCAGCTGCCCGATGCATGAGGATCCGCTTCATCTCGTTCCACATGAACTTCGTCCTGAGGTAGAGAAGACGCTGGGGGTTCGTATCGAGGGGAATTTGTGCCCTGTATGCCAAATGAGGCTGAAAACGGAATATGGCGGAGACATTGAGAACGTTAAAATCGAGCGTGTTCTTTTGTCGGAAGACGAGCGGATCGGCATCGGTACGTTTAGCCCATCGGATCCAAAGTCTCAGGACATTGCCGATTTGACGGGGAGCATCGACTTCTCGACGATTACCGAATACGGCTCCGAGTCCGATCCCCGGGCGTACCGGTTTGATGGGGAGCTTAACAAGGCGAATCGCGGCTTAATGGAATTCCAGGAAATGCTGAAGTGCGACGAGAAATTTTTGTGGAATTTACTGTCTCTGACCCAGGAAGGTAATTTCAAGGCAGGCAGGTTCGCGTTAATTAGCGCGGATGAACTCATCATTGCCCATACGAATGAATCGGAATATAAATCATTTATCGCCAACAAAAAGAACGAAGCGCTGCAATCTCGCATGATCGTCATGCCGATCCCATACAACCTCAAGGTGTCGCAGGAGGAGAAAATTTACGCCAAGCTGATCGGGCAAAGCGATATGAGTCACATTCACATTGCCCCGCATGCCTTGCACTCCGCGGCTATCTTTTCTATTTTGACGAGGCTTAAAGAAACGAAAAAGCAGGGGATCGACCTGGTGAAAAAAATGCGGCTCTACGACGGCGAGGAAGTGGAAGGGTACAAAAATGCGGATTTGAAGGAGCTGCAAAACGAGTTTCTGGAGGAAGGCATGTCGGGCGTCGACCCGCGGTATGTTATCAACCGGATTTCAAGTGCGCTGATCAAGCAAGATTTGCACTGCATGGGGGCCCTTGATATTTTGCGAGCGATCAAAGATGGCCTGGATCAGCATGCTTCGATTACGAAGGAAGAGCGGGAGCGGTATTTGACCTTTATCGGGATTGCCCGTAAGGAGTATGATGAACTCGCCAAAAAAGAAGTGCAAAAGGCGTTCGTGTACTCGTTTGAGGAATCGGCGCGTACGTTGTTTGAGAACTATCTAGACAATATTGAAGCGTTCTGCAACTGGACGAAAATCCGCGATCCGCTGACGGACGAAGAGATGGATCCCGATGAGCGGTTGATGCGCTCCATTGAGGAGCAGATTGGCATTTCGGAAAATGCCAAGAAGGCGTTCCGGGAAGAAATATTGATTCGAATCTCCGCATATTCGCGAAAAGGGCGGAAGTTTGAGTACAACCATCATGACCGACTGCGGGAAGCGATCGAGAAGAAGCTGTTCGCCGATCTCAAAGACATCGTCAAAATCACAACCTCTACCAAAACACCGGATGAAAACCAACTCAAACGGATCAACGAGGTCAGCAAGCGGCTGATCGACGAGCACGGCTACTGCCCGGTGTGCGCTAACGAGCTTTTGCGGTACGTCGGCAGTTTGTTGAACCGGTAGGTAGGAGAAGTTTGTGCAAAAAGGCAATCCCCAACGCTGACAGCTATTCTGCTGCTATGCTGGGATTGCCTTGTTAGTTTTTGGCCTGTAACTCATCTGCAGTAAAATAAATGTAAAAAGTGCAGCTAATTCCGGACAAATGGCCATTTTTGAGAATTTAGCTGTAAAACATACATTTAGTTGGGGTCTGTTCACCGCAAATCCGGGTTAACCCTCTATATAGATGTACATTTTACAACTATTCACGAAAATCCGCCTAGGCCGCACAAATTAAATGTACAAAATGCAGCTAAATCTGCGCTTACGCCATGATCTGCACGCGCCAAAGTCGCCGACGCCTTAAGGCAGGCTTCTCCCGCGCGAGCTGATGTACAGCGTGTACCATTCCTCCCGCGTCAGGCGTAGTTTGAACGCATCCTTGCAGGCCCGAATCCGCTCGGGGTTGATCGTGCCGATCACCGGCTGGATACCGGCAGGGTGGGTCATTAGCCAGGCGAGTACGATCGCCTCGGGTGTGGTATTCTTGTCCGCCGCCATTTGCTGGACAAGCTTCGCCGTGGCTGCCACACTTTCATTTTGGCCATCCAAAGAGCGCCCGGAGTAGAGCCCTTGGGCGAGCGGCCCCCACGATTGGAGCTGAATATTTTCCAGACGGCAGTATTCGAGGGTGCCCTCCGGGAACACATTGTCTCTAGCGGCCTCTTGGTTCACATGAATACCGGTCTCCAGGAAGCCGATTTTCAGCAGGCTCATTTCGAGCTGGTTGACGATCAATTTCTCATCACTATACGCTTGAATCAGCTTCATCTGCCCCTGACTCATATTGGACACCCCAAAATGGCGGACCTTTCCGGAGGATTTGAGCTTATGGAATGCACTTGCAACCTCCTCGGGATCGACCAGGGCGTCGGGGCGATGGAGCAGCAGAATATCGAGATATTCTGTTCCAAGACGATGCAGAATGCCATCGACGCTGCGAAGGATATGCTCTTCGGAGAAATCAAATCGATGCGGGCTGTTCCCCTCGGCAAAACGGATGCCGCATTTCGACTGAAGGATGATTTGCTCACGCAGCCCTGGTTTCGATTTCAGAACCTGACCGAAGACTTGCTCCGCTTTCCCTACGGTATAAATATCGGCGTGATCGAACATGTTGATGCCGATTTCAAGCGCCGTTTCAACCGCGTGCTGTCCTTCTTTTACATGCTCGTTTGTAATTGGACTGTTTTTATCCCAGTCGCCGCCCATTCGCATGCAGCCGAGGACGATTTGACTGGCATTTATTCCGTGCTTTTGAATTGGGATCGTTTTCATTTTGGAAGCCCCCGTTCTATGATGGGATATGTAAGCAACATGTTCATTATACAAGCGTCGGCCGAGAAAAAGAAAGCGCCCTTCGCCATAGCGATGGGCGCCTGTAAGTTCATGGAAAAGACCGTCTTGTCAACACACCACATTTATAAAATTTTTCTGAAATGCTTCTGCCCATCGTAGGTGAACAGTGCCCGTTTCTCCTCGACGACGGTTTCAAGATGAACGGTTCGCCCCCAGAGCCGATACACATGGGGCAGCGTATGCTCCAAATATTTGAGATCCAGCTCAATGCCCTCATACTGATGCTTAAGTAACAGCTCACCGGCCCGCAAATAATCCCCGTCCTGCACGACGATATAGGGAGAGCCGCCATTCACTCGGGAGGCCACCAATTGATCACGGATATTTTCCCAGGTTTTATCGGTAATTTTCCACTCGGGGCCCTGTTTTTCAAAAATGTACAAATCGAGCTCGCGGACAAGGTCTCTTGTCAAATAACTTCGCAGGAAGGAGAGGTCGGAGTCGAGCTCCCGGACTTCAAATAGTTTCTCCCTTCCTTGGCCCGGTACCCGGCCGAAGCGCTGCTTTTCCTCTTCAGTGGGGCGGTCCCAGCGCCGCTCGATATCCTCGAAAATCTTCAGCCCCAAATAGTAGGGGTTCAAGCTCTGCTGCGAGGGCTGCACGACGGCAGAGTTCAGCTTGGCGAATTCGATCGTCTCCTCGCTGGTCAGGTCCAGCTCGCGGATGATCCGCTGGTGCCAAAACGAAGCCCAGCCTTCGTTCATGATTTTCGTCTCCATCTGTGGCCAGAAGTACAGCATTTCTTCGCGCAGCATGCTCATGATATCCCGCTGCCATTCCTCCAGTACTTCCGAATATTCCTGAATGAACCAGACAATATCTTTTTCAGGTTCCGGCGGGAACGGTATAGCAGACTGCTCTAAAGGGGCCTTGGCGCTTGCGGCAGGCTCATCCAGTGACCAAAGATCATCGTACTCATGAACCCGGGACGGTTCACGTCGTCCTTCCTTGGCCAGCCGAATTTTTTCTTCCATTTGTCTCCGTTTGTCATAGCGCTTTGGTTTGATAAGCTGAGGATCGACATGCTCCTGAATAGCAAGGACGGCATCGATAAAGCTTTCCACTGTATTTGCGCCGAATTCCAGCTCGTAGCGGCTAATCCGCTCAGCCGTAGCGGCCATACTTTCTACCATATCCCGATTTGTATTCGCAAAGCGGGCATTATTTTTGAAAAAGTCACAGTGCGCAAGCACATGTGCAACGATTAGTTTATTTTGGACGAGGGAATTGCCTTCTAGCAGAAAGGCGTAACACGGATTGGAGTTGATGACCAGCTCGTAGATTTTGCTGAGGCCGAAATCGTACTGCATCTTCATTTTGTTGAACATTTTTCCGAAGCTCCAGTGCGAGAAACGGGTTGGCATCCCGTAAGCACCAAACGTATAAATGATGTCGGCCGGACAAATTTCGTAGCGCATCGGATAATAGTCGAGTCCAAAGGAATCGGCGATTTCCATGATTTCCGCAATGGCATATTCAAGCTGCTGATGTTCGCTTGTCATACGGCCGCCTCTCCTTCCCGCTTATGGAAAAAGTGCTTCAGTGCACTGTAAACTTCACCTTTTTCCTTAATGACGTAGTACAGAAATTTATCCAGTTTGAAGTTTCGGTAGGAGGACATAAGCGTGCTCCCTCGATTGTATTGATTGACTTCTCCGTAGCCGAACATATTGCATCGCTTGAGCAGCTCGGCGATCAGCTTCGTGCAGCGATCGTTATCGGAGGTCAGATTGTCTCCATCGGAAAAATGAAACGGGTATATGTTATAGCTGGACGGGGGATATCGACTGTCGATAATCTCCAATGCCTTTTGATAGACAGAAGAGCATATGGTGCCTCCACTTTCTCCTCGGGTAAAAAACTCCTCCTCGCTCACTTCCTTGGCCTCGGTGTGATGGGCGAGAAACACGATTTCCACCTTTTCATACTGTCGGCGTAAAAACCGGGTCATCCAGAAGAAAAAGCTGCGTGCGCAGTATTTTTCGAAAGCTCCCATAGAACCTGACGTATCCATCATAGCGATAATGACGGCATTGGAGCGGGGTACGATAACATCCTCCCACGTTTTATAGCGTAAATCGTCTGGAGAAATGCCATGAATGCCTGGAGTCCCAGCAGTGGCGTTACGACGGAGATTTTCTAGAATCGTACGCTTTTTGTCGATGTTGGACATGAGCCCTTTTTTGCGGATATCGTTAAAGCGGAACGACACGGCGTCCATTTCTTCCCTATCCTTCTCTTGTATGAAGGGCAGCTCGAGCTCATCGAACAGCATTTCCTCCAGGTCCTCGATGCTAATTTCCGCCTCAACGTAATCATGGCCAGGCTGGTCGCCGGCTTTTCCGTTTTTTCCGCCGTCCTTTGGGCTGTCCTGACCAAGCACGTCGCCTACTTCGCTGTTTCCGTCTCCCTGTCCGACATGCTTATGCTTCTGATAGTTATGAATAAAGCGGTATTCCTCCAGATTGCGAAGGGGTACCTTGATGATTTGTTTTCCGTCGGACATGATGATGTTCTCTTCGGTAACGAGGTCCGGAAGATTTTGCCGGACGACCTCCCGGACTTTATCCTGATGCCGCTGCTGATCCTGGTAGCCCTTGCGATGCAGCGACCAGTCCTCCTTGGAGACGACAAAATTACGCGCTTCAGGTGAAGATGACATGATGAACACCTCCATATATGGATATCACGGAACGCTGTTTAGTGGATGTAAATTAAGTATATTCACGGATAGGGACGATATGTGAGGGGAAGAAGGGCATGAAGTGAACAGCGATTGTTGAAAAAGACTGAAAGATCGATAAAATAAGTACAAGTGATAGTATGAGGAGGGTAACAGTTGGAAGCTACTACAGCAGAATGGTCTCGTTTATATGAGGCGGCAGCGCAATTTAAAAAGATGAAGCCGTGGGAGTGGTTGTCCAATATTCATTTGTTTGGTGTTAAGGACCCTAAGAGTCATAAAATCGGCTATTGCTGCGTGATGGGAAACGGCGGAGAAATGTACGGAATGGCTGTTTATTTAGGGAGCGCGGGACTTCAAACTCTTCTTCAAATGCTAAACGGGGACTTGACGGAGGTAGACCCGCTTTTTATCCAGCATTGTTATATGCTTTCTTTCGATAACCGGGATGATTTATATCCGGAGGAATACGCTCAAATTAAACAATTGGGCTTATCCTACCGCGGGAGAAACGCTTGGCCAACTTTTCGCCTGTATGAGCCCGGTTACGTGCCGTGGCCTCTAACGAAACAAGAGGACGTTACACTTTTAACGGACGTTATTATGCAATCCATGGAAGTTAGCTTGTCGTATCGCAAAAATCCCGATGCCCTTCTGGAAGGGGAGCACCAATCTTTTCTTGTTCGAATCCCGGATAAGTCGGCAGGGGATAATTCCTCGACTTGGACAAGCGTTTGGCTAAAGCCTGAGCCGGATGAACCGAAAGCCTTCCATTCGAAAATGATGCTTGATGAAATTAGAATGGCTAAAGCAAAAAGGGCAGTTCAACATATAGTGGGGGTTTGGGAAGTAGACAGCTTTTTTGTACCTATGCCTATTCATGAGGAAGGGAGGCCTTTTTATCCGAAAATGAATTTGATTGCCGATGAGGCTTCCAGCCAAATCCTGCATCATGGATTAACGAAACAGCAGGAGGCTTCCCCTAATTTGGCCGAGGGCTTGCTTAAGTTAATTGAGGAGCACAAGGTCGTTCCTTCACTTCTGGTATCAACCAATTCCAAGGTGCTTGACGAATTGAAGCCTGTGATTGCTGGATTTGGAATACACACTCAAACGGTACAGGAAACACCTTCTATTGAACAATTCCTACAATCGATGAGAGAACACATGTTTTAAGCGAAAGAGCGCGAGCAACCGGGAATGATATCTCCAAGGACCCGCGCTTCTTACATGATAAATTTTTGCAAGGGGGAAACCCGCTTGCAGAGTTATACACTTAGCCAATCTTTTTCGTATATAAAATGCCGATCGTCTTGGCTCCGCAATGACTTGAAATGACGCAGCCAGCGTTAGAGGTTACTACGATTCGGGCTTGCGTTTTGGCTTCAAGCGCCTGCTTTAGATGAACGGCATCCTCGTTCGCTAACGAATGCGTAACGAATATGATATCGTTATCCATTTCTGGCAGGTGGCTAAGAGCGTTGCTCAGCAATTGATCCAGTGCCTTTTCACGGCTGCCGCGGATCTTGTAGGCAGGGGTCATTTTCCCATCGATCACCTTGATGACCGGTCGGATTTTAAGTAGGCTGCCGACCAGATTTTGCATGCCGGAGCAACGTCCGCCTTTATATAAATAATCGAGAGAATCAATAACGAATTCCGTCTCCACCTGAGGGCGAACCTTGTGGAGCAGCTTGACGATTTCAGGAACGCTTTGTCCCTCCGAGGCGGCATGAACGGCTTTCATAACCTGTAATCCGATTCCGGTTGACAGGTTTAGCGAATCGAACACCGTTACTTGTCCTTCAGGAAATTCCTCGGCTGCAATCAGGGCGTTCTGATAGGTCGAAGACAATTCGGTAGAAAGGCTGATGTACAGGATCTGCTGGCCTTCCTCCACAAAGGGAGTGAATGCCTGTATAAAATCCGCTGGAGAGGGAGCTGCTGTTTTTGGGGGTCTCCCTGTTTCCGATACCTTGCGGTACAGCTCTGGGGTGTTTAAATCAACTCCATCTTTATAAGTATTTTCAGAAAAGGTGACATAAAGGGGTACGATGCCGATACGATATTCCTCAATCCACTCGGGCGGTAAATCACAGGTGCTGTCCGCAAAAATTTTGATCGAACCCATAGTGATCCTCCTCGTATCCGGCCTACCGTTAATGTGCCGGATTTTTTCTAGTGTACATAATGGCTACCGTATGTGGTCCACAATGACTCGAAATGACACAACCCGCTTCCGTTACAGCGACTTCCCGCACCCCGGTTTGCTCCCTCAAAATCGCAGCTAGCTTCAAAGCTTCCTCTTCGGCCAGCGTATGGGCAACAAGCACCAAATCATCATCCATATTGTCCCGATCGGCCAAGGCATTGTCCAGCATCTGCTGCACGGCTTTTTCTTTTTTGCCGCGTATTTTGTAGGCCGGAATGATGTTTCCATCGACTAACTTCAGAACGGGTCTGATTTGGAGAAGGCTACCGATGAAATTTTGCATTCCTGAGCATCGCCCGCCTTTATACAAGTATTCCAGCGTATCGATGACGAATTGGGTTTCCACCAGCGGACGGCAGCGCTCCAGCATGGCGACGATTTCGTCAAGCGTGTCTCCCTTTTCCGCTGCTTTGGCAGCTTTCATAACCAGCAGGCCAATCCCACTGCATAACGTATAGGAATCGAAGACGTGTATACGACCCTCCGGGAACTCTTCGGCAGCAATTTTTGCATTTTGATATGTAGATGAGAGCTTGGAGGAGAGACTGATGTATACGATGTCTTGCCCACGTTCGATATAAGGGCCAAAAGCATCCATAAAGTCTTTAGGCGATGGGGCGGTCGTTTTCGGCAGATTTCCTTCAGCTTCTACACGTTTATAAATATCGGTTGGAACAATATCAACGCCATCTCTAAATGTCTCGTTGCCAAATACAACGTAAAGTGGGACGATTCCGATATCGTAACGGCTGAGCCATTCCGCGGGCAGATCTGAAGTACTGTCTGCGAATATTTTCACTTTAGCCATAAGCATCTCCTTGGTTTAGTTAATTCGGTTACGAACACAATCTATACCATTTTATCAAAAACTATGAGAATAGGAAAAGCCCCCGTATTCACGCAAGGCTGATTAAGCATAGCGCGGCGGGGGCATTACGTCTTATAAAAAGCTATATAATAGCTTAGTTTATACTACTGCCGATGGCAAACAATACGATAAGCACCAAGATAGGCAGTACAGAAAAGATCGTACCGAGAATAGCGAACACCTTTTTGCGATTTTTCAGGGCCATGCCGATAATACCCAAAATAAGCGCGATCAGGTTGAGTAACCCGGACCCCATAAATAATACAACGCCGCCAATCGCCCCGGGTCGCTGCATAATATCCTCTGCAATAATGGTGGTTGGCTGATCTACCAGATCAATAATGCTGGAGGTGATCATTACGATGGAGGTGATGTAACCGATAATCGTAAGTAGACTTACGATAAAGGAAGCGATGCCTGGACCTGAAAACTTGCGTGGAACGCTTTGTCCAGGGTCTGCAGCATAGGTTGGAACCTGGTTTTGCTCCATTTGGTTATAATCCATGAATATAGTCTCCTTTTAGTCCTTTTAACCTTGTAATCCCATTCTCGTTTAATTTTTCACAAATCTCGTGAAAAATCAAGGATAAATTTGACATTGGGCTTGTTTTATGAATCGAAATCAGCCCGTAGGAAAAAACAGCCGACTAAGGTATGATGATATTTGAGTGTAAGCTTAGGACGATCCACGACCTACATAAGATGGAAGAAAAATAGAAAAGGGGGACAAAGTAATGCAGCGAAAATATGCCGGCATCGGAGCTATTGTCATGCTTCTCGCCGTTTCGCTCGGCGCGTTCGGCGCTCACATTTTAGAGCCGGTGATTGGTGAGTCCGCAATTCGCACTTATGAAACCGGTGTTCATTACCAGATGATTCATGGGATCGCCATTATTTTGGTGGCACTATCGGCTGGGCTATGGGGAGAATCCCGTCAACTGCAATGGGCTAACCGATTGTTCCTGATTGGCATCGTTTTGTTTTCGGGAAGCTTGTATGGACTGGCCGCGCTCGATTGGACCTGGCTTGGCCCAGTAACGCCGCTTGGGGGAATATCCTTCATCGCCGGGTGGCTGCTACTTGCGCTAACCGTATGGCGAAATAAAGAAAAGTAAAGTTGATGCTGCAAATAGAACGGCCGGATCAACTCCTTTGGTATAAAGGGGTGATGATCCGGCCGTTTTTGCTTCATTATTACGTATCTAAAAAATCAATAATTTCACTAAGGTTTAAAGTGTAAACCTGTTTTTCATCTACGTGATAGACGTTCAAAGCAGCGTTCTCCGGAAGGAAGTTTAATATCCGGCAAGGAATGTTGATCCGGCTGCCGTTTCGATGAATGTACAAGCGAACAAGCTTATTTCCCGTAATATAGTTCTGAATCCATGACTGAAAGTTTTCACTTGAAGCGAAGTCTTTAAAGCTGCCGGAAACTTCTTGTTTGGCTTGGGCTTTAGGCTTTGCCTCCGGTTCGGCTTGCTTCTTATCGTTCCCCGTAGGCGCCTTAGCAGGTTCTGTTTTACCTAATCTTTTGTAGGTTTTGGAAATAAAGGTCTGCTTTCTGCTCTCCAACAACGCATCGATGATTTCCCCAAGCTCGATCCCAGAATTAATCCGGTAATCGATGATGCTGCTTCCATTGTTCAGCAGTTCGAGCAGTGATTGAAGGGCCAGAGCATTCGACTGGTTCTTCACCAAAATTTCTACGTTGAACAAATAACCCAGTTCTTCTTTTTGCTTTCCCGTATGATTATCCATATGTCCCCCAAAACCCGTTCGGTATAGAAGCATGTTGTATTTCAAAAGAGTACTTCTCAGTATATAATGATAGCTCGAAAATTGGTAAAAAACTACTGACTATTGTTGGGAAATAAAAGAAACACGGAATTCGCTTATTTCTCATATGAATTTTAAAAAAAGAAGGTTGATATATGATTCACAATCTCGCAACTTGGTTAAATCACTATTATGACATGAATCCGCTGTAATAGCCTCGGGTCTTCCTGAGGATATCTATACTACTTATAAAGGATGGATCGATTATGGCAAAAGCAGATTCAAAAGCAGCGAATAAAGCGAACAAAACGAGTAAATCTGGATTGGAGAAAGTATTAAACGAGCAAGTTGCCAATCTGAATGTACTGTACGTTAAGCTTCATAACTATCACTGGTATGTCAAAGGCGGTAATTTCTTCATCCTGCATGCAAAATTTGAGGAATTGTATAATGAAGTTACCGAACAGATGGACGCTATTGCAGAACGCATGTTGACCCTGAAGTGGAATCCTGCCGCTACGTTGAAGAGCTACCTGGATATTGCCACCATTCAAGAAGCAAGCGGAAAAGAAGAGCCAACAACGATGGTACAAAACTTGGTGGAAGATTTTGCGACCCTGTCCGAGTCGTATCAAGAAGGCATCGATCTTGCTGAAAAAACAGGGGACGTTGTGACCGGCGATTTGCTGACGGGCTTTAAAGGCGATTTGGAAAAACATATGTGGATGCTTCGCTCTTATTTAGGTTAACAAGCTTACAAACGAAATGAATGACTAATATAGAATGCTATCTTTCGAAAAGGGCTTGGCCAAAAAGTAGTGGGCCAGGTCTTTTTCTATGCTCCTGATAAAGGCATTCAAGTTTTGTCAGTGACAAACTATACAGCTGTTTGGTTATATCTGCCATCATCCATTGATTATGCATAAAAAGTAGGTTAGAATGTAATGAGAATCATTGAGAATCAATGATTATCACTTAGAATAATTATAATGTGATAATCGCTATGTTATAATAGCAAAAATAAAGGGCGGCGTCCCTGAATACATTTACGTTAATTTTTGATGGACGGAAGGAGTAAAAAAAATGGCTACACATTTCGTTGTTGAAGGACTAAAAACGACAATCGAGGATAAGGAGATTCTGAAAGGAATCGACCTTGAAATAAAGGGCGGAGAAATCCATGCCATCATGGGACCTAACGGTACGGGGAAAAGTACGTTAGCCTCTGCTCTAATGGGACATCCGAAATATGAAGTGACAGACGGCAAAGTCACGCTGAACGGCGAAGACGTACTTGAAATGAGCGTGGACGAGCGGGCTCGCGCCGGTTTGTTCCTGGCTATGCAGTATCCTAGCGAAATCGCTGGCGTGACGAACTCGGACTTCCTGCGTAGCGCAATTAACGCTCGCCGTGGCGAAGGGAACGAGCTGTCCTTGATAAAATTCATTCGCCAGATGGAAGCGAAGATGAAAGAACTCGAAATGAATCCGGAATTTGCTCATCGCTATTTGAATGAAGGATTCTCTGGCGGCGAGAAGAAGAGAAACGAGATATTGCAAATGCTTATGCTGGAACCGAAGATTGTCATTCTTGACGAGATCGACTCCGGCCTTGACATCGACGCGCTGCGGATCGTAGCGAATGGTGTAAATACTATGCGCGACGAGGATCGCGGTTTCCTGATCATCACTCACTACCAACGCTTGCTAAACTACATTAAGCCAGATTTTGTCCATGTAATGATGCAAGGTCGTATCGTAAAATCCGGAGGTCCGGAGCTTGCCGAACGTTTGGAGGAGGAAGGATACGATTGGGTTAAAGAAGAACTTGGCATCGTGGACGAAACGATCGGTCAAGAAGCCTAAGCGGAAGGAGGAGTAGACATGACAACACAAACCGTTCTTCCGGTAGAAGGGGATCAACTAAAATCTATTTCAGTTCATCGTGGTGAGCCGGATTGGTTAACAGAAAGTAGAATTCAAGCGCTCCAGCTTGCGGGCGAGTTGAATTTACCTAAATTAGAGAAGACGAGACTGGATCGTTGGGATCTTAGCAGCTTTGGCAGTCTGCGTGAAGCACGGAAAGAAATCGCGCAGCAGATTCCGGACAATGTTGCTTCGATCGTTGAATTGAAAGAGAATAGCAATTTACTCGTACAACACAACTCGGATGCGGTATTTACGCGACTTTCACCTGAACTCTCCGCCCAAGGTGTCATTTTCACCGACCTTGAAACTGCTGCCCGAGAGCACGGCGACTTGGTGAAAGGGTACCTGAACACCGTGGTGAAGCCGGATGAAAACCAGCTTACCGCACTTCACTCAGCTTTATGGAGCGGCGGGGTATTCCTATATGTTCCGAAAAACGTAGTTATCGACACACCGCTGCAAAGCATTTTCCTGCTGGACGATTCAAATGTCACTTTTGCTCCGCATGTGTTGATCGTGGCGGAAGCAAACAGCAAGGTAGCTTATGTTGACAACTACATTTCTACGCATGCTGGTGGAACAATCATTCATAATGGGGCTGCTGAAGTCATTGTCAAGCCGGGGGCTAAAGTTCTATTTGCCTCTGTTCATGATTTGAATGAGCACACGACCGATTTGTCGTACCGGCGAGCTATTGTTGAGAATGACGGCAGCATCGAGTGGATCGTTGGCGAGATGAATGACGGCGATTCCATGAGTGAGACGCTATCGATTTTGAAGGGGAACGGTTCGTCCTCTGACGCGAAAGTAATTGCGGTTGGGTCGGGTACGCAGAAGTTGAATTACACGACGAAAGCAATCCATTACGGCAAGAGCTCAACGAGTCATATGATTACCCGTGCTGTAATGCGTGAAAATGCAACGGGGATTATCAATGGCATCACGAAAATCGAGAAGGGCGCGACCAAGGCAGATGGCCAGCAAACGGAAAAAGTGCTGATGCTTAGCCCGAAGGCGCGTGGGGATGCCAATCCGATTCTTCTCATTGATGAGGATGATGTATCAGCTGGGCATGCTGCTTCCGTTGGCCAGGTGAACCCGGAGCAAATCTACTATTTGATGTCTCGGGGGATTACCCGAGCCGAAGCGGAACGCTTGATCATTTACGGCTTTCTGGCCCCAGTAGTGTCAGATATTCCACTTGAGCCGGTGCAGCAGTTGCTGCAAGGCTTGGTAGAAAGGAAGTTGGGACAATGAATGCGCTAGAGCTCAAGAAGCAGTTCCCTATATTGCAACAAGAAATTAATGGGCATCCCTTAGTTTATTTGGATAGTGCGGCAACCTCGCAAAAGCCGGTCGCTGTACTTGATGCTCTTAAGCACTTTTATGAATGGGATAATGCCAACGTGCACCGCGGCGTTCATACATTGGGGAGTCGGGCGACGGATGCCTATGAGGGCGCTCGCGACAAAGTCGCCCGCTTCATCGGTGCTGCACGCCGGGAAGAGATTATTTTTACCCGTGGGACGACCGCGTCTTTAAACTTGATCGCCTCATCATACGGCTTTGGAGTCATCGAAGAAGGCGATGAAATTGTTATTACACCGATGGAACATCATAGCAACCTGATTCCTTGGCAGCAACTTGCACTGAAGAAGAAGGCTGTTTTGAAATACATTTCGCTTCACCCGGACGGCAACATCGATATGGAGGATGCAGAGAAGACGATTACAGACAAGACGAAAATCGTGGCAACATCCTATGTATCCAATGTTCTTGGTGTGGTAAATCCCGTGAAGCAGCTTGCAGAACTTGCACATTGGCATGGGGCTGTCATGGTTGTTGACGGTGCCCAAAGCACGCCGCATATGAAAGTGGATGTACGGGACCTGGATTGCGACTTTTACGCTTTTTCCGGTCACAAGATGTGCGCTCCAACCGGGATTGGAGTACTATATGGTAAGAAGCATCTGCTGGAATCGATGGAGCCTATTGAATACGGCGGCGAAATGATCGACGATGTTGGTCTGTATGAATCGAGCTGGAAGGAACTCCCGTGGAAATTCGAGGGAGGGACGCCAATTATCGCTGGGGCTGTCGGACTGGCTGCAGCCATCGATTTTCTGGAAAGTATCGGGATGGACGAAATTCACCGGCATGAGACGCAACTCGCCGCTTATGCAATGAGCCGCCTCTCCGAAATCGAAGGTGTGACTCTTTACGGACCACGTGAACGTAAAGTTGGGCTGATCACCTTCAATTTGCAGGATGTGCATCCTCATGATGTAGCGACAGTACTGGATGCGTCCGGTATAGCGATTCGGGCGGGCCATCATTGCTGCCAGCCGCTGATGCGCTGGCTGAAAGCGAGCGCAACGGCAAGAGCCAGCCTGTACCTTTACAATACGGAGCAGGATATCGACCGATTGGCGGACGCTTTAATCCAAACAAAGGAGTATTTTGGGTAATGCAACTGGACGATTTGTACCGCCGAGTCATTATGGATCATTATAAAAATCCGCGTAATCGGGGAAAGTTTGATCATGAAGCCGTTACGGTTGAGCTAAACAATCCAACCTGCGGCGACAAAATCTCCCTGCAGCTTATTATTGAAGAAAACATTGTGAAAGACGCCCGGTTTACCGGGGAAGGTTGTTCTATCAGCATGTCCTCTGCTTCAATGATGACGGAGGCCGTCAAAGGTCATACTTTAGATGAAGCTAAAGATATAGCCGGACGTTTTTCCCGGCTGATGATGGGTGAACATGTAGAATTTGATGATTATGAAGATCTCGAGGCCTTATCTGGCGTTAATAAATTTCCTGCCCGTATCAAATGCGCCACATTAGCTTGGAACGCATTGAAGAAGGGAATTCAAGATGAATCGTAATACAATTTAAGGAGGTAGCCTGAGATGGCCAAGAAAGCACCCGAATTGGAAGAATATAAATATGGCTTCCGGGATGAGCACAAGGCGATATTTCAATCGGGAAAAGGTTTAACCCGTGAAATCGTGACGGAGATTTCCCGGATTAAGAACGAACCGGAATGGATGTTGAATTTTCGGCTTAAATCGCTTGAACAATTCGAAAAGATGGCACTGCCTCGTTGGGGTGGCAATCTAGATGAGCTTGATTTTGACGACATTCAATATTATGTAAGACCTTCGGAAAAGCAAGGGAAAACTTGGGAAGAGGTACCTACCGAAATCAAGGAAACCTTTGATAAGCTCGGAATTCCGGAAGCAGAGCAGAAGTTCCTTGCTGGGGTATCGGCACAGTACGAATCTGAGGTTGTTTACCACAGCATTCAGAAAGACCTCGAGGATCAAGGTGTAATTTTCATGGATACGGACTCTGCGCTGCGTGAGTATCCGGAGTTGTTCCGCGAATATTTCGGTACCGTTGTTCCGCCGGCTGACAATAAATTTGCAGCCTTGAACAGTGCCGTATGGTCTGGAGGCAGCTTTATTTATGTACCGAAAGGCGTGAAATGCGAAGTACCGCTGCAGGCTTATTTCCGAATCAATTCGGAAAATATGGGACAATTTGAACGGACGCTCATCATTGCCGACGAAGGTAGCTTCGTTCACTATACAGAAGGTTGTACGGCTCCGATTTACAGTACAAATTCGCTGCATAGTGCGGTTGTAGAAATTATCGTGAAGAAAGATGCACGTGTGCGTTATACTACGATTCAGAACTGGGCGCCGAACATCTATAACCTTGTAACGAAACGTGCGGTTGCCGAAGAAAATGCGACGATGGAATGGGTCGACGGGAACATCGGCTCCAAGCTGACGATGAAGTACCCAGCCGTTGTGCTTAAAGGCCGCGGTGCGAAAGGCAGTGTGCTGTCCATCGCCGTAGCCGGCAAAGGCCAACTCCAAGATGCCGGTGCCAAAATGATTCACCTCGCCCCGGATACGACCTCAACAATTATCTCGAAGTCGATCAGCAAGCATGGGGGCAAAGTCACTTACCGCGGTTTGGCTTCCTTTGGACGCCAGGCAGATGGGGCTAAATCCAACATTAAATGCGATACGCTGATTCTTGATAACGAATCGACCTCGGATACGATTCCATACAATGAGATCATGAACGATAACGTTACTCTGGAGCATGAAGCAACCGTGTCCAAGGTGTCTGAGGAGCAGCTGTTCTACTTGATGAGCCGCGGCCTAACCGAAGAAGAAGCTACGCAGATGATCGTTATGGGCTTTATCGAGCCGTTCACCAAGGAGCTGCCGATGGAGTATGCCGTGGAAATGAATCGGTTGATCAAGTTCGAAATGGAAGGATCTATCGGATAACAAAGAAAAAAACTGATAACTAAGGGCCTCATGCATCCGGTAAGGATTTCATGAGGCCCATTTTTTATTACCAAATAATAATTCCAATATAATGCGGTTTAAAAATCATATTTAGCATCTCTTTCTTCCCGTAGTGCTGTATAGGTTTTTGTCAATAAAATAGTATCCTCAACTAACCGTTCAATGCGGAAGAAAATATCGTCATTTACAATTTCCTTCTGATGGAAATCCTTTTCTTCAATAAATACATAAGATTGGACAATTTGCGCTTTCATATAAGCTAGGATTGGCTTTAATTGCTGTTCTGCCACTAAATAATGTTTTGGTGAACCCGCTGTAACAAGCATGCCGGCCACTTTATCGCGAAATGCGTTGACTGGCAATAAATCGAAAATATTTTTTAATGTTGCAGGGATCGAGGCTTGAAAAATGGGGGTGCCAAAAATAATTGCATCTGCTTCCATAATTGTTTTTGTTACATAGCCTGTATCCCCATCATATTCCAGAAAATTACGCCCATCACTAAACTGCAGATGATAATCTGCTAAATCAATGAGAGTAAATTCGACTTCTGGATATTTCTCAGCGATTTCTTTAGATAAGTAGTTCATTGCAGTTCTAGTTTTTGAACCGACAATTGAACCGGACAAGCCTACGATTTTCATGGTTTCCTCCTAATTTTTTGCTGTATATTTTCTGATAGCCGGTAAAATTTGCTCTCCGATGATTTCAATGTTCTTCACCAATTTATCAAATGGCATTCCACCGAAATCCATTTGTGCGAGATAACGCTGATGACCGAAAAGTTCATGCTGATACAATATTTTTTCAATGATTTCCTGTGGGCTCCCTACATTAATAACACTGCGTTTGTCAACAGCTTGAGCAAATGCTTGTTTTGGAAAGCCTTGACCGTTTGTTAGCTTCATTCCTTCATTGATGTGAGGATACATTTCTCTTAAAGCCTCTTGTGTGGTTTCAGCTGCATAGAAAAAGCCAGTTGTTCCAACCGGTAAAGCGGCTGGATCAAAGCCGTTGTTTTGGGCAGCTTCTCTGTAAGCATCAATTGTTGTCTTAAAGTGACTAGCTGCTCCTCCTAAGGCAGCAAGCATCATGGGAACACCCGCATAACCTGCCTTCATTGCACTTGCAGGGGTTCCACCGACCGCACGCCAAATGGGGAGTGATGCGTTTTTAGGTCGTGGTAATACTTTTGCACTCGTTAAAGGCTCACGGAATTGTCCCTTCCAATCAATCACTTCTTCTTTATTAATCTGAAGTAATAAGTTGAATTTCTCTTCAAATAATGCTTCATAATCCCGCACATTATAGCCTAACAAATCATAAAGTCCTACACGTGATGCACGTCCAGCAATAATTTCAGCTCGTCCATTGGAAATTAAGTCAATCGTTGCGAAGTCTTCATACACTCGAACCGGATCAGACGTACTGATGATCGTAGAAGAACTTCCGATTTTCATATTTTTAGTTGCTTGGGCGATCGCTGATAATACGACTGTGTGAGCTTGGGTGGCGAAATATTCCTGGTGGCTTTCCCCTACAGCAAAAAAGTCAATACCGGCCTGCTCCGCCAGCTTGGCTAATTCAATGATTTCATGAATTCGTTGCTTGGCAGAAATCCGTTCTCCCGTATAAGGATTTGGGAGGTGGTCACCTAATGTATAAAGACCGAATTCAAGACCCTTGCTTTGGTCTATTCGATATTCTTGCATATTTACTTCAACCTTCCTTATATAGTTGCTTCTATTTTTTAATTCTACAATTTTAGTATTACTCATAAGCACCTATTTCGGAAGTACGCACTTCAAAGTGGTATAGTATAGTAAAGGATACTATGGAGGTCATATAGATGGAATTGGAGCCGGATTTATGCAGTGTAAGTGATGCTTTAGAGATATTAGTTGGAAAGTGGAAGCCAATAATTTTATTGCACTTAATAAAGAAGAGTCCACTAAGATTTAGTGAACTAAAACAGAGGATACCTGGAATTACTCAAAAGATGTTGACAAGCCAGTTGAGGGAATTAGAAGAGGAGGATATTATTCAGCGTGTCGTTTATCCAGTTGTTCCTCCTAAAGTTGAATATTCCATTACTGAATATGGTAAGAGTCTTGAGCCAATTTTAAACGCGATGCATGAGTGGGGGACTAAACACACTTTGCATAAGAAGCAGAAATTGAAACAAGAGTTTTAACTAGTTTCGAATGGTGACCCTGGTTCCGATGGGAACAAGACGCGACAAGGCAATGACGTCCTGGTTGTACATTCGGATACAGCCATGGGAAACCTGTTTTCCGATCGAGGAGGGATTGTTGGTTCCGTGAATGCCGTAGTGCGGCCTTGATAGCCCCATCCAAAACGCCCCAAAAGGGCCTCCAGGATTGGGGACCTTATTGATAATGGAGTATTCCCCTTGGGGAGTCAGTGTTAGCATGGTTCCGATACCCACCGGAAAGCCTCTGACGACTATATTGTTATCGAGCAGGTACAGCATACGATCAGATAAATCAACTATAATTCGGTAGTTAGGCATAACCTGATCAGCCTCCATTTTTTGTCTTATAGTCTATGACAAATGGGCTGGAGTTGTTTGGGCACAAAAAACTCGCCTTCAAGAGGTTGAAGGCGAGAAATTTGTCCTATTCGCTTAGTGAAATCCATGATTAAATAGTGATTATTACAAATAAACTTCTGCAATCAAGGTTTGACGCTCTTTGGACAAATCAATAAAACGAGCATCGGTTTGTACAAGTGGACGGAAGAAGTCCAACTGATTCGTCATCACGATCGATCCAACTTCACCTGAGTTAAGCAGTACCTTTTTGCCGATGAAGTTTGGCAGCATGTGATTGATGAGTGCCTGTGTCGGCTCAGGGTTCAGTTTTCCGAAGCTAAGCGTGTTAAGCTCTTGAAGTACGGCTAGTAGCTCCTGTTTTGATTGGTATACCCGGTTCGAGGTCATGGCCGTGTAGACGTCAGCAACCGCGGCAATTTTAGCGAAGGGGTGTATCTCTCTGTCCCGGAGGCCGTCCGGATAGCCACTACCGTCCTCACGTTCATGATGCTGTAAGGCGACTAGCGCGGTGAGTTCATCTCCGGTTGAGTTCATGATGATATCGTAACCGTAAATCGTATGTTTTTTCACTTCTTCGAACTCTTCTGATGTTAGTTTACCTGGCTTAGACAAAATTTCATGAGGAATTTTGCACTTTCCGATATCGATCAAATAGCCGGCTTTCCCCGCTTTATAGGCTTCTTCTTTTGGATAACCAAGCCAAGAGGCTATATAATAAGAAAGCATGCCAACCTGCATGGAGTGATTGTAGGTGTAGTTGTCATCGTCGTTTAATAGGAGCAGCAGAGAAACGACGTCTTTTTGACCTACCAGTTGACTGACCATTGGCTCTAATAGCTGATCTACCTTGGTGTCGTTAAATGTACCGCTCGATAGCGCTTCCAGAAAAATTTCCTCGAATCCGTCTATAGCTTCGTCTAGGAACGGTTTCACTTTGTACGCAGGCAACTCGGGATCTGATAACGAAGGCTTGCTCTGAGGAACTAGCTTCGGTTCGATATCCACGTAGTCAGTACCATGCTGGATTAGCCTTACAATGGCGTCACTGGTCAAGTCCGTGCCTTTTTGCAAAACGAGTACACCAAAACGGTTGAAAATGTCCTCCTGAAGACGATCGCCGGGGTGAAGTTCCATGATATGTACTTTCAATGACGATGCCACCTCATAATCTCCTGATTTTCTTTAAATATAACAGGAAATAAATGGGGTGACAACGATATTTGTAGTTGTTTGCCGAACTTATTTGCTTTCCGAAGAAAAAGAACCGGGAACAGAAGGATTCCAGGGACCGAGACCATGTCCTTTCCATTCTGAGCCGTCTTCCCACATTTCTTTTTTCCAAATAGGGACTATTTGTTTAAGACGTTCGATAGCATATCTGCTCGCTTCATAGCAGCTGTCCCGGTGAGGAGAGGAGACGGCGATAACGACGCTAATCTCGGCGATTCCTACGTTACCTATTCGGTGGCAGATTGCACAGCACGACCCCGGCCACTGTTCACCGATTTCTGCACCGATCTGCCGAAGTTTGGCCAAAGCCATTGGAACATAGGCTTCGTATTCCAGGTGCACCGTTCGACGCCCATCCGTCCATTCTCGTGTCGTACCGGTAAAGGTTAGCGCAGCGCCATGAGCTGGGGTGATGACCTGGCGAGTGACCTCCTCAACGGAAATGGGATGGGTTGTAATGGTGTAAAGCTCATCTATGTTTGGATTCTCATCGTACTCGTCGGTCGGCTGTCCCCCGGAAACGGGCGGAATCAAAGCGACTTCGTCTTGTTCGGTGATCAGAACGTTTCCTGAAGCATACTCCTGATTTATAGCCACAAAGGAAACTGCGATGAGCTGGGCGGCGGATGGATATTCCTCAGCTAAAGCCTCTTTTAATTTATCGGCGGTTACCGTGTCGTGTGGATATGTGAAATTTAAGCTGGATGTGCCGATCCGGTCGGCTAGTCCAGCAAAAAGAGCGATTTTCAATATCATAACTATCTCCTTGGAATTGTTTGTTAGTAATATATCATTAAGACAAGACAATGATCAATTTTAAGGTATATAATACTATTTGAACTCTAAAATTTAGAATAGGCCGGTTTTTGCAGAAAAGGCAAGGGGGGCAATTCATGATGCCGGATATGAACCAGGAGATATTGACGATACTTTTTACAAACGACATACATAGTCATTTCGGCGCGATGGGACGCATCGCATCGATGATTGATGAATTGCGGGCCCAGGCTCCAGGCCCTACGCTTGTTCTCGATATCGGTGATCATATGGATCGGGCGGCGCCTGAGACGGAAGGAACGATGGGACAGGCCAACATCGATGTACTCAATTTGACAGAATACGATGCAGTTACTATCGGGAACAACGAGGGGCTGACTTTTACACCTGACTTGTTGAAAGAGGCTTACGGTGGACTCCGCAGTCCTGTCGTATGTGGGAACATTTTAGAAAAAAGGACGGGAGCCCTTCCCACATGGATGAGCCCACACTTGGTTGTGAACAAGGGCAGCTTTCGAGTTGGGCTCATTGGGGCGACTGCAGCCTTTGCGGATTTTTATGATCTGCTTGGCCTCATGGCATTAGATCCTCGAGAAACGATCGCGAAGTCTGTTCAGCAGCTTCGCAGCGAAGTGGATCTTATAGTGGTTATGTCACATCTGGGTCTGCCGATTGACAAGGAGCTTGCGGAGACCGTGCCGGGAATCGATCTCATCATTGGCGGACATACACACCATCTATTGGAGGAGCCCCTAGTTATCGGTTCAACGACGATAACTGCTGCGGGTAAATTCGGCCGTTACTTAGGGAAAATCGAAGTCTTTAGCAGACCTGACGTGGACCTTCCCTTCAGAATGAACGGGATATGTCTTCCTGTAGAGGAGGGGCCTGCTCTGGACAAAGTCCAGCAGGCGATTGAGCAGAGCAGGGAAACCGCAAAAGCTCAACTGAGCCGAGGGGTAGCCGTTACGGCAAAAGAGTTGTCGATTGATTATGCTTCAGAATCCCCTTTTGGCAACTTGCTGGCACAAGCGGTAAGAAGGTTTACGGGTAGTGACTTTTCGTTAGTAAACAGCGGTCAGTTATTAGCCGGTCTACCGGCGGGGGAAATCAGCTTGGGTATGCTGCACGAGCGCTGTCCATCGCCGATAAACCCTTGCCGAATGCGGGTAGAAGGTAAGGATATTCTCTATAGCCTCGAGGAATCACTTTTGGACGATGTGACGGAGAAGGTCATCTTCGGATTCGGATTTAGAGGGAAAGTGCTTGGGGGCATTTGTGTTGACGGTTTGGACATTATCTATGATCCAACAGCCCAGCCCTACCACCGGATTGTACAAGCGAGCATCTCAGGCACCCCGCTTTTGGAGGAGCAATCCTACGATGTCGGAACGCTCGATATGTTTTCGTTCGGCATCGGTTATGAGAGACTGAAAAATGGCAGTCACAAAGAGTTCATGCTGCCCGATTTTTTGCGGGATTTGCTCCGAATGGAGCTGCAAACAGCGGGGGCGGTCGAGAACTGCTTTACTCCTCGTTGGACTAAGATCAACACCAAGGAAGTATAGATGTCACACCAAATCAGGAGGATTGAATGAGTTTAATAGTTGCAGTTATTTTAGCGATCGTGGAAGGTTTGACGGAGTTTATTCCCGTGTCCTCGACAGGACATATGATTTTGACAGCCAAGCTGCTCGGTTATGATGATCAATCACCCGTAATGAAAACCTATGAAATCGTAATTCAGCTGGGTGCGATATTAGCAATCGCCTGGGTATACCGGGAGCGGATTTTGAACCTGCTTGGCTTAAACAAAAAAGTTACAGTAGTCAGCAAAAGCAAATATTTGCCGAATCGGCGTCTTGATTTGATCCATGTTATTTTAGGAATTATGCCAGCTTTGCTGGTAGGCTTCTTCTTCCGGGATTTCATCAAAGGATTGTTTAGTTCGCATACAGTGCTGTGGGCTTTGGTGGTCGGTGGCGTGTTTATGATTTTTGCCGAATGGTTCTCCAAAAATAAAGCGAACGTAACGGCGGAGGACATCGACCAACTGAGCTACAAGCAGGCGCTTCTTATCGGCTTGTACCAGTGCATATCCGTATTGTGGCCGGGTTTCTCACGTTCCGGTTCGACGATTGCCGGGGGGATGCTCAGCGGGGCCAGCTATAAGGCTTCGGCGGATTTCTCCTTCCTCATTGCCGTTCCAATTATGTGCGCCGTTTCAGGGTATGAGATGCTGGATTCTTTTCGGTATTTGACCTCCGGGACAATAGGCTATTTCCTGATAGGCTTTGTCATTGCTTTTATCGTCGCGTATATCGTTGTTTTGGCTTTCTTGAAGTTGATTCAGAAAATTCAGCTGCGCCATTTTGCATACTATAGATTTATCCTTGCTGCTTTATTCTGGATATTTATTATGCGTTAAGCGTGACCTTACGAAAAAATAGTTTATCCTTAATAAGCTGCAATCCCAATACTATGGAAAATTTACTGAGATGGAAGTGGATTGTTTGCGGTTAATACCTATCGGATCTCTGCGAGCCGGAATGAAATTAGGAAAAAAGATTTATAATGAGGACGGTATTATTCTCCTGTCCGAAAATGCGGAATTAACCGATGCGATTATTCGGCGGTTAAAGCATCACGGCTTGGAGTTCGTGTATATTGCCGATGCTCGTACAGATGACATTGTCGTTCAAGAAATGATCGAGGAAGAGACGCAGCGACGTGCGCTGGGAGAGATTCGAACGAATTTTCGCAAGCTATCAGGGCCTACGATTAAGGGGATGGTCTATCCTTATTTGGGCAAAACCTTCGCGAGTGTAGTCGAGTCGATTTTGGACGATCTTAGCTCTCGGGACGATGCGATGATCATGATGATGAACATTAACAGCATGGACCATTATCTGTATCGCCATTCTTTGAACGTATGCGTCTATACGTTGTTACTGGGGCAAATTCATGGCTACAACAAAGAAGAACTGACATTGCTTGGTTTAGGCGCCTTGCTGCATGATATAGGGAAAACGAAGCTTCCGTTAGAGCTACTTAACAAGCCCTCAAGTTTAACCGCTGAGGAATTTGAGCAAATCAAGCAGCATCCTGAGATTGGTTTCAAGATGCTTAAGGATGAGCCGGGAATTCCCTTGCTCTCTGCACATTGCGCTTACCAGCATCATGAGAAAATAGACGGTAGTGGTTATCCTCGGGGCATTCGTGACGATGAAATCCATGAATTTGCCAAGTGGATTGCCATCACAGATGCATATGATGCAATGACGACGCACCGCGTCTATCATTCGCCGATGCTGCCGCATCAAGCCCTGGAGGTTCTATACACCGGATGCGGGCACTGGTACGAGAAGTCGAAGCTGGAGTTGTTTCGCGACCGGGTAGCCATTTATCCTATGGGCATGACGGTAAAATTAAGTACCGGTGAGGTTGGCGTGGTAGCCAAGATTCACGGGCATATGCCGCAGAGACCCGTCGTGCGCGTGTTGACCGATCCTACGGGTGTAGACTTAAAATCTCCTTATGAAATAGATTTATCGGTCATTCATTCTGTCGTCGTTACTGAGGTGGATGGCCTGGAAACGGTGGTGAACTCTTGAAAAAATGGCCCAACGAGAACAAGGGTGCCGAAGATCGGCTCATAAGTCCGGCTTATGACCCGTGGGACCCTATGCAATCGCTTCGCCAATTTGGTCGGCATAGGCTGACCAGCGTAGAGATGACAATAACGAATTTGTGCAACATGCGCTGTGAGCATTGTGCGGTTGGTGACAGTCTTGTGATGACTGAACCGGAGCAGTTGCCTCTTTCGATGATTCTGAACATGCTGGATCAAGTCGAGCATTTGCAAACGATCAGTATTACAGGGGGCGAGCCTACGTTTCGGAAACGGACCGTAGAGGAAAAAATCATCCCGATCCTGAAGTATGCAAAGGAACGAGGGGTTCGTTCACAAATCAATTCGAACTTGACGTTGGATTATAATCGCTACGAGCCGCTGCTTCCTTATTTGGATGTGATGCATATTTCCTTTAACTATACGAATGAAGCGGATTTTCATGAAGTTGGATTCGCCCGAAGTGGTCATCCCGTAAAACGTGAAGCGACTGCGAGGCTGTATCAGGCGATGATGGAAAATACGCGAAGGCTTAGTGAGGCAGGCATGTTCATATCCGCCGAAACGATGATCAATTATAGAACACATGAGAAGCTTCAGGAAATCCACCAGTTGATCGTCGAAATGGGCTGCCAAAGACATGAGGTTCATCCGATGTATGCGGCTGATTTTGCCGAGCATCTGCCGGTATTATCGCTGGATGACATGCGCAGGGCGATACATCATCTGCTCGATACGCGCGATTCCTCCATTTGGATGCTGTTCGGGACATTGCCGTTCTTTGCATGCAACTCCGATCAGGAAGATATTTCTTTGCTCCGCCGTCTTCGCAAGGAGCCTAATGTGACGGTTCGCAATGACCCGGACGGACGAAATCGAGTAAATGTAAACCTGTTTACAGGAGATGTGTTCGTAACGGATTTCGCTGCGATTCCAGCCTTCGGAAATGTACAGAAGGACCGACTCGACGACATTTTCGAAAAGTGGCAAATGGAGCATCCGCTGAATCAAACTGTAAATTGTTACTGCGACATCGCCAATTGCTGCGGGCCGAATCTGCTCGTTGCCGATATGTATTATAAGGATATTGATTTTAAAACTCGCCAAGCAATAACCACATAGAAAAGAGGCGTTTTTTGTGCCACTTGACGGTCACACTGAGTTTGAAGTAGGCAAATTGCTCTTTAATTTAGTCATTGTATTCGTCCTAGTATTTCTAAACGGCTTTTTTGTTGCTGCCGAGTTTTCGCTCGTGAAGGTTCGGCAATCCAGGCTCACCCAGCTGGCACGGGAAGGAAACCGTCGCGCCAGCTACGCACTGAGGGTGAACAAAAAGCTGGATACCTATTTATCAGCCACTCAGCTAGGCATTACCCTGGCTTCCCTTGGCCTAGGCTGGGTCGGGGAGCCGGCCGTATCCGAATTGCTGATCGAGCCCCTCATGCATCAATTAGGTGTATCGGATTCGAGATTGATCTCCACGATATCGGTGGTCGTCGGTTTTTCGATCATTACGTTCTTGCACATTGTAGTGGGAGAGCTGGCGCCTAAATCCTTGGCGATTCAGAAAACGGAGGAAGCCTCGTTATGGCTGTCTGCGCCGCTCCTTATGTTCTATAAAGTGTTCAAGCCTGTCATCTGGCTGCTGAATACGGCGGCGAACGGGGCACTTCATCTCATCGGGATTGAACCTGCCAGTGAAAGCGAAGCGGCCCACTCCGAGGAGGAAATTCGTATCCTCATGAATCAGAGCGCCAAGAGCGGCGTTATTGATAAAGACGAAATGAAGCTGATGGACAATATTTTCGATTTCTCCGACATGCTTGCCAGAGAGGTCATGCTCCCCCGTACGGACATGGATTGCTTGTTTACAAATCTCAGCTGGGAAGAAAATATGAAAATCGTGACGGAAACGAAGCATTCCCGTTATCCCGTTGCGGTGGAGGATAAGGACCAGATTATCGGTTTTGTACATATTACGGACCTGCTGCTGCCGGAACCTGAGCACTCGGAAAATTTAGCGGAGATGGTCCGTCCAATTCTTAATGTGCCGGAGTCCATGGAGGTTAGTCACGTTCTGCGCTTGATGCAGAAGAAGCACTCTCAGCTAACCCTCGTTGTAGATGAATATGGCGGAACGGCAGGGCTTTTGACCGCTGAGGACATTTTAGAGGAAATCGTCGGGGATCTGCATGATGAGTTTGAGGATGAGCGGCCCGAGGTGGAAAAACTGGCGGAAGGTGCCTATTCGGTGGATGGTCGGCTGCTGATTGAGGATGTGAACGATTTGATCGGCAGCACGATTGAGGACGAAGAGGTCGATTCCATCGGGGGCTGGCTGTTCAAGGAACTGGAAGGTGCCCCGGCGAAAGGGAAAAAGGTCCAGGTTGGAAGCTTCTTGTTCGAGGTTGAGGAATCCGGGCGCTTGCGGATTACTCGCGTGAAAGTATCCAAGCTGCCTAATCAGCCGGCCGAAGGGGAAGAAGAGGCTAAGGAGTAACTCGGGCAGCAGTGCCGTCGCCGTTACCGTGGTGCTGTTATGCTGTGGCTGAATGTGTAGCGGTTAGTCGTTACGAGTATCCTTTAATGAACCTCAGCGACGCTATTTGAAGGAAAATAGGACTTTTTAAAATCTAACGAATCTCAGAACCGTTATTTCTCACTTTTCAGGCCAATTAGCAGCTGATAAGACGAAATAGCACCTGTAGGATTCGTTAGATTTTTTTATGATCAATTTTCCGGGAAATAACGTCTGTTCGATTCGTCCATAACTCGGGATTCAAGTGCCTTTAAATATTTAAAACGATGGAATAAATTGACGATCGGTCTGCTTCTTGTTATTATATACTCTATAATGCGATGTATTATTCAATAGGAGGTTGAGAGATGGGGCTAGATAAGGAATTGTTGAAAGGGTACATGGAGATTATTTTCCTTAGCCTTCTTCAAGAAAAACCGTTATACGGATATGAACTAGCCAAGAAAGCTCGTGAAATCAGCGGCGAGGTCTTTGACATTAAAGAAGCTACTCTCTATATGGCTTTAAAGCGTTTAGAGCAGCGAGGGCTACTGAAATCTTACTGGGGGGACCCGGATGAAGGTTCGGCAGGACGACGTAAATATTACCACCTGACCGATGAAGGAATAACCCATCTTCAGAACGGTAAAAGAGACTGGGTAGCATTTAAACAAGTCATTGACCAATTTTTGGGAGGTGTTGGCGAATGAGTAGAGTTTCATTGACTTCGGAAACAAACCAAAAGATCGAGGTGTATATCGGCCAATTATGTCATGGGATGGTAGGAACCTCAAATGAAATCAACGAGTTCAGGGACGAGATGACTTCCAATTTACTTAGCAGCGTGGAGGAACTGGTCGGACAAGGAGAAACGGAAGAGCAAGCAGTTCGAATTGCGATTGACCGTTTCGGAGAGCTACGTTCTGTGAAGGAAGAATTGAAACAAATTTACAAAATCAGACATTCCTTCTCGGTGGGCATCTTAACTATGGCTTTGACGTTACTGGTGCTTGCCGTGCTCTCTTTTGGCGTGTTTATTGGCATATGGGATGAGTGGTTGTGTGATAAATATGCGAAAGATGCGTACCACCTGGTCAAAAAGGAAATCGCTGTATCTACTAATGAAACGGTATCCAAAAACCTGGATAATAAAATCGCGAAATGGGTAAAAGGCCATTGGGGCGTTAATGGGGTTGCGGTTGTTGCCTATGATGGTGCAGAATCAAAAGTTCAAATTCCGAGTAAAGTGATGTATGCCGTGGACAAAGATACGGAGCAGTATTTAATGCATTGGGCAAATTTAGTTCCTGATGATAGTACGTTCACAGGCATTTCTAAGAAGTCAACTTTTTTCATGTGGGAATATGTGAATTCTTACGGCCACCACCCTAATAGCGGCGATTATGATCCAAAGGAGTATCCCTTTATTGTCCATATTGCTATGAACTATTTTAACTATACGTTTTTCTATTCTTTTGGCTACTGCACGCTTGCCGGGTATTGGTTAATGTTTGCGTTATGGGCCAGCATGAATGTCTACTATGATGGACGGGGAAAAGTACACTGGATCATTATATTCGCTGCATTGAATATCGTGGGGTATTTGTTCTATTTACATGATAAAAAGAAAAGCTTGAGCCGGCAGAACCTCTGTGGAATGTTGTAGGATTAAAGATTTATCGACAAGCTGCCTGAATTTAGGCGGCTTGTTCGCATTTTTCGACGAGACAAACCTCGGCGCTTTTTTTGCCATTTTGGCGAAATTTCGGTTCATAATCTGGGCGTTCGTCATATGTTATTGGTAGGAAGTAGGGGGTCTTTACCCCTGGCAGATGATATTGTTCTGGAAAAGGAGGAAGTTGTTTGAATTATCCGCAAGAGCAAGCGTATGCCCCTTTTGTCGGTCCGTTTGATCCGTGTCCGCCCATAACTTGCAAAACATACAGCACCCCACCGCAACTATACATTCAATTTCAGCCCCCCAATTTGCCGCAGTTCAGTCCGATGGACGCGTTAAGACATGGTACGCTATGGCCCTCTTTGTACAGCCCTTATGAATCCAAATGGGGAAAAGGACGGTGATCCCATGAACGATAACAACAATATGCCGAACATGATGCCGAACATGATGCCAAATTTGGCCAATACGTCCAAATCGCCGTGCGAACCGGAGTATTATGAGTTGCTTGAAAAGCTGCAGGCTCTTGATTTTGTTCTGGTGGAACTAAACCTGTATCTCGACACACATCCCGATGATCTTGCAGCCATCCAGCAGTTCAATCAAGTGACCCAGGAACGGACGAAGCTGGCTAATCATTTTCAACAACTATACGGTCCGTTGCAGAATTTTGGACGCGCCTATTCCAAATTCCCCTGGGAATGGTCGAAGAGTCCCTGGCCTTGGCAGGTTTGATAACCTGCCTTCCGTGTTATTGAAGCTAAAGGAGGTTAGTACGATAATATGTGGATTTATGAGAAAAAACTGCAATACCCTGTTCGTGTAAGCAAATGCGATCCCCGCATGGCAAAGCTGCTGATCGAGCAATACGGTGGGGCAGACGGAGAATTGGCGGCCGCTCTTCGTTACTTGAACCAAAGATATACGATTCCGGATAAGGTAATCGGTCTGCTAAACGATATTGGCACCGAAGAATTCGCCCACTTGGAAATGATTGCCACCATGGTATATAAGCTGACCAAGGATGCGACGGTGGAGCAAATCAAGGCCGCTGGACTCGATCCGTACTACGTAAACCATGACAAGGCGCTATTTTACCAGAGTGCGGGCGGTGTGCCGTTTACGGCGACCTACATCCAGGCCAAAGGCGATCCGATCGCCGATCTTTACGAGGATATCGCCGCCGAAGAGAAAGCGCGCGCTACATACCAGTGGCTGATCGACATGACCGACGATGTCGACATCCAGGACAGCCTGAAGTTCTTGCGCGAGCGCGAAATCATCCACTCGCTGCGCTTCCGCGAAGCGGTGGAGATTTTGAAGGAGGATCGGGATAACAAGAAGTTTTTTTGAGGGAAATTAGTACGGAGTCTCTACTGGAATGTGAGATTCAAAAAGCCTTCGCTAATTACTGGCGAGGCTTTTTATTTCCAGAAGCGATTATTGAACTATATTCCTATATTACCTATAATTAACTAATATTACTATAGTGGCTAAAGAACATATTCCATTAGGAAGTGATATGTAGTGGGTAAAGAAAGTCTATTAGAGATATTGTTTGATCCAACATCAAGTGATGCAGAGAAGGATGACGCAGTTATAGAGTTGGGGAGTAGTTATCAAGACGACGAGACTGTTGATATTCTAATCAAAGTTTCAAACGATAGGAATTATGACGAAATGATTGATGCAAGTTGTGGCGAGTCTATAGCTCAAATTTGGCTGATCCATCAACGAATTGATTTCAAAAGATTAGCAAGTTTAAAAGGAATTACATTGATCGAAGCGCTTTCTTTGATTAAAGCGAAACGTCCAGATTGGTATAGCACCTATTTAGTGAGCCTTGTTAGCCGTGCAGCTCCTGAAGTAAACATAAAAACCCGCAAAAAGCCTTATAGATCAAGGCTTTTTGTGGGTTTTATCTTCTTCTTTCTGCACCTGCTTATCAATGCGTTCCCCACCTCCACCAAAGGAGGATTTACTCGTTGATAAGCTTCGCGTAACGAAGGAGGCGTTCGAGAACAACAACGGTTTCCGCTCTCGACGCTGACTCCTTCGGGGCGAGTCTGTCGGCTGCTTTGCCGTCCATCAGCTTGTTTGATACAAGCAATTCCACCGAAGCTCTTGCCCATTCGGTGATCTCTCCCGAATCTTTGAAGCGGCTCTGCCGGTTGACGGACTTCGCTTGCGGGTCTGTAGGCTCTGTACTAACCAGTCCCATAAACCGCTCCAGCATGGCGGCCATTTGCTCGCGCGTGATCTCCGCATGAGGCCGGAACGTTCCATCCTCCATGCCGCTAACCAAGCCTTGCTCCTTGGCCGTCCGCACCGCGCCGGAAAACCAGTCGCTCGCTTGAACGTCTTTGAATACGGACGACTGCGAATCGCTGCTCAGTCCGGCAGCTCTGACGAGCAGCGCCGTGAATTCAGCCCGAGTTACTTTACCATCCGGGGCGAAAGTGTTTGTGTCAATGCCATTCACGATTAGCTTGGACGCCAAATGCTCGATCGAGTGCTGAGCCCAGTGGCCGACGGCGTCATGAAATGTTGGTTTGGATGAAACGACCATGTACATTTCATTCGTTGGATGCTTGAGTACAACGGTTGTGCCGCCATCCGCCGCACTCATGAAGACGGACGGGACGAAGCGCAGCTCGTGTGTCAGCGGATCGATGGCTGCGACCGTCGAGTTTTTCGGATCGATCTTGCCGGAGAGGGTTAGGGATTTGTTGATGAAACGGGTGCCGCTCGTTTCCACCTTGACCTGTTTGCCGACTGCGGCAGCCGAGATGGTAAACGAAATTGGCTTCGACAAGGTGGCGATGCCTTGGGCCGCCATTGTTTTACTCTCATTCTCCGTGAACAGGCCTGGCTTGGTTTGAATCACAACCGCGATGCCAATTTCGGATGCCAGAGCGTTCAGAGAGCTTTCCAGCGTGGATACGGAAATCGACTTGACTGGCAGCTCGATAGATGAGCTGTTAGATTGTATCGCAACAATCGCATCCGGAGCCATGCTCTGAGCGGCCTTTAGCACCTCCAACGGCAGCTCGACCTTTGCTCCAGCCAAACTTTTGCCTTGTCCAGGAACTACGATGGACACGATCAACGCTTTGCGGTTTTCATTAGATTGAGATGTCAGCTTCCCGAATGCCGCTGACAGCGCAGCCTTGTCGACCGCAACTTTCGCCAGAACAGCTCCATTCTCATTCACCTCTGTAACGGTTAAGGCTGAAGCGGGAACCGTTACTGTGATCGCCGAGCCGTCCGTTTTAACCGGTGAAGCGCCAACGTTAGGTGTTGGGGCTGCACTTCCGGAGCCGCCTCCATTGTACGCCCCCGGACCGCGTCCGGAATCGCTGCTGTCCGAGCCGCCAGTGTCACTCGGTATCTTAGTCACGTCAAAAGTCTGCTTCGCCGCCGTTTCCAGACCGCCTTGGCCGGCGATCACTGTATATTGACCCGTCATCGTATCGGCCGGCAGCGTGATCGTATCTTGATAAGCATCCTGGTTGACCTTCACCGCATTGAAGTAAAGTACCGTCCCGTCCGGGCGGACGATCTTTACGATGATGTTGCTAAGCGGTGAAGTCCCGGTTATTCGAAACGTATCGCCCGGATGCTTGACGGCGGCGTCCAGCTTCATTGCCGGTACTGCTTCCGCGCCTGCCGCAACCGGAACGGACGTCATAAGCATCGTCATCAATAAGAAGGAAATGATGCTTTTCTTGCTTGTCAAAGAAATCTCCTCTTTCTTAGTTGGTTTGGTCTGCTTTGGCTTCGTGCAATATCGCTATTGCAGCGTTACCGGTTCTGCAAGCAGCGTGCCGACATTCGTCAGATCGGCGCTGAAATCGGAAACGATCAGCACGCGAACATGGTAGCCGCTATTGCGGTTTACGTTGAATTTGGCATTGAAGGAGCCGCCCTCGGCGGGTACTGGCGCTTGATACGACGCGATGCTGACCGGTGTATTTCCCTTCATCAGCTGGAAGACGACCACAGCCGTATTTTGTGAGGTGGTCGGCTTCACCGTGACGGTTGCATCAACCATGGACGTATTTGTCGCTAAAGCCGCGCTTGTTACAACAAACGGGTGGTTATCAACCGGCGGTGCGCTAGCAACTTCAAACGTTACCCGTCCAAGTTCAAGATTGTCGTTATCTGAGCGGTATTCGGCTTCTCCGACATAGACCGCATCGTATTTGCCCGGCGCAAGGTTCAGGCCGCTGAATGTCATCGTTCCGTCAGGCTGCTGAACGCTATTCGTTTTTTGCTGCGCGATCGCTTTTACATTTTTGCCGAGTTTCGTTCCTGCAGGGAAAATACCGATCCAGTCTTCCAGAACAGAGCCTGTATACGCGACTTGAACTGGTTCGGCAGGAGCGTACGAGGATTTGACCGTTTTAATAGTAGGATTACCTAACGTCAAATCGGGATCGGTCGCCGGATCGACTACCGGAATTTGCGCCGAAAGCTTCACCTCGAATTGTGCGTTCTCAATCCAGCTGTTGTTTGCGAAATCTCTGCCTTTCACGACCACTTTGTCGTCGTACACTTTCACGAAATAGCCCTGGCTTCCGTCTTTGTAAGCATTACTGTCCGTCCACAGGTAAGCCGTTGATGCCGTGTTGAACAGGGTTGCATACTTCGCGTTGTACATTGTATCTTTCGCGCCCAGCTCCCAATGGGTATGGCCGCTGAACATAATCGATTGCGGATGCTTGGCCAGAATCAGTTTCAATTCCTTATCCTGTCTTACGCCATACCAGTTGTTGGTTGGAATATAGCTTTCGTTTGCCCCGGAAACCGTATTTTTCAGAGGCTGATGGAGAAAAATGAAGGTCGGCTTGTCCTTGGACTCGTTTTCGGACAGCTTGGCGTCAAGCCATTTTAACTGCGTATCCGATAGATAGGAGTAATCCTTCAGCCCTTTTTCCGTGCCGAGAAAAATAAAATGATACCCTTTAATCCAAAAATCGTAATAATTCGATTTCATGTTTGTGTACTTGGTGAACCGCTCAGAATATTGGCTCCAATCCCCCCAGCGAACGTCGTGGTTTCCCTGGACGAAATAGGTCGGCGGAAGTTTGCTCTTATACTGATCGAAAATACGCTTCAATTCTTGATATTCCGCTTCGTCGCCGTTGTTGGTGTTATCACCAACGGTCATCAAGCCATCACTTTTCGGGTCCATCTGGATGATATCCTTCAGTGCATTCTCGAAGTTTTTGTTATGGTAATGGTCCGAATCGCTCGTTATATGCATGTCGCTGATTACCTCGAAGCTGACTGCCGGCTCCTCTGTGGTCAAGCCGGGAATAGCAGCTTCGGCGCTCGCCGACGACGATCCCGCTATGGAGTTGGAGTAGGCGATCAGCTTCGTAGCACCCTTCGGAATCGGCGTGTCGACCGGGAACGTATAAGTAGCGGGCTGGTACGTTGCGCCAGTCACGGTCAAGGGAATCGTTGCGATAGCGGGGTGGCCGGGAAGCTTGCCGACATCGTTGCCCCAATACAGCAAATAGTTAAGTATGTTGGACATGTCGGCCGGGTTTTGAATGGTGACCTCACCGGATATTTGGTTCGGATCAGAAGCCGTATCGGATATGGTCATGCTTTTGGGAGCCTCGAGCGATATGATGGAGAACGGGGCCCGCTGAAAAATGTTGTAGCCGTCGTCCTCCATATACAGGGCTTCGTATTCGCCAGGAGGCAGATTTTTCGTAAAGGTCAGCTTGCCGTCAGGCTGGCCTGACGAGCTTGTGTAGCTCCAGACAAGAGATGGATTGCTGCTTTGTGGAACGGCTCCTTTCATATATAGGCCGATCCAGTCTTTTTTTGAAGCTCCGGTATAGGATAATGTGATGGGCTGGCCTTGTATGTAGGTCGGCTTGTCCATAGTGATCGTTTGATTCGCAGCTCTGGCAACCTGAGCAGGAATAATTTGAAGCATCGTCATAAAAGCCATAACGAAGCAAAGCAATGCGGATAAATGTTTTCGTGCAGATTTCAACATTAAGACACCTCTGTTCAGTTAATAGGTCAAGCTACGATAAGTGACTTCCAAAACAACGAACAGTCATAAAACATTGCCCCTAATTCAGCCGGCATGCTACAACGGAACGGTATCCCAAATAAAAATTCAAAATTTCACCTCCTAATTTGTCAAAAATCTTTTTTGTACAAATTTTAATTGTACGTTCATTCATCTACTTTTGTGTCAAATACCGGTTAACTGAACATTAAGATATGCTAATTAATTATTGTTTGCAGCTTAAATCTCTAATGTAAATGCATTCATCTTCACAAAGATTCCTTCAAAAACTTTTTCATATGTGCTGTTATTTTTTGTAATGATTATGATCATTCAAAATGTATTGAATGTAAATGTGAAAGGCTTTTTGCTGGTTTTCAGTGGATAAGGAATGAGGATTTAGAAAGCCCTTGTCGAGCGGTCTCCCGGTTACGTTCGTTGTTGCGAAGGAACTGTTCGTATGTTTACAAAATCGAGGTTAATATATATAAACGACGCCTTCATTCGAAGTTGCGGGGGAGCAATAACGATGGCTGAACGAACTTAAGTCAGATGACTTCCTCTCGCAGCTTACGTAATAAGACTAAGCCAGGAACTATTCGTTTGCATGATTTTGGGGTACTGAGACAGTGAGATCCATACTGCTTGATTTGTAGTTATACAGATTATGAGGATAGGCGGATTAGAAACGTGTTTATCTATCCGTTCTTCTTGTAAAGGTGTTTCTAACTTTGTTTTGAAGTAAGAACATAATAAAAGCGCCTTCAAAAAAATATTGAAACGTTTCCAATTTGGTGTTATTATGATTTCCATAAGAGAGAGTTTAAGTGGGGGGGTTATATGGCAAGTATTAAAGATGTAGCCAACTTAGCTGGTGTAGCTGTGGGAACCGTGTCCCGGGTCGTTAACAATTCGGGCGCTGTAAAACCTGCTACACGCAGAAAAGTTGAGGAAGCCATACAAGAATTGAATTATATTCCTAATGAGATTGCCCGAAATTTCAAAATGCGGAAATCCAAAATGGTAGCCTTGCTGCTGCCGAGTATCTGGCATCCCTTCTTTTCCGAACTGGCTTATTACATTGAAGATGAATTGGATCGGGAAGGTTTTAAGCTCATGTTGTGCAATAGCGGAGGCAAACCCGAAAAGGAATTATATTATCTGGATATGCTTCAGCAAAACAAAGTGGCCGGTATTGTCGGCATTACGTATAACGATATCGAAAATGACGTGAGCAATGATATTCCGATTGTCAGTATCGACAGACACTTTAGCAAGAAGATCACTTGTGTCACTTCCGATAACTATGAAGGGGGACGGCTGGCGTTAAGGGAACTGGTCAAAGCGGGAGCCCGAAGACCGGCTTTTCTAGGCAGCGTCACTTCCGTTTTCAGCGAAACGATGAATCGGAGAGAGGGTTTCGTTCAGGAGGCGAAAACAATGGGCGTTGACTATGTTGTATACGAGAAGCCGGACCCCGTTGTGGACGACGATGCATATTTTGAAGGATTTCTGGATGAGTATCGTGATGTAGATGGCATTTTTGCTATTACCGATATGTTTGCGGCCAAATATATAGAAAGAGCAGGCAGACGGGGGATTCGCGTTCCGGAAGATGTAAAGGTCATCGGATATGACGGCATACAAGATCATCCTTATTTTCACCCGATATTGTCAACGATCAGGCAGCCTGTAGAGGAGATGGCGCGCACGACGATTAGGCTGCTCTACAAAAAGATCAAAGGTGAGACTTTGGATCGGGAGGCTTATCGTCTTCCAGTTATATTTAGGCAAGGCGAAACGACTTGATTACGGTTCAAGATCATGAGAAAAACATCATTTACACGGCGGTTTCACGTTGCGAATTTGCCGGTTGACGTTTTTCTTCTGATAAATTGGAAACGTTTCAATTATATTGGAAACGTTTCAATTACATCATATTTTTGCTTAGAAAGGGTGCATAAAGGTGAATTCAAGCGATTCCGGGGTAGATCAATCCATAGTCAAGGTGAAACGTAAGACTTGGGTTCAGATTAAACGCAACTACGAATTATATCTGTTTCTTCTGCCAATCATTCTGGTCTATCTCGTGTTCAAGTACTATCCGATGTACGGTGTGCAAATTGCCTTTAAGGATTTCTCGCCGAGCCAGGGAATTTGGGGCAGCGAATGGGTAGGGTTCAAACACTTTATTGATTTTTTTGATTCCTATAACTTCTGGACGATCATGAGCAATACACTGACACTCAGTTTTCTGTCGCTGGTGTTCGGCTTTCCGGCACCGGTCATCATCGCGCTTTTGCTGAACCAGATGCTGGGCAAGCGGTACAAGAAATTTATCCAAACCGTCATTTATGCGCCGCACTTTATTTCTACCGTTGTGCTTGTTGGCATGCTTAATGTTTTCTTATCGCCAAATAGTGGAATCGTGAACCACCTTATCACCTTGTTCGGAGGTGATCCCATTATGTTTATGGCCGACGAAGGCTGGTTCCGTCCTTTGTACATTTTGTCGGGGATATGGCAAGAGACCGGGTTCTCCACGATCATTTATCTGGCTGCTCTTGCGGGGGTTAATCCCGAACTGCATGAAGCAGCGATCATGGATGGAGCAAGCAAATGGAAGCGGGTATGGTACGTGGATATCCCCAGCATTTTGCCGACGATCGTAATCTTGCTTATTCTTGCACTCGGAAACATCATGAGCATCGGTTTTGAAAAAGCATTTCTGATGCAAAGCGATCTGAACTATGCCACTTCCAATATTATTCCGACCTATGTATACGAGTTGGGGATTCAGAAGGCGCAATACAGCTTTTCAACGGCAGTCGGACTGTTTAATTCCGTTATCAATATCATCTTGATTGTCACTGTCAACCGGATCGCCAGAAAATTGACGGAAACCAGTCTGTGGTAAGGGGGGATTTACTTTGAACCAATTGTTGAAAAGAAAAAGCAGAGGGGACGCTTGGTTTGACGCCATCAATGTCTTCTTGTTGACCGTCGTAATGCTGCTTGTATTATTTCCGCTGTATTTTGTACTGATTGCTTCATTTAGCGATCCCAATCTGATTTATTCAGGGGAAGTCTGGTTGTATCCGAAGGGGTTTACGCTTGATGGCTATGAACGGATATTCAATGATTCCTCCATCTGGATCGGCTATGCCAACTCCATACTTTACGCGGGGTTAGGAACCTTGATTGGAGTCGCCGTCACCGTGTTTGCAGCTTACCCGTTAGCCCGCAAGGATTTGGTCGGGAGATCGGCCATCATGTGGTTTTTGATGATCACTATGTTTTTTAGCGGCGGGTTGATTCCGACCTATTTGTTGATCAAAGACCTGCACATGTTGAACACCATCTGGGCGCTGGTCATTCCCGGGGCCGGCGGGATATTCAATGTCATTATCGTAAGAACTTTTTTTCAGTCGTCCATCCCAGATGAAATGTGGGAAGCGGCTTCGATCGACGGTTGTTCCAATACCCGATTTTTTTGGAGCATTGTGTTGCCCCTGTCGAAATCCATCATTGCCGTCATGGTTTTGTATCATGTCGTCGGTTTCTGGAACGGTTTTTTCGATGCTCTGATCTATTTAAACGATGAAAGCAAGTATCCGCTGCAGTTGGTGCTACGGAATATTCTCGTCCAGAATCAAGTCAACTCCGGCATGATGGTGGATGTGGAATCTTACGCAGCCAAGATGCGCGTTACGGAGTTGATCAAATACGGTGTCATCATGGTCTCCAGCCTGCCGTTGCTGATTTTATATCCTTTCCTGCAAAAGTACTTTGTCAAAGGCGTGATGATCGGCTCGATCAAGGGGTGATGTTGGCCTCGGGCTTGAAAGGGGGGATGTGCAGCGATATTGATGTATGGCATCCAGACAAATCCAGAAGACGTTTCGTGAAAGGATTCCAATTGGTGAAAGTTCAAAAGGGAGGTTATGTAAACGATGAAATCTTTATTCAAAAGTGCGGGGATTCTTATACTGGCCGGAGCGTTTGCATTAAGCGGATGTTCGGGCGGGGGTGGGTCAAAGAACGTAGCGGAGAATCCGGATCAGGACGCAAATTTCAATAAAACCGGTCTGCCGATTGTGAAAGAACCGGTGACTTTAAAGATGGTATCCCCGAAAGCTGCTTTGGCGCCGGAATATTCCGAAATGGAAATCTTCAAGCGTCTTGAAAAGCAAACCAACGTTAAAGTTGAGTGGGAGAACATCCCGGATACCGACTATGCCGAGAAGAAAAATTTACTGCTAGCTAGCGGAAATCTGCCGGATGCTTTTTATACGGCCGGGTTCTCTGATTACGAACTCATCAATTACGGGAAAGACGGAACGATCATTCCACTGGAGGATTTGATCGATCAATACGCGCCCAACTTAAAAGCGCTTTTTGAACTCAGACCCGACATCAAATCAGCAATCACGGCACCGGATGGTCACATCTACGGGCTGCCGTCGTGGGAAGAGAATAATCTCGGAACCAACCCTTTCTTTCACGTGATCAATAAAAAGTGGCTTGATAAGCTGGGGCTGAAAATGCCGGAAACACTCGATGAGTACACGGAAGCCTTGGTTGCCTTTAAAACGCAGGATCCGAACGGAAACGGAAAGGCCGATGAAATCCCGTTAAGCTTTATGCACATGCAGTGGTGTATGGACATTGGCGGCATCTTCGGAGCTTTCGGACTGCCGGATAACATGGAGCATCGGATCGTCCGTGACGGAAAAGTGATTTTTACCGCTACGCAACCTGAGTATAAGGAAGCTTTGAAATATTTTCATGAGAAATGGTATAAGCAAGGCCTGATCGACCCCGAATCGTTCACCCAGGACGCCGCTCAGTATCTGGCCAAGGGCAAAACAACAGACGAAACGCTCGGCTCCTACATCTGGTGGGAAGTTGAAGAGGTCGTCGGAACAGAGAGAAGCCAGGATTATGCTTTGCTGTCTCCGCTCAAGGGACCGAACGGGGATCAGTTGATCGGTCGCGGCAATGGCGGCGGTCCGGCACGCGGTGCCTTTGTGATTACCAAAGCGAACCGTTATCCGGAAATCACGATGAGATGGATCGATGAGCAGTATGAACCTTATATGGCGGCGCAAATTCACTGGGGCCCGCTGGATGTCGTTTTCAAGAAAGACGAAAACGGAAAATTGGTGAACCTGCCACTTCCTGAGGGAACCTCCGCCGGCGAATTCCGGCAAAAAGTGGCTCCCGGCGCAGGCGGCCCCGGCGTCATTACCATTGAAGACTTGGGGAAAGTCGTTGATTTGGAGCCTCGGGCCCAGCAGCGCGTGAAAGATTTGGAGAAGTACTATGATCCTTTTATGGAAAAGGAAAACTATCCGAGCATTTTCTTCAACCCGGAAGAATTGGACAGAATCAACAAGATTGAACCTGAATTGATCAAGTATGCGAACACCCAAAGAGGCAAGTTTATCGTAGATGGTGTCATCGATGAGCAGTGGGACAGCTATGTGAAGACGCTGGAGAAGATGGGTTTGAACGAATTGATGGAGATCTATCAAACGGGACTGAATCGCTATAACGCAAATATAAAAAAGTAAGACACTAATGGATAGGTGGGGAGAAACTGTGCTTGATGTAATGACTATCGGGGAAGTGTTGATCGACTTTACTCCGTCAGGCCGTACGGCGGAAGGCAACGGGCAGTTTACTTGCAACCCTGGAGGCGCTCCGGCGAACGTAGCGGCTGCGCTGTCCCGTTTAGGAGCCAGAGCGGGTATCGTTAGCAAGGTTGGGGAGGATCATTTCGGATCGTTGTTGCACCATACTTTACTTAACAGCGGGGTTGACGTATCCGCGCTTTCGTTTACGGACGAAGCCAATACAACGCTGGCTTTCGTCCATCTGGGAGACGACGGAGACCGGTCGTTCAGCTTCTACCGGAAGCCGGGAGCGGATACATTCTTGCGGCCGAAGGATGTCCCGTTCGATCGAATCGAAAAGTGCCGGGTCCTGCATTTCGGATCTTTGTCGATGACCCATGAGCCGGCCCGCACGGCAACGAGAGAAGCGGTTGTTAAAGCGGAGGAGGCAGGAGTCCTGTTGTCGTTCGATCCGAACATCCGATTTGCGTTATGGGAGAGCAAAGAGGAAGCGAAACAACATATTCTTTGGGGCTTAAAACATGCCGACATCCTGAAAATATCGGAGGAAGAGCTCAGCTTTATTGCCGGTACAACCGATGTGGAGAAGGGTTCGCTAGAGCTGCAGCAACAATTCGGTATTGCCTTAATCGTCGTTACTTTGGCGGAAAAAGGCTGTTATTACCGACTAGCCGATGCTGACGGATATATATCTGGTTTCCGGGTGAAATCCATCGATACGACGGGAGCCGGCGATGCTTTTTTAGGATGCTTGTTATATAAGATTCTGGAAAGCGGAATCCCATTGCAACTGCTGGAAGAGCAGCAAATCATCGGTATGCTGACATTTGCAAATGCCGGTGGTTCGATCGTTACGACACGGAAGGGAGCTCTTCAGTCTATGCCAACAACAGATGAAATTCATAAGGTGATCGAGTCAAACAAGCGGGATGAGGATAAGTTCAAACCGGGGTTTCATTTTTCACCCCCATCACATTGGATGAATGATCCGAACGGTTTAGTTTATTACGAAGGTGAGTATCACCTGTTTTATCAGTATCATCCCTTTAGCAACAAATGGGGGCCGATGCATTGGGGACATGCGGTAAGTCCGGATTTAATCCATTGGGAGCATAGGCCGATCGCTTTATTCCCGGATGAGTACGGGGCGATTTTCTCCGGCTGTTGCGTGGTGGACTGGAATAACAGCAGCGGACTGTTCGAAGGTTCGCATGGATTGGTCGCCATCTTTACCCATGCGGACACCTGCCCGAAGACTAAACAACCGCGCCAGCGGCAAAGCTTGGCTTACAGCAGCGACAAAGGCCGAACTTGGCACAAATATGAGGGGAACCCGGTTCTCGCCGAGGAGGATCTGATCGACTTTCGAGATCCGAAAGTGTTCTGGCATCCGCAAAGCGAGCGGTGGGTGATGGTGCTAGTGGCGGGAGACCATGCTCGTTTTTATGGATCGAAAAACTTAATTGAATGGACGCTGACCGGCGTATTCGGCAAAGGGGAGGGATCGCATGACGGCGTGTGGGAATGTCCGGATCTCTTTGAATTGCCTGTCGGTGACAGCGGGCGCTCCAAATGGGTGCTGATCATTAGCATTGGGGATAACCCATCCGTTCCCGAAGGATCGCGCACACAGTACTTTATCGGCGAGTTCGACGGAAATACGTTCATTAATGACAATCCTGCCGATCAGACCCTGTGGCTGGATTATGGACGAGACAACTACGCGGGGGTGACCTGGTCGGATATGCCTGAGCAAGACGGGCGTCGCGTGATTATCGGATGGATGAGCAATTGGAAATATGCCAACGAGACGCCGACTGGAGCCTGGAGAGGCTCAATGACGCTGCCTCGGGTCTTGTCGTTGACGAGCCGCGACGAGGGCGTGGTGCTGACGCAAATTCCGGTACGGGAAGTCGAGCAACTGCGCAAAGCATCGATGAGCCGGGAGAATGTCACGGTGATGCCGGAGGCGCCGTTTACGCTGCAAATAAACGACGATTTGCTGGAAATTGAAGTGGACATCGATATCCGGTCCGGGAACGGAGTCCATATCCTATTGAAATCCTCCGGGGAAAGCGAAACGAGGATCGGATACGATGCTGAGCGCGAGTGGTTATTCATTGACCGTTCGAACTCGGGCCTGACCGATTTCCACCCGTCGTTCGCTTGCGAGCATGGCACCGAATTGGCACCGGACAACGGGAAAATTAAACTTCATATCTGGATTGATCGCAATTCGGTTGAGGTATATGCGAATGAAGGGCTCGTTGTGCTGACGGATCAAATTTTCCCTGACGCTCCGATCGAGAGTGTTTGGGTAAGCGCAAATTCGGGGCAGGTTGTGTTGAACTCATTCCGTGTTCATTCGCTTACTTCCGTTCCTTTTCCCAATATTGCCGTCGAGCAGCCTTCAAGGGGGAATGATGCGTGAGCCAAATAACCCATAATCGGGGGCCGGTGATGTATTGGGCTTTCGACGAAGGAGGAGGGGACAGCGCTCTGGAGAGCCTGTCCCAATCTCGGGATGATATTCAATACGTATTGAAGCAAGCGGAGTTTGCCGAGCCGCGCGATCCGCAATGGAGACAGGGCGTGTTAGGCAGCGGACTCCTGTTCGACGGTTACTCGACATATGTTACCCATTCGTTCGAAAAGGGAGAGACAACGGGAAATGTGTCGGAGCTGAGCATCGAAGTATGGGTAGCACCCCGTTCGTATGAATGGGGGGAAGGAGGCAAGCTGGCCGCGATCGTAAACCGCTACAACAGGGAGAGCAAGCAGGGATATCTGCTTGGCATGTTCCGTCACGGTTCTTGGTCCTTTCAACTCGGGCTGGAAGGCGGCGAATGGAAAGAACTTTGGTCCTCTGACGGCTATGAACTGCCCAAAAATGAATGGTCCTACGTAAGTGCGGTGTTCAATGGGAACCAAGGCGAAATGAAGCTGTATTTGAACGGTAACGAAATCGCTTCGGCTTCCTTGCCGCAAGGTTCCCGTCTGGCCGAGGCGCCGGGCACGGAGCTGCTCATCGGCAAAAACAATCACAGCAGTTGGTTGGCGAGAGCCTTCAGCCTGCATATGTTTAGCGGAATCATCGATGAGCTTAAGATCTATCATCGGGCCCTAAGCGCGGAGGAAGTAGCCGCCGCTTATCGGGAAGTGTTGGATTCGACCCACGGAGGCGTCCATCCGTCCTTAAAATACGATGAGATTAAGTTGGACCGAACGTCCCTGCGGTCAGACCGGCACCGACCGCAATACCATGTCAGCCCGCCGGCCCATTGGATGAATGAGCCTCATGCGCCCATCTATTTTGAGGGGAAATATCATTTATTCTATCAGCATAACCCGCTGGGGCCTTTCTTTCATCATATCCATTGGGGCCATTGGGTAAGCGAAGATCTGGTGCATTGGCGCGACCTTCCCGTGGCGCTCGCGCCGGAAAAGGATCAGCTTGCGCCGGACGGAATCTGGTCGGGAAGCGCGACATATGATGCGGACGGCCTGCCGGTCCTGTTCTTTACGGCGGGAAATGACAGCGCTTCGCCAAACCAAAGCGTGGCGTTGGCCCGAAGCACCTACACCCTAGATGGCGACTCGGATCTGGTTCGCTGGGTCAAACACCCGGAGCCGCTTATTGTGCAGAAGAAGGGAATAGGCGCGTTCGGCGATTTTCGCGATCCATTTGTGTGGAAGGACGATGACGGCTGGTATGTCCTGGTCGGATCCGGAATCGAAGGTGAAGGCGGGGCCGCCCTGGCATTTGCGTCAAAGGATATGCTGAATTGGACGTACAAAGGCCCGTTTTTTAAAGCGGATATCCAGAAGTTTCCTTATCTAGGCCCAATATGGGAGCTTCCTGTCTTTCTTCCCCTTGGCACCGACAAGCAAGGGGTGAACAAACATCTTCTGCTGGTTAGCCCGGTGGGAAAGGGGGCGGATGTCGAGGTGTTTTATTGGATCGGGCAGCTTGACAAGGAAAATCTTACCTTCGTTCCCGATCGAGAGGAGCCGCAATTGATTGACGTCGGTGATTTTCATTTTACCGGTCCGAGCGGAATGGTGGATCCTAAAACCGGGCGAAAGATCATCTTTACGATCGCCCAAGGCGACCGGACGCCCGAGCTGGAATATCAATCGGGTTGGGCCCATAATGGAGGCTTGCCGCTTAGCGTATATTTGCGGGATGACGGACGGCTGGGAATCGAGCCTATTGAGGAATTGCAATCGCTGCGCGGGGAGAAACGGCTATCGCTTCGGAACGAGACACTCGCCGAGGCAAATGTACGGCTCCGGGAGGTTCAAGGCGACATGCTTGAGATTCAATTGGAAATCGAGCCGGGCAGCGCCCGGCAATTCGGAATTAAAGTTCGGTGCACCCCGGACGGGGAAGAAGAAACGCTGCTATATTATGATGCGAAGCAATCGATGCTCTTGGTCGACCGGACGAAAACGACGCTGCATCCGGGAGAACGATGCGGAGGGATTCAGGGCGGTAAACTGGAGCTGCCAGATGAGAATCTGAAGCTGCACCTTTATTTGGACCGTTCCATGGTCGAAGCCTATGCCAACGGATTGAAAAGCCTGACAACCCGGGTATACCCGAGCCGAAAGGATGCTTTGGGGCTTGAGGTCTGGAGTGACGGGGAACTAACGGTTAAATCCTTGGATATATGGGTGATGCAAGCCATTTGGTAACGTGAGCGCTTAGGCGCTCCTTATCACCTTACATTGTGAAAACGCTTTATCCTTCTTCTTTTTTCATCATGATTATCATCCTTGTACAGAGGGAGCATTGCGAAGTCAGATAGCGGTGTTTTTCTGAAGTGGGAAATCACGAAGGAGGATTGTTAATGAGAAAAGAAAAAATGAGAGGACACGCGTTTGGCAAGGCGGTTATATGGACTCTGGTTCTTCAGCTTATGGCTCCCGTGATTCCGGCCGCGGCCGATTCCGATGGGATGGAAACGCACGCGTCTTTGGCTGAAGTGAAGACAACGGTTACGGATGCAGTATATCAAATCGAGAATTCGGGATTTGAAACCGGAGATTTGACGGGATGGACGATTGTCGAAGGCGAAGCGTTCGGCTCGGATAGCGTCTCGGACGAAACAACCTGGTGGGCGGAAGAAATCCCCTATAACCAGGAAGGCGCTTATCATCTAAATGGGTGGAAATATGCTGAATCTGCGACAGGCACGCTTCGTTCCAGCACTTTCGAGCTGGGCGGCAGCGGCTGGATCAGCTTCAAGCTTGGCGGAGCAAAAAATCCTGACAAAGTATATGTAAATATCGTAGAAGCTGATACGGGTCAAGTTATTGCCAGATACGGTAACAGTGCTTTCGCAGACGTTGGCTTCCCAAATCCCGCTCAGGGCATGCGGCTTGCCAATATGGAGCAGTATAAGGCGGATCTTTCCGAACATTTGGGCAAGAAGCTGTATGTGGAAATCGTCGATCATGCAACCGCGGATTGGGGGCTGATTTTTGCGGACGCCTTCTTTATGTACCATGAATCCGAGCCAACTGAGGGCATTGTTGCTAAAGATATCAAGCCGGACTTCCAACGCCATCAAATTGTAAACCCCGGCTTTGAAACCGGAGATTTGACGGGATGGACGATTGTCGAAGGCGAAGCGTTCGGCCCGGATAGCGTCTCGGACGAAACAACCTGGTGGGCGGAAGAAATCCCCTATAACCAGGAAGGCGCTTATCATCTAAATGGGTGGAAATATGCCGAATCTGCGACAGGCACGCTTCGTTCCAGCACTTTTGAGCTGGGGGGAACGGGGTGGATTACCTTTAGACTGGGCGGAGGCAAACATGAGGATCAAGTTTATGTGAGCGTCATCGAAGCAGATACGGGAAAGATGATTGCCCGTTACGGCAACAGCGAATTTAACGAGTCCGGGTTCCCGGATCCCGCGCAAGGTATGAGACTCGCCAATATGGTCCAGTATAAAGCCGATCTTTCCAAGCATATCGGCAAGAAATTGTATCTTGAGATCGTCGATCATGCAACCTCGGATTGGGGCCTGATTTTTGCGGATGCCTTCCGTACCTTCCATGAAATCGTTCCGGAAGAAGGGGTTATGGCGGATAACATGATCCCGACTGAAATCACGAATGCCGGTTTTGAAACGGGAAATTTCGATGGCTGGACGGTTGAGGGAAATGCGTTTCAAGTGACCGATGAAGCTCATGCGAGCAAAGAAGGAGACTTCTATGCAAAATCTGCCCTGGAAGCTCAGGGCTCCATCACCTCGAATACTTTCACGCTCCGGGGAAGCGGAACCATTAGCTTTACGATTTTGGACATTTCAAAACCGGAGGACGCCTATGTCGAACTTTATGATGCCGTCAGCAACACGTTGCTTAAGAAAACGGGGAATGTCCGCGCAAATGAGAAAATCACATGGAACGTGCAGGAGTACTACAACAAGGAACTTTATGTAAAGGTCGTTGACCGGTCTGATCAAGCCGGCATTGCCGTTGACGATTTCCAAGTACGTGGTACGGGTACTATATTTTACTTGGATCTTAATGAAGGCGCAGGAAAGAAAACGTTGGATGGAGTACGTAAGCTTGAGCATGATGTGAACTATGTATTTAACAACGCCAGATATATGGACTCCAAGGATCCGAGATGGACTCCCCGCGGGGTGAAGGGCGGGGCCTTATTGTTCGATGGATATTCGAACTATATTGAGGTCAATGCCAAGGATACCGTGCCTGTAAACGATGCGTTAACCATCGAAGCCTGGGTCGCTCCTCGCAGCTATGAATGGGGAGACGGAAACAAACTGTCCGCCATTGTGAATCAATCCGATCAGGATAAAGCGGAAGGTTTTGCTCTTGGAATGTACCGGCACGGTACATGGTCGATGCAGGCCGGGATTGGCGGGCAGTGGATTCAGGTATGGGTAAAGGACCACCCATTGGAAAAATACAAGTGGAATTATGTTGCCGCTACTTTCGACAAAAAAGATGGAATGATCAGGTTATATCTAAACGGAGAGGAAGTGGCTTCCCAAGCAACCCCCGTTAACGTCCCAATCACACCATCCACGGAAAGCCTGATCATCGGAAAAAACAATAAACCGGTCGAATTGGCAGGGCTGTTTTCCTACAATATGTTCAGCGGTCTTATCGATGAAGTGAAACTGCACAACAAAGTCCTTACGACCGAAGAGGTACTCGCTGAGTATGAGAGCGTGAAGGCGCTCCATGGCGGTTTGGTTCCGGAAATTCCGAATGGGGACATTGATGAGGACCCAAGCGTGTTTGACGGAGATCAGCACCGTCCCCAGTATCATGCAATGCCTCCGCAAAACTGGATGAATGAAGCGCATGCGCCCATTTATTATAACGGCAAATACCATTTGTTTTATCAGCATAACCCGCAGGGGCCATACTGGCATCAAATCCATTGGGGGCATTGGATAAGCGACGATATGGTGCACTGGGAAAATGTAAGGCCGGCCCTTGCGCCCGAAGCGGGCACTCTTGACCCGGACGGCGTGTGGTCAGGTAGCGCGGCGTATGATCGAAACGGCAATCCCGTACTGTTCTATACCGCCGGCAACGACTCCAAGTCGCCGAACCAACGAACATCAATTGCAACCCCAGCCGATTTGTCCGATCCCGATTTGGAGCAATGGGTGAAATACCCCGAACCGGTAACGGAACAGAAGGGGATCGGTATTCATAACGAGTTTCGCGATCCGTTCGTTTGGTACGACGAAGAGACGGATAAGTGGTATCAATTAGTGACTTCCGGCCTTAAGGACTTCAGCAGCGGCACGGCATTAGTGTATGTATCCGACGATATGTACAACTGGGAGTATAAGGGGCCTTTATACGTTAGTAACAGAACACTCTATCCGGAGTTGGGCACGGTCTGGGAACTGCCGGTATTATTGCCGTTAGGCAAGGATAGTAAGGGCCAACAAAAACATATATTCCTGATTAATCCGCATGAAAAACCGGAGCATGTACCGCCGGCGAACGATGTGCAAAGAGATGTTGAGGTTTTTTATTGGATTGGGACCTGGGATCGGGAGAATTTCAAGTTTATCCCCGATCAGGAGGCTCCCTCCAAAATGGATCTAGGCGATGGTTACTTAACCGCAGAGAGCGGTCTGGTCACGCCTGACGGAAGAACGGTCGTATTCTCCATGGTGCAAAATGTAAGAACACCGCAAGCAGAATATCAATCCGGATGGGCTCATAATTTGGCATTGCCGGTTTCCTTGAGCCTGGATGAGGATGATCGATTGCATATTGAGCCGATTCAAGAATTGCAGAGTCTGCGAGGAAATAAATTGGTTGATTTTTCGGAGAAAAATATGGAAGACGCAAATCAATTGATCCAGAATGTGAAAGGCGACATGCTGGAGATTGTGATGGAAATAGATCCCCGTGAGGCTCAGAAATTTGGAATCAAGGTACGGCGCTCCGACAATGGCCAGGAAGAAACGCTGATTTACTATGACAAGACAAACGGAACTTTCAATGTGGATCGCACCAAGAGCAGTATCGACCCGGATGTGCGCGTGGACGGCATTCAAGGCGGATACGTTGATCTGAACGGAGAGAACCTGAAACTCCATATTTTCCTCGATCGCTCGGTCATTGAAGCTTTTGCCAATTACAAGAAAAAGCTGACAACCCGAGTTTACGTAGGCAGATTTGACTCCTTGGGCTTGCAGGTTTGGGCCGACAAGGATATCACAGTCAAATCGATGGAAGTATGGGAGATGAATGCTTTAACGGGTGAACCTGCTGCTCCGGTCGATGTGCCTGAGAATTGGGATAACTCAGTGTATACCGATATTACAGATCTGCCTAATCATGATTTTGCTACAGGCGACTTAACGGGCTGGATAACGGAGGGAGACGCCTTCCAGGACGTCCATGTGACCGATACCCAGTTCTTCTGGGATAACATTTACTTTAACCCGTCGCAAAATATTCCGGGCGGTTATCATTTGTGGGGCTTTAACGAGCAAGCCGGGGGCGACAGCTTAACGGGAACGCTGAGGTCGCAAAATTTCGTCCTCGGGGGGAACGGCAAGATCGACTTTCTGATCAGCGGCGGCCGGGATATAGACCGCTTGTATGTTGCTTTGGTCCGGGCATCGGACGGCAAAGAATTGTTTAAAGAGACGGCGACCAATTATGAGGAATATCAGCGGAAAATTTGGGATGCTTCGGATTATATCGGCGAGGAGCTTTTCATTAAGGTGGTTGACAAGGCCACAGGCGGTTTCGGACATCTTAACGTCGATGATTTTAACGTGCCGGTACAGGTAAAGAAGGGGAACGTTCCAACTGACTCCGTCACTTCCAATACCCCCAGGAGCACTTCGGTTACCCCAAGCAAGCAGAACATTCAGAGCAGCTTGTCATTCGAAATGGCTGAAGGGGAACGGCAATTGCTGTTCCCTGCCGAAATGGCGGCAAACGATGGCAAGAACGCTTTGAAGATTAATAACAAGGACGCAGAGATTGAAGTTCCCGCCGAGGTACTGAAGGAGTTGCTGGACCTGGTTACGAGCGATGAACTTGAACAGGCGCAGATTTCTTTTGAAATGGGGGTGTTCACTTCAGATCAAATCAAAGAACTCCTTACACGTGTCGAGCGCAAGTATAAAGCCGACATATCGGCTGCAGGCGGGGTCTATGACTTCAAATTGTCTATTGTGAAGGGCGATGGAACAACTCTGCAGCTTAAGAAGTTCTCCCATCCGGTCACTTTAAGACTGAATGCAAGGGAGGGTATTAGCCAAGATCTGGTAGGTGCCTATTTCATCTACGATGACGTCAGCCTGGAGTATGCGGGCGGAGCATTTTCAAGTGATAAGTTGACTGTAGCAGTGAACCATTTCAGCAAATGCGCTGTTCTCAACTATGACAAATCGTTTGAGGATGTTAAAGCATCGTATTGGGCGCATGATGTGATTAAGAAAATGGCTGCCAAACAGATGGTTAACGGTGTAAGCGATATGACATTCGCACCGAAGCAAAATGTGACCCGTGCCGAATTTACCGCAATGATTACACGGGCCTTCGGCATGCAATCCTCACAGCAGACCGCATTCAAGGATATTGATTCCACGAAGTGGTACGCTCCTTCCATTGCGGCTGCAGTTGAGGCGGGAGTCGTTACCGGAAAAAGCACGGATACTTTTGCACCAGAGGAAACCTTGTCTCGGGAAGAAATGGCGGTTATGATTCGCAATGTATATCAATACCAAACAGGACAAAGCATTGAAGCAAATGAAATAATTGATTTTAATGATGCGGATACCATTAGCGGTTGGGCCAAAAAAGCAGTTTCTTCTTTGCAAGCGTTAGGCTTAATCAATGGCCGTGGCAACCAATTATTCATGCCGCATGAAAAAATGAACCGTGCGGAAAGTGTGCAGACCATCTCGCAGATATTGGATAAGATTAATAAATAGATGGTCTGGGAGAACGTATATGCCACTTAAATCTTAAGGGGGAAATCATCGGATGAGAGAATTTTTCTATCGGCCGGAGAACGCTTGGGTCGGGGACGTTATACCCTATTATGAGGACGGGGAATTCAAGTTATTTTACTTGCACGGTTGGCGGGAGAACTACCGGGAGGGGCTGGACCATGGCTGGTATTTGGTCGGAACGAAGGATTTCGTGAATTATCGGGCAGAAGGAGCCTGTAAAATCGAAGGCGGCACTGGCCATATTTTGAAAGTGGACGGGATCCACCATATGTTCTACTGCATATTTCCTCCGGGCAAGCAGCTGGTCTGCCATGCGGTCAGCAGCGACTTGAAGACCTGGGAACCCATTCCGGAGCATACATTTGCCGCGGATGACCGCATCTATGAACTGTCGGATTGGCGCGATCCGTTTGTGTTCTGGAATGAAGAGGAGGGCCAATACTGGATGCTGCTTGCGGCGATGGCGAAAGGCCCAACAAACCGAAAAGGGTGTACTGCGCTGTTATCATCCAAGGATCTAAAAACTTGGGAGTACCGCGAGCCTCTATATGCGCCGAATTTGCACGTAGGGGCCCATGAATGTCCTGATTTATTCCGGATCGGGGATTGGTGGTACTTGATCTATTCGTCTTATACGGGACGGTTTGCGACCTTCTACCGGATGAGCCGTTCCCTTGAGGGCCCGTGGCTGACTCCCGGGGAGGATACCTTCGACGGCCGGGCTTTCTATGCGGCCAAATCCGTGTCGGACGGGCAAAAACGCTATTTGTTCGGGTGGAATCCTACGAAAAACGACGATTTATTCGGTTGGAACCCGCCGAAATCCTGCGGCCAGGACTACCATACCTGGGATTGGGGCGGGAATCTGATCGTCCATGAAATCGTTCAGCGTCCTGACGGTACGCTTGGTGTAAAAGTGCCGGATACGGTGGATGCGGCATTTTCGCAGCCGCTACCCATACAATACCAAGGGATTGCGGGAGAGTGGAGAATTGCGGATCATTCTCTCTCGTGCGCCTCGCCATATGGCTTTGCTGGCTGCACGAGCCGGGAAGAACTGCCTGAGCAATGCAAGATTTCAGCCAGCGTCTCCTTCTTCTCCGGGCAGACTCAAGGGGTTGGGTTGATGCTCCGAACTGAAGACACGTTGGATGAGGCCTATTACGTTACCCTGGAGCCACAGCGGAATCGACTTACTTTCCGCGGGAAGATCATGCAATCGGAAGAGGGCGGGAAGACGTTCCCATATGAGGTAGAGCTGGAACGTCCGATTGAGCTGATTCCCGATCGTCCTTACGAAATCAAAGTGTTTATAGATGGATCAATTTGCGAAATTTACGTGGATGCGAACATAGCGATGAGCGCCAGAATGTATGATATCCCGCGAGGGAAGCTTGGCATGTTTGTCAGTCAAGGCCATGCTGAGTTTTGCAATGTGCGAATTGAGGCCAGAGGATAAGGCAAAAAGATCGAGCAGGGGATGTATGAATCCTTGCTCGATCTTTTGTATAGTCTGCCCGAAATACGTTCGTATATCAACTGGTGCGCCGAACCATCAATTCCGTCGAAAATACTTCTTCGACCGGCGCGATCGGCTTCCCGTCGGACTCGATGGACTCGATCATCAGTTTGGACGCGGCATCGGCCAATTCGTTGATAGGGTGGCGAATGGTCGATAAGCTCAGCAGCTCCGAGACGGTTGGCATATCGTCGATGCCCAAAACGGCGAGTTGTTCCGGAACGGCCAAGTTCAAATCTTTGCAAGCCTTTAAAGCCCCGATGGCGGAGATGTCGTTTAAACAAAACAACGCTTGGGGCAGTTGGTTGTTTCGGTCTAGGTTAACCACGGTATCGTAACCGAATTTCTCCGTCATGTCCCCCGTCATGACCGTCGTCAGCTTGCCATGTTGCTGTAGGGCTTCGCTGGCTCCGTTCAGCCGGTCGTCAAATCCGGGGACGTGCCCGTGCGGATACGTCAAAATGATCAAATTGTCATAGCCGCGAGATAACAAGTGGTTCACCCCGGTTTGGCCGCTCTGATAGTCATTGACGCGCAGCACGTGCGCTCCGTAGGATAAATTGTGGCGACCTACCGTAATGACCGGTACATTGAGATTCATCAATTTCGGCATGAATTTTTCCGTTTCCATTGTTGCCTTGACGATGATCCCGTCGACCATCTGGATGTTCATGAAGATTTCTTCAAAGTCCAGCAGGATGATTTTGTATCCCAAGGCCTTTAACTGCTGCTTGATGACTTTGGCAAAATGGAGAAAGTATAAGTCCTCAAAGTAACCGTCTCCGTCATAGACGCTATCGGATAAAACAAGCCCAATCGTATGCATTCTGCCGGTAATAAGGCTTTTGGCGACTGGGTTCACTTGGTAGCCTAATTTCTCGATCGAGAGACTGATTTTTTCTTTCGTCTCCACGCCCATTTTTTGAAAGTTGCCGTTCAGGAAATGGGAGACCGTCGCGGGCGATACGCCCGCGTCTTTGGCGACTTGAACTAAGGTAACCCTTTTATTCGTCATATTCAAACCTCTGTTTCTTTATGAATTGCGACGTTTCTGTTCCTCTTGATTAACGCGGACGTCTTTCCAGCACGCCGGGGAGTTCGGGAAACGCTTGATGCGGTTCGGTCTGATACCAGTAGCATACGGAACTCACGTCGTCGCTTCTTTCGAACAACGCCTTGCCGTCATGTCCGATCTGTTGAACGGTGATGCGTAAATCCTCTTCGAACAAAATGGGATCAAGTATATGCCAACGATAGAAGCCGCGCATCGGACAAGCCGCTCCATCGTAAATATGCGATCTGGTGTCGTCCTTCACTTGGAAATGTGGGAAACCCATGAAGGGAGTGGAATAGGTTTGTTCCTGCACCGGGTTGCCGTTGTCGGATTTCACGAAACCCCAGGCGCCGCCGAAGTAATCCTCCGTACCCGTGCCGCAGATCGTTGGCCAATCCCGGTCGCCGTCGAGGTAAAATTTCACTTCTCCTTCGCCGTACCAGTAGCGGGACAGGGAGGTCCAGGCCATATAGGTGCCGACATATTTCCCTCTTCCTTTAATTCCATCAATAATTGTATAATCCTGCTTGAGCTTGGTCGGATTTTCCCGGCGGAATTGGGCGTGAAAATATTCCGTATCCTCGGCGAGTTCATCGACCAGCATATAGTCAAACTGGTAGAAAAACGCTTCGATCTCCTGAGGGTGTTCATTCGTAATGGTTACTTTGGCGGATTTTCTGAAGGGCATCGCGAAGTAACTGTTCATGCCGCCGACCGGATTGACCACAATCGGCATGGAGTTGACGACCGCTCTGGCACCGAAGCCGTTGCAAAAGAAATCGCCTAATGGAACTTCCACCGACGGGGATTCTTCGCCGTCCCAATACATCCGCAGCACCAGGTCGCGCAATACGAACCAGCCGGATTCGGTTTGATCGGTCACGGTCATCCAGATGTGCTGGATGATGCCGGGGCCTTCGATATCGACGAGCGTCGCGGTTTCGCCCTCAGCCAACGAGATGAAGGCTTTGCCTTTCCGGGCGACGCCCAAGGGACCGGCGGCTTTCCCGCCTTCGCCCTTCAGGCCGCGCGGATTTTCTGCGGTGATCGCTCTGCTTTTTCCTTTCATTCTGCCAAAAAGTTGATTCATCGATTGCATGGTGATCTCTCCTTGTCTCTTATCCTTTTACCGCACCGTCCGACACGCCGGCCATCACGTATTTGTTCAGGAATAGGTACGTTACGATGATCGGGATGATACTGATGCAGATGGCCGCAAACGTCTGGCCCCAATCCGTCGCGCCGAACGCCCCGATAAATTCCTGAAGCCCGACGGCAATCGTTTTGTATTGCTTGTCGTTCGTAAAAGTGTTGGAAAAAATAAAATCATTCCAGATGAAAATGAAGTTGATCGAGGCGACCGTGACCGTCGTGTTGATGGTCAGCGGCGAAATGATTTTATAAAACACCTGATAAATGTTGCATCCGTCGATGACGGCGGCTTCGATCAATTCACCCGGCACGTAGCTGTAAAAGCTGGTAAAGATCAAAATCGACAACGGCAGGGCAAACCCGACTTGTGGCAGGATCAACGCCAAGTAGGAGTTCAACAGCCCGTAGTCTTTGTACATGATAAACAACGGAATTAGGGTGACCTGAATCGGGATCATGATGCCGACCGTAAAGAACAGCAGCAGCTTCGAATTCAATTTGATCTTCATTTTGACGAGGGCAAAACCCGCCGTTGCGCTGAGGAAGACGATTAGTACCAAGCAGCTGAAGGTCACGATAGCGGTATTTTTGATATACAGCAGCAGATCGCTTTCCCGGAACACGGTGGCATAGTTGTCGAACGACCATACCTCAGGCAGCGAGAAGGGGCTTGTCGTCAATTCGATGCTCGATTTGAAGCTGGACAACATCAGCCAGACGACCGGATAGATTTGCACGATCAGGATCGCGATCACGATAAAATAGAGCAGGAAGGACAAAGCTGTTTTTTTGGATTGCATCTTACGCTTCTCCTTTCCTGGAATTGAAAAGGGTCCGGATAATAAGTACTGCAACAAGGCTTTCGATGACGATAAAGACGGCGATTGCGCTACCGTAACCGTATTGGATGGTGGAGAACGCTTTTTTGTACATATAGGTCGTCACCAGCTCGGTGGTCGAACCCGGCACGCCGATGATATAAGGGATATCGAAGCCGCGCAGTGCCCCGGTGGTGCACATGATCAGCGCCAGGCTCAGCACATGCTTGATGCTCGGCAACTTGATATGACGGATCAACTGCCAGCCGTTAACGCCGTCGATGGTGGCGGCTTCCTCGATTTCTTTTGGTATGGCGATCAGCGCCGCGTAAAAGATAACCATGTACATCCCCGTAAAGCGCCAACCTTCGGGAATGGATACGGCGATCAATGCAGTATGCGGGTCGGATAACCAGGCGTTTTGCAGATGACCGAGTCCGATCCATCCTAGGAACATGTTGAGGAGACCGAGTGGCTGCAGGGAATAGAAGTTCCGAAACATCTGGGCGATCGCAACTGTGACCACGACAGCCGGCAAGTAATATAGCGTTCTGAAAATGCCAGCTCCTTTTTTGACGTACGAGAGCAATAGCGCGAAAAACAACCCGATGAAAACTTGCATCAGTACGACGATGACGACGTATACCAAATTGTTTTGCACGGAGTTCCAAAAGTAGGGGTCATGAAACATTTTGATATAATTGCCCAGCCCGATATATTTGGCGTCCTTGATGCCGTTCCAATCTTGAAAACCATAATTCAGCGACTGAATGATCGGGACAAAGACGGTTCCCAAATAAAAGAGCAGGGCGGGAGTGATAAAAATCAACCATGCCTTTTTATCCTTTAGTACATTCATGTGGAATCTCTCCATTGATTCAGATTGAAAACTTAGGATGAAAGGTCCCCACCCGGACCTTAAAGGGCCGGGCAGGGGGACAGTTTGTCTGAAGGTTACGGCTAATTGCTGGCGTTTTGGGCGATGGAGTCGTCGACTTGTTTGGCGAACTCTTCCGGAGTCATGGCTCCCATGGCCAGTTTGATGATCAAATCGCTCATGACGGAGTTCGTATTGGCGTCCAACAACGTATCCCAAGGCTTGGCAAATTCCGAACCATAGTTATCCATATCCTTTTTGATGCGCAGGAACAGTTTGGAGAACTTAGACTCGTCTTCAATCGTGAATTTCAGCGGGGACATCTGTTGTTTAGCCACGTAGACATCGCTGTAGTTCTTCAGGACGTAACTTAGGAAATCCTTAGCCGTTCCTTCGAATTTGCTAGCGGTGGCGGCCAGGCCGATCCCGCTGTTTCCAAAAAACTCGTTCTCTGGCGTTTTGGCGCCTGTCATGGTCGGCAGGTAGAAATAGTCGACGTTCCCCTTCATTTTATCCGGCAGATTTTCGTCCACGAAGGACGGAATTTCCCAGGTCCCCATCTGGTACATGGCGGCTTCGCCGTTAAGGAACATGTTTTTGGCGGTCGTGTAATCCGTTGTGGCGAAACCTTGCTGGAAGTATTGACCGATGTCGGAGACGAAATTCGCCGCTTGCATACCGACTTTGTCGGTCATTTTGGCTTTGCCCTGGCTCAAATTACGGGCAAATTCGTTTCCCGTCGCGCGGAACGGAATCATCGCCGCATAGCGCAGCACGGGCCAGACATCCACGCCGTCTACGGCGATCGGGGTGATGCCTTTGTTTTTAAGCACCTTGCTGACGGCAAGCATATCGTCAATCGTTTTGGGTACGTCAAGGTTATTTTCCGCAAAAATTTTCTTGTTGTACCAAGTCATCTCCAGATGGTATTCCAAAGGGAGGAGGTACAGGCGTCCGTCGGGCAGCTCCTGGTATTTCAACGCCGGTTCATAGAACTTATCGTACAAACCTTGCTCGTCCAGGAACTGCTTCATGTCGACGAGCTTGCCGGCATCCGCCAGTTCCTGCGCGTACGGATCGGCATCCGTATCGATAAATTCCGGAACCTCGCCGGAAGCGACGAGCGTTCTCAGCTTGGTCAAGTACGAAGGTCTGTCCGCCGTTACTTGAATATCCAACTTGAAGCCGGGATGATCTTGAGCATAGCGGTCCGCCAGTTCCCGAACGGTTTGAATGATCGCACCGTTCTCCGGTCGGGCCGTCAACCAGGTGATCGTTTGGCTTGTGTTCCCCTCGGACGAATTCCCCTGTTTTTGCGCGTCGCTCTCGGCGTTTTTGTTCGCCGAGCCGCCGCAGCCCGCGAGAGCGGTTGCAAGTAAGGCGGAGATGACGATAAGAGAGAAGACCTTTGACATTTTTCTGCTTCTAGCCATTTCTAAACCCCTCCATTTTGTCTTATATAATTAAAAATCTGCTTGCAGATTTTTAATCCAGAAACGGATCAACCCATGGCCGTGATTTTCAGCTTGACCTCGTCGATCGTAACGGAACCTTCATTGGCATAAAAACCGAGATGGCCGGTTTTGAAGTTGTAGATCCGCGTGGTCATCGCGACCATGTCATTGACGTAAAGGCACAAGATATCGTCTTCCAAAATCAGCTTCACGTTGATCCGATCGTGCTCCGCGAAGCGGAATGGACGCTCCAGCTCGATCATTTGCGGTTTATCGCCAGCAATTTGCCATTGAAAGAAACCGGGCTCGGTTCTTGGCCACATATCGAACGCGATGCGGTTGTGGAACGGATCGAATTTAATGAAATAACCCGTATCGAGCACTTTGTCGGTGCGCAGCGCGATGCCGAAATCTTTCGCCTCATTCCAGACCGTAAACGAGGCTTCGATCAGGACTTGGGAAGGCAGTTCATTCAAGACCCGGTATGCCAGTCCATCGGGAGATGCCAATTCGAAGCGACTGCCGTCATGGCGGCAGTTGTTCTCCGCTTCGGGAATGAGGTCTATCTCGGTATTAAAATGCTCATAGATCGCTTGAGGCATCCTGACTAGGAGATCGCCACCATCGTTTTGATAAACCTCATGCACGACCAAGGTTCCGGCCCATTCCCAGTCGCCGTAATCGCTCGCATCTTTCTTGGAAGGCACCCAGCCGAAAGCGTATCTCTGCCGTCCGTCCGAGGCCGTTTTCGCCGCGTAAAATCCTCTGCCGTCAAAGGTGTCCGGGACCGGGGAAGTGTATACGCCCCCGATGCTTTTGCTCTTTTTGTAATGCGTCACGAACTTCTCGCTGAACGTCGAGTAGACCAGGTAGTGCCAGTCTCCCATTTGAAAATAGTCCGGACATTCCATCGTGATGTACTTGTCCGGGCTGTAAAACGGCTCCTGATAACGCCAATGTACGAGATCCTCGGAAGTGAGGAGGGCAATGCACCCTCCTTTCTTCTCGGAGGAGTTCATTAACCTTGAGGTGACGAGCATCCAGTACTCTTGCCGTTCTTCGTTGAAAAACACGAACGGATCTCGCCAATCGAACTTCTCATAAATGACCCCATCTCCATAAAGCTTGAAATTTACATCCTTCATCCAGTTGATACCGTCGGTACCAGTGGCCTTTAATATAACTTGTAAGGGCTTTCCATTTACGCAAAACTCGGGGTTAGGATTATGTCCGGTGTAGAACAGGTGATAAATGCCGTTTTGGTCCTTAATCACTGAACCGGTATAAGCGTTTCGGTCCGGATCGGTTTCACTGCCGTTTGGCAGAACTGTTCCGTAATCTTCAAAATCCAAGCCGTTTTTGGTGGTGATTAGGTTCCACGTCGTATGATTCCCGTAATCGCCGCCGACTCTTTGATCATGGAGATAGTATAGCTTGTACTCTCCATTGTCATAGAACGGGATTACGTCTCCAACCCATCCGTCTTTCGGTTTGTAAAATACTTTTTTCATCTTGTCATCTCCATTTAGTAAAACGTTTTACAAAAACATAATAACATAATTTATTATCTTGTCAACGTTTACATTATTGATTATAACAAGTATATGGTTAAATATTTTGCAGTCAAAAAAGTTATTATAGTAAAACGTTTTCCAACATAGTAAAATAAATATGGAAGCACTTACAGTTGAAGAGGAGGAGTTAACTATGCGAATTGGCGCGATTGAAGCGGGAGGCACGAAATTCATATGCGGGGTCGGGAATGAAAAGGGAGAAATTCTCAAACGGATCAACTTTCCGACGGAGGCGCCGGAAAAAACGCTAGAGCAAGCGGTTGCATTTTTTCGGGACAAGGGCGTTGAAGCAATCGGAATCGGGTCCTTTGGACCGATCGACCTGGATCGTTCCAGCCCTGCATACGGGCGGGTGACCACGACGCCGAAATCGGGATGGGCAGGGTTTGACTTCGTTGGGTATATGAAGCGCTTTTTCCCGGTGCCGGTCGGTTTCGACACCGATGTGAACGCAGCGGTCTTCGGCGAGGCGAAGTGGGGCGCGGCCAAGGGACTGGATAGCTGCGTTTACTATACGATCGGGACGGGCGTCGGCGTGGGGGTGTACGCGGAAGGCAAACTGGTGCATGGCCTGGTCCATCCGGAAGGGGGGCATGTCTTAACTCGGCGGCATCCGGAGGACAATTTCAAAGGGGCATGTCCTTTTCATGGCGACTGCCTGGAGGGGATGGCCAGCGGACCTGCGATCGAAAAACGCTGGGGAGTGAAAGGAAACGAATTGCCGGACGACCATAAAGCATGGGAGATGGAAGCTTACTATCTGGCCCAGGCCCTTACGGGAGTGATTCTGTTGCTATCGCCGAAAAAAGTGATTCTCGGCGGCGGTGTCATGCACCAGAAGCAGTTGTTCCCGCTGGTCCGCAAGCAAGTTGCCCAAAACTTAAACGGATACGTCGCCTCCCCGGCGATTCTTGATGATATGGACAATTATATCGTTCCTCCGGTTCTGGGGGACAACGCCGGTTTGTGCGGGGCGCTGGCGCTGGGAATCACCGCCGTAGAACCGAAATAGAATGTGGTGAACGGTAACTTGATTTCAGCCTTATTCCCCTTAATCTATAATGGAACGTAACCTTCGACACTCCACAAGTGTGAAGTTTTAAATGTTTTCCTTAGGTGGCGCAAAACCGAGGAGCATCTTGATTAGATACTGGCTCAGTTGAACGGGAATCCATAACTGGGAATAAGGCGTGACAACGGACGATCTCTTGAATAAAGAGGGGCTGCGGCCTCTCTTTATTTATTACTGGCTTTAGCCAGTTGAGCTCGCACAGCGTGCGAAACAGAAAACTATCCTCTGGCTTATAGCCTTAGAGCAAACCACCTGTCAAACGGGTGATTTTGTTTCCCGATGTAGGACAAGAACTTTCATTGATTGCCGAAGTCGGCACTATTGTTCAACTGAGGGACGGGCAGGATGGTTCAATGATACTCCCCCGAAATATATGGAATAGCATACCGAATATTTTGTTCAGCAGACAACGTACTATTTTGCATCAAATCCATTGTTGCTCCAAAGATGCTTGTGCTTAACACAGCCGCACCAACTTTAATGGATTCCGGATCCGAATTTTTACTTTGGTTTTGCAAAAGAGCCTGAAATAATTTTTCTAATTCATTATTTATTTTAGATTCGAAAACGTTACTAAATGATTGAATACTTCTCTTGCACTGGGAAGTTAATTCTTTTCCGAAATCTGTCTGAAACTTTATCAATAACATGAAAATGTTGACCATTGTCTCTTTATTTAAAGCGTCAAAATTCTTTAAGCAACCACAGATTCTTTCAGTAATTACCTCAGAAATGGCATATTCCATCAATTCATATTTATTCTCGAAATGAGCATAAAAAGTGGCACGATTCACAGTAGCTCCGTCAGTTATATCCTTAATTGTTATATCCTTGAAATCCTTGTTATTAGCTAGATTTGCAAACGCGTCGACTAAGAGTTTTCTTGTTCGGATTATACGAGGGTCAACTTTTTTATCGAACATAATCATTTCTCCTCTCCTTACATAAGCAACAAATTTATTAATGTGTTGCTTAAGCCATAATGGGGCATCATTGATGATTGAATAATAATCGAACTTCATGCAAAATCAACTATACAACTTATGTTGCATATATTAAAAAATTGTCGAATCGTTAGTTGAGGGGGAAGATTCATGAAGTAGTTTCTATCTTGCTTAGCTTTCAAAAAAATTAACAAAAAAAACAAAAATGGAGGTGTTAACTATAATGAACAGAGTAACAGATATTCTAGGGATCAAATATCCGATCATTCAAGCACCTATGTCTTGGGTGACATCAGCCGAATTGGTCGCGGCTGTATCGAATGCTGGTGGCATGGGGACTCTAGGTCCAAATGCAGGGCAAAATACGGTAGCTAATGGACCGGAAGAAAGTGCAGAGCGTTTAAGAACTGAGATTAAAAAAACGAGAGAGCTTACGGATAAGCCCTTTGGGGTGAATTATTTCCCACCTGGTATTGGTTCGGGAGAAAACCCTTATGGAGAAGCACAATTAAAGGTTCTTATTGAGGAAAAAGCAAGAACTCTTGTTGTAGTTGGCGTGGCAAATGAAAAAGATATTAAAAGATTAAAGGAATTAGGTTTTACAATTGTTTTCAGGGAACTGCATCCAACAGTTTCAGGAGCCAAGGCGGCAGAAAGAGCGGGCGCTGACATCATTGTTGCGACTGGTTTTGATGAAGGAGGTTCAACGCCAAACATCCCAGTTGGAACGATGACAGTCGTTCCCATGATTGTTGATGCAGTTAATATCCCAGTTATGGCAACTGGAGGCATTTCAGATAAGCGAGGGGTAAACGCCGCTTTTGCATTAGGCGCCGAAGGCGTTTACTTGGGTACAAGATTTATTGCATCTGTTGAATCGCCTGCGCACGACAATGCGAAACAGGATATTATTAAACACGGTACTGAAGATTTAGTCCTTCTTCGTACCGGTCATGGTGGTTACTGGCGTGCAACTCCACATTCGGTTGCTTTAGAGGCTCAAGGATTAAACGATAACCAAGTGCATAGCAATTTTGCAAAAATAGGGAATTTAAAGACGGCCATGTTAGATGGGCAGCTTGAAGAAGGAATCAACACGTATCCAGTTTATTAAAGAGATTAAAACATGCGAAGAAATCGTAAATGAATTAATGGCAGATATCATCTTAGTAAGTTAAGGAATAGTTTCGAGTTCGTTTTGTCCCTCCGATGCAATTTTCAGGCTGATGATTAAGCTAATGAGAACGATAGCTCAAAATATACAACGGCAATCGGCAGATGATCGTTGCCGTTTTCCGTTAAAGTGATGGGCAGTAATTGGAAAATGAATTATCGAAAGTTGACTGCTATTTACAACAGTGATATATTTAGCTTGCTAAACAGATATTTCAAAGGGTAAAGGCTGAGAAGCAAAATGGAGACAAAGGTTGACTGTGAGATACGTGAGTTGTTCGATAAACTTTCGGCTAGAATGAGACGAGATTACAGCGAAAGTCTCAGAGAACTGAACTTATATGTCGGACAAGATAATTTACTCTACCGCTTATGGTCAGGTGACGGAGTAACACAAATGCAGCTAAGCGAATATTTGAATTGTGAGCCTCCCACCATAACCAATATGGTTAAATCACTTGAACAAAACGGATTCATTTATCGTAAGCGTGATGAGAAAGATGCACGTGTTATGCGTATTTTTCTAACCGAAAAGGGTAAAGAGCTTGAAGAGCCAGTTCGTATCATATGGCAACAGCATCAAGAAAAGCTGCTAAAATCGATTTCATCGGAAGAACGGCTACTTTTAAGACGGCTTATGAAGCAAATGGAGAGTAATATGTTTTAAGCCGTTCTCCTTTTTAGATTTTATTTAGCAAGCTAAATAAAAAATAGTATACTAACAAAATAGATATTAAAAATTTGATTATTTGTTTAGTAGGCTAATTAAATTAGATGTAGAAGGAGGGAAATTTACGATATGGACAAAATCCAGCCTATAAATCTGCAAGGGAATTATTATGCATCTCGTGGCCCATTGCCAATCCCACCCTCCGAGCAAGGTCAACCCGTTATATTCCAAGCAGGCGGAGGGAATGAGGGATTGGAATTGGGGGGAGGTGATGATATCAAGGTGTATACAGGTTTTATGTTTTCCCTAGTCTCAACGGAAGAAGAAGCTTTGGAACGGCGAAGATAGCTTATGAGTTTTAATCCTGAGGAGATTCCAAGTAGGGTAAGTTACCTTGGTTCCATGGTTGGTTTGCCACTATCGGTGAACACGGTAGATATTGATCAACCTTTAGCAACTGATTAATGGCTTGTTATTCCCGGACTCGTTATCGTTACAGTCATGTTATGGTTCTTTACAACCCTATCCCCTACTTCTTCAGTGGCATTTATCATTGCTTTGCATATCGGGCTCACGGTTGGTATAGCCATGATTTGGACGCCAGCTCAAACGAACGGGCTGAATCAATTCAAAACAATTAAATCATAGCTCATTAAAGATATGAAGGCAGCCGACCAGAACGATCGCTGAGGCAAAATAACTCTTCGAATAGGATAATAATTAGGAGGAAAGAAATGAGATTTGGAATTATAGGTGCAGGACCCATCGGGTCAAATATTGCAAAAAAATTAGTTGAGAATGGACATGATGTCAAAATTGCAGATGCTCGCGGGATTGAACGGCTAGAAGGAAAAGAACTTGCAGGAATCCCCGTGAGTGTAGAAGATGTAATTACAAATATTGATGTTCTTATCATATCTATCCCTTTCCACGCACTGCCAAGCATTCGAAACGTTATAGATCAAGTTGGGGAGGAAGTAGTCGTTGTAGACACTTCAAATTATTATCCTCAAAGAGACAATAAAATTGAAGAAATCGAGAACGGGATGGTTGAAAGTGTTTGGGTTTCAAATCAATTAGGCAGACCAATTATTAAAGCTTTCAACAATTTATTAGCCTATACTTTAGAACATGAAGGAAGTCCCGAAGGTACTAGCGGACGCATTGCCATAGCGATTGCCGGTGATGACCTATCGCATAAACAAAAAGTCATGGGAATAGCCAACGAGCTGGGCTTCGACACAGTAGATAATGGTTCTTTAAGCGACTCTTGGAGACAGCAGCCAGGAACTCCTGCATACTGCACAGAACTAACAAAAGAGGAACTAATTATAGCATTAAAAAAAGCAAATAAAGAAAAAGCCCCATTCCTACGGGATAAGGCGATAGAGAAGCTATCGACGGCTAAAGGCGGATATTCACATAAAGAAATTGTTAATCTAAATAGAGAAATATATTATTCCTGAGCAAGTCTGATGAGTTTTAACCTACAAAACGCTCCTCTTGACTCCTGTATTGTTAAACAGATAAAAGAGAGGGATAACCGAACGGCAATCTGCAAAATTCTGGAGATTCCAGGTGGGTTCCACCGAATGACTGTAGATGATGTTGCTGAGTGCGCCCGGTTTGCCAATGCCGCGGGAGCTTTGGCTACGGCGAAAAAAGGCGGGATTCCGGCACTCCCGGATAGAGCAACTATCGATAGGTTTTTTAGGAAATTAAAATATAGGAATAAGAAGAGGTTCTTTTGAGTGTTTCCAAAAGTGACCATCTGATAGAATCAAGCTTCAGGTGGTCATAAGTATATTATTATAAAGGCTAAGAATTACTATTAAAAATCAATCCCCAAGTAGATGTGGGGTCCTTCGTGATTCTTTATTATTAGGTTGTAAATTAAAGAATCAAGGAGGAAGCAAAAATATGACCACACAATTATGGATTCAGATAGCAATCATTTTCGCGTATTGCTATACACTCAATTAGGAGTAAAGAAATTAATTTTCGTCGACTCATCTTACCGACTGCAATAACGGTATATCTAGGTTATAAGTACTTGAAATCTGTGTCTATAGATGGAATTTGATCTGGTCGTATTGTTCCTTTGTGCTGTATTAGGAGCCTTTCTTGTGGATTGTTGATCATAGTATCAACAGTTTAACAGGATGCTTCCGAACAGTTCTTTACTCAGGCTGGGATTTATAATAACTCTTATTGCTTGGATTGGGTTAGTTGTGATCAGATTTGGGATTAGCTTTGCCTTCAGTGGGTTTGCACCTGCCGGCTCTTCCTATCGAGTCATGTGGATTTTTGGGCTGGCATGGCTGTTGCTTTCGGGACAAGGAGCTATTTTCTTCAGAATCGTTTTCCGAAAATTGGGTATATTTGTGTAAGGAAAGAAGACAGTGACGTAGAAATCGGTGATGTTAGTATCTCTAGAAACATTCTAGGTTGGAAAAGGGCTACTCCCAAAGAAGAGTAGTCCTTTCTATTAACTTAGATTTACAAATTTCATTCATAAGTTCGGTCATGACGGTGATAAGCAGCGAAGTTTCTATGGCGCCTGACTTGCCGACTTTTCGAAGTCACGAGTTCGTTTTTTATCGCAATATCATCTATGCTATAATCTTGTTTATTCGATCCATTCAAATAAATTAAACTGTACGAAAGGGGCCAGGCATGAAACGAACCACGATTTTGGCGGTAGTCGGCGGCATTGCGATTGTCGCGTTAGGAAGCTTTTTTCTATTAACGGGAAACGCCGATAAAAAAACAGAGTCGAATGCGCTAGCTCCGCAGAGCATCAAACAGATGGTCTACGATTATAGCGTAGGCAATCTGAGCGGCAAGTCCGCCTCCATCACGTCACATCAACTGATCGTAGACGGCGAAACGGCAGATTCGAAGAGCTATGCTCTGCCCAAGGACGAATTTTTCGTATCTATCGCACCGTACGTCAAACAGACGCATCCTTGCGAAATCCATAGTTTAACCGGCTGCCAAGGCGAGATGACGGAACAGAAATTCCAGGTGAACATCACCGATGCGAAAGGCAAAACCGTACTGGACCAAACAATGACGTCCCAATCCAACGGGTTTATCGACCTGTGGCTGCCGCGGGATCAAACCTATCGCATCACCGTGGGCCATGACGGAAAAACGGCCGAATCGGAAATTTCCACGTTCGAAAATGATAAAACGTGCATTACAACATTACAGTTGAGTTAATCTCACCATTTACCGGGATTCGTATCGTCCGGGAGTGCTTGCTGGATAATGTCTAGATAGTGATTGGCCTTATCTTCCATATATTTTACTCTCTGCTTCGCTTCCTCCAACTGCGCCAGAGCAGCGGCTTTTTGCTCCAATATCATTTCATACCGTTTCTGAATGGTCGAATCGCCTTTCAAGCATAAATTTACATAGGTTTTGATGTCTTTCACCGACATGCCGCATTGTTTCAGATATTTTACGCCTGTGAGCCAATTAATAGATTCATCGTCGAACAGACGATTATTGTTTTGGTCTCGCTGTATGCTGGGTACGAGTCCCTGATCCGTATAGTAGCGAACGGTATGCTCGGTGAGATCCAGCAGTTTTGATACGTCTTTCACAGTATACATGGGAGCCCTCCTCGAATGAATTCTCCGAATCTCTTGACTTCGAGTAACTCGAAGGGAATAGACTCATACTATAGCCCAAGTGAGCTGAAATTGTAAATGAAAAAATAGGAGGACTCCATATGCAAAAAGTAATCTTGAACAATGGTGTTGAGATGCCGATCCTCGGCTTTGGTGTGTATCAAATTCCCGATGCGATGGAATGTGAACAAAGCGTTTACGATGCCCTGATGGCCGGCTATCGTCTGATTGATACCGCTGCAGCTTATCAAAATGAGGAAGCGGTCGGTAGAGCGATCAAACGGAGCGGCGTGCCACGGGAAGAAATATTTGTGACTACCAAACTCTGGATTCAAGACGCCGGCTATGAGAGCGCAAAGCAAGCTTTTGCTAAATCACTGCAAAAATTGCAACTGGATTATTTGGATTTGTACCTTATTCATCAGCCTTTTGGGGATGTATACGGTTCTTGGCGAGCGATGGAGGAGTTGTATCATGAGGGGAAAATCAGAGCGATCGGAGTTAGCAACTTCCAAATGGATCGCCTGGTGGATTTGATGATTCACAATAAAGTAACTCCAGCCGTCAACCAGATTGAGACGCATCCTTTCAACCAGCAAATCGAAAGCGCCAAGTATATGAAAGAAAACAGTGTGCAGATCGAATCGTGGGGACCTTTTGCTGAAGGAAGAAATAACATCTTCCAGAATGAAGTTTTAGTGTCCATCGCCGAGAAATACAATAAATCCGTTGCCCAGGTGATTTTACGCTGGTTGACCCAAAGAGACGTCGTTGTAATTCCAAAATCGGTTCATAAAGAAAGAATCATCGAGAACTTTAATATTTTTGATTTTACCTTAAGCGGAGAGGATATGGAGTGTATTGCTGCATTGGATACGAACAAGAGCTTGTTCTTCTCCCACAACGATCCTGAAATGGTGAAATGGCTGGGCAATGCAAAATTTGAGAGTTAATCCTCATTAAGAAGCGGCAACCTGAGGCTTTACTTAAGTCCAGGTTGCCGCTTTTGTATTTGCGTTAAAGCTGTTTTCGTTATGGTGAGCCTTATACGTTAATTCTTTGGTCGTATTTTTCCGTCAACCGCTTAATGTCTGTTCTTGGCGGATAACCGAACATACGGGCATATTCACGGCTGAATTGGGACGCACTTTCGTAGCCTACCCGGTAAGCGACATCAGCAGCATCCGTTAATTCGGATAGCAAGATACGTCTGGCTCCCTGCAGTCTAAGCTGTTTTTGAAATTGAATTGGGCTCATCGCGGTGACTTCTTTAAAGTGTCTGTGGAACGAGGAGACACTCATATTCGCGATTTCTGCAAGCTCCCCAATGCGCAAGGGCTTATCCCAATGTTTGATGATTTGTTCGATTCCTTCTCTGATTCGGTAGGTGCTGCTCCCTTCCATAGCGATTTGCGCTAGCGCAGCCCCATATTGCCCTTGCATAAGCCTGTACAAAATTTCTTTTTTGTAGATGGGGGCCAGGTACGGGATATCTTTGGGATGATCCAACAATCGGGTTAATCTGTGGACCGCATCCAAGATGGATGACTCGATTTGACCGACAAATAGCGCCCGTTTCGCATTTTCCTTCGGTGGAATTTGAATTTCCGAGTCGTTGATAACCTCTAATATTTCGCTTTGAGAGAATTCAAGCTTGATGCTTAAGTACGGCACATCGGAAGATGCTTTAATCACTTGGCCCATCACTGGCAAGTCCATAGATGCTAGAAGGTAGTCATCGGGACCGTACTGATAGCGTTCCTGTGCCAGCAGAACCTCTTTCAAACCTTGGGCTATGATACATAAAGAAGGCTTGTACACTCTGTATACGGGTTCGGTTATGTGAAAGCTTCGAATAAAAAATAAAGAAGGTATGGCGGTCTCCCATACTCCATCTGCGGTCGTATGACGCTTGATCACGTCAGCCAAATCACTCTGCCGGCTACTTAGTTCAGCCATAGGCTCCTCCTTATTACGATAATCTTTGTTCAATTATAGGGCTTCTGCGTTCAAGATGTTAGTGGTAGTAAGAGGATTAGGCAATGATTTAAGACAATCGGGATAACGGTTTTTTTATGGTTTGTCTCATAATGATCTTATGTTCTTAGGCAATAACGACAGCTTTGATGAAGCAAAACAAGCTTCGTAATTTAGTCTGAAAGCTAGGATGATCCAATGGAATATGTAAAGCTTGGTCACAGGAAGATTTGGTTGTAAAGTTAGCTGAATTGCCGGAAATGGAGGTTGCCGCAGTTTAGGAGTAAACAAACCTGAATAAGGTTAATGACACGAAATAGCACCTTAAGGAATGTGGTTATATGGAGCAGATAGAAGTTAGAGAGATAGGTATAGGGAGAGCAGGGAAAAGCAGCTATTTATTTTCAAACCGGGATTTGTTCAAGCTGTTTCTTCCGTTGATGGTTGAGCAACTGCTGGAATTTTTGGTCGGACTGGCCGCATCCATTATGGTGGCATATGTTGGGGAGGCTGCGGTGTCCGGGGTTTCCCTCGTGGATTTTATCATGGCGCTGCTGATTAATTTATTTGCTGCGCTGGCTACAGGCGGTGCGGTCATTGCCGGACAATATATGGGAAAGAAGCAAATGAAAGAGGCCCGCGAAGCGGCTAATCAGATGGTATGGTTTGTTGGCGCAATCTCCATCGTAGTTATGATAATCGTATATTTAGTAAAGCCGTTTATTTTGTATTCTCTGTTTGGGCAAATTTCCGATGAAGTACGAGGTCATGCCAATACCTATTTAATGATTGTCACGGCATCCGTACCGTTTTTAGCCCTTTACAATGTCGGAGCAGCTATTTTCCGTACGATGGGAAATTCGAAGGTGTCCATGAAGGTAGCTTTACATGTGAACGGGATTAATGTAGCCGGAAATGCCCTGTTACTTTACGGGCTTCACTTCGGTACCGAAGGGGTAGCCATACCGACCTTGATTTCCCGGATCATTGGTGCAGTTGTAATCATCCTACTCGCCATGAACCATAAACATCCGCTGTATATTGAGAAAAGTATAAAAATAAAATTTCAGTGGTCGATGATCAAGAGAATCTTGAATATCGGAGTACCGTACGGAATAGAGAACAGTCTGTTCCAAATTGGTAGAATTCTTGTGCTGAGTCTGGTCTCCACTTTTGGGACGGCGGCTATAGCTGCCAATGCCGTAGGCGGCACAATTGTCTTGTTCCAAGTTCTGCCCGGAATAGCGATTAACCTTGGACTTACTGCGGTCATAGCCAGATGCGTCGGTTCAGGCGATTACGAACAGGCAAAATATTATAATAGGAAAATATTGATTATCGTATATATCTCGCAGATAGTGATGAACGCGATAGTTTTGGCGTTGCTTCCGGTCATTTTGCATTTATATGGCTTGTCTGAAATTACGGCATCCCTTACGACGAAAATCGTGTTGTGGCACGGGATATGTGCCAGCTTTATTTGGCCGCTAGCCTATACTTTGCCCGTCACTTTCCGGGCTTCCGGCGATGCCCGGTATCCCATGGTGATCGGTATTACGACCATGTTCGTTTGCCGGATCGTCATGGCTTATTTGCTAGGTGATTACTTCCATATGGAAGTGTTTGGTACGTGGGTAGCCATGTTCATAGACTGGATCGCGCGAGCGGTATTTTTTATATATCGGTATTTCAGCAAAAAATGGATGCAATTTCGAGCCATATAGAAAGGGCGAAACACAGGGATTTACCTTGCGTTTCGCCTTTTTTCACAGCACAGAAGTCCTTATCGAGCCGTCCAACCGCCGTCCGCTTTAACAACATCACCATTGATGAAGCTTGAATCATCCGATCCCAGGAAAAGAGCGACCCGTGCGATCTCCATAGGATCAGCTAATGGCCCTTGGCCTACATCGCCGATTGCTGCCATACCGAGTGGATGCGGGGCAGTGATGGAGGATTGAATATTCGTCTTAACTCCTCCCGGTGCAATAGCGTTGCAGCGGATATTGCCGCCTTCACGACCGTAGGTGGATGCAATATTTTTCGTCAAGCCGACTAAACCATGCTTCGCCGCAACATATGCAGCGCCGCCTCTGGCACCAAACAGGCCGCCGACGGAAGCATTGTTAATGATGACGCCACCATGAGGCTGGTCTTTCATAATGTTAATGGCTGCGCGGCATGCCATGAACGGTCCCTTGAGATTAATATCCTGAAGTCGATCCCAGTGCTCATCCGTTACATCTCCGACAGGTGTAAAGTTGTCCATGATGCCAGCGTTGTTTACGAGAATATCAAGTGAACCGTAGGAAGTGACAGCGGTTTCAATCATACTCTCGACCTCAGCCCGTTTTGCCACGTTAACAATGACACCGGTCCCTTCACCGCCCGCATTTTTGATTTCTGCTACAACGTCGTTAACAGCGGATGGATTGATATCGGCTACTACGACTTTTGCGCCTTCCTGTGCATATAAAATTGCGATGGCCTTTCCCATGCCGGACCCTGCTCCTGTCACTACAGCTACTTTTCCTTGAAGTTTCATAGTTAAAACCCCCTATTATTAAACCTAAGATATTTGAATTTGAAGCAATTTTATATTATATAGTAGTAAGCACATTCTTCAATTTACATCGCGTGGCGCAATGTTCACGAATGAACGAAACGCCCGTACAACGTCTAAAAAAGCGGTGACAATATACATTAGGGAGAGGAATGTTCATGGGTGCTAAGAAGGTCAATCAAGGAGTCATTCGAACGAAAAAAGCGCTGAAAGAAGCCCTGATCGCGATCCTTAACGAGAAGGCATTGCGGGAAATAACGATTACCGAAGTCGTTACAAGAGCGGGATATACGAGGGGAACTTTTTATAAACACTATCAATACAAAGAGGATCTCCTGGATGAAATACTTCAGGAAACGGTGGATGGCTTCAAGAAAGCGTTCGAGGAGCCTTATGAAGGAAAAAGAGACCATCACGATATGCGCCGTTTATCCGATTCATCGTTAAAAATCTTTCAATATGTCTCCGAACATTCGGCGGCATTCAGTTTATTTTTGAAAGAAAAGGCCCTAGGTTTTCAGGAGAAACTGGGGGAAACCCTGCAGGAAGTTTTCCATCATGATTATGAGCTGCTGTTTCCGGAAATTCCGTCCCATATCAATCGGGAGATTCTAATCAACCAGAACGTTTTCGCTCTTATGGGAGTGATCACTTATTGGGTTCAAACCGGGTATAGATACTCCGACAAATACATGACGGAACAAGTGCTGGAGATCGCCAGGTTGACCTATCGACCGGACATTCCTAGCTGTCTTGGGTTAAAGGCCGAAATCCGATAGCTTATTTTATTTCCTCTATTAACTCTCTTGAATCGTTTCTTACATTTCCTACAGCCGATGATACGGGGTAGGCTCTCATTTTCGTAGCATCGTAGGGTTTAAGTAAACTCTTCAAGAAATGAACATCGGTATTATCTCGATTAAGCCACATCGCCTCATCATCTGGGCGAAGAATAGCGGGCATCCGGTTATGAATACCTGCCATCAGCGAATTAGGTTCGGTTGTGATGATTGTGCAGGTGGCTAATTTATTACCATTCGGGTCGCTCCATATGTCGTAGAGTCCGGCAAAGGAAAAAATACTCCCATCTTGCATCATGATCCGATAGGGCTGCTTACGCTCTACTTCCTGTTTCCATTCGTAAAAACCATCGGCTGGGATGATGCAGCGGCGCGATGCGAGCAGTTGACGGAAGGACGGCTTGTCCGCCAACGATTCCGCACGGGCATTGATCATTTTGCTACCCATGCTCTGATCCTTGGCCCACTCTGGTACAAGCCCCCAGCGAAGCTCACCTAACCGCTGGCCCATTTTGCCGGATATAACCGCAAGTACGTTCTGCATCGGAGCCACGTTATATCTTGGTTTATAGTTGATGATTTTTGAATCTTCAATGATGTAACGTAGGATTAATTCATTGATCGGCAGCGTGATCGTAAAGCGTCCGCACATATCAAAATCCCCCTTTTTGGTGATTTGCATATATTTTATACCGTAGATCCTCTCCATTCCAATTTTATTTTTTTCAGAAAATAGCACTAACCATGCAAGAAACCTCGATTCAAGGAGCAATAAGTAAATGTAAACGGTTTATGAGCGCTTAATGAATCATTTTTATCTTCCATCTCACCTACATTGCCTTTACAAACCTTAACCTGGAACGTATGATTTTATTTGCTTCTTGAAAAAATTCATAAAATTCATAATCGCTGAATTTCCGTAAGGAAAACGGGGGAACCGTATATGGAACCGGCCTAGGTTTGGGCTTGGGACTTATTTGGGGTTAATCTTGAAAAGGCGTCTGTAAATGGCACCGTGATCAAGTAGGGCGACTCTTGCCGTCCGCATCCGACAGCTAACCTCGTAAGCGTTGGTCAGGAGTGGGTTTACAACTTGTGAAATTAGGCACAGGGATACCCTGTGTTTTTTTGTGCCTAAATTTGGACTGAAGGCATTAAAATGTTTTGAAATGCTAAAGGGGAAACTAACTAAAAATAAGGATATTGGCGGTGGAATTTGTGTTTTCCTATATAAAAAGATTTCTTATCGGACGACCTTTAAAGTCGACGGAGCTTGGGGAGCAGAAGCTTACTAAAGTTAAAGCATTGGCAATTTTATCTTCGGATGCCCTGTCTTCAGTAGCATATGGACCAGAGCAGATTTTGCTGGTACTGATGACCATTGGCGCAATAGCCTATTGGTACTCAATCCCTATTGCCATCGGAGTATTAATTTTGTTGGCGGCTCTGATTTTGTCTTATCGTCAGATCATTTTTGCCTATCCACATGGCGGGGGAGCTTATGTCGTATCCAAGGAAAACCTTGGGGTACTTCCAGGTTTAATTGCAGGCGGTTCCTTGCTCGTGGACTATATTCTCACGGTAGCTGTAAGTGTATCGGCTGGAACGGACGCCATCACTTCTGCCTTTCCAAGTCTACATCCTTACAATGTCATCATTGCTGTAGCTTTTGTCGTGCTCATCACCACGCTCAATTTGCGAGGGGTTACGGAATCGGCTTCGGTTTTTGCCTTGCCCGTCTATTTGTTCATACTCGCCCTGTTTATTCTAATCGGTGTGGGGGCTTACAACATACTGACCGGACACGTCTCGCCAAGCCTTCATACATCAATCGGCACCCCGGTTGCTGGGATTAGTCTGTTCTTGTTATTGCGTGCCTTTGCATCCGGATGTACCGCTTTGACGGGGGTTGAGGCCATTTCGAATGCCATTCCTAATTTTAAAGAGCCTTCTCCTCGTAACGCAGCGAAAACGCTGATGGCCATGGGTACCATTTTGGCTTTGCTTTTCTCGGGCATAGTAATTCTTGCCTATTACTACGGAGTTGGACATCGTGAAGAAGTGACGGTGCTTTCTCAAATTGCCGAGCAAACTTTCGGACGAAACTTCATGTACTTCTTTATTCAGGGAACGACAGCCTTGATCCTTATTCTTGCCGCCAACACGGGCTATTCTGCTTTCCCGCTGCTCGCGGTTAATCTGGCCAAAGATAAGTTTGTCCCAAGAATGTTCACGGTGCGTGGTGATCGACTCGGATATTCCAATGGAATCATTTTTCTCGGACTTTTTTCGATTATATTGATCATTGTGTTTAAAGGACAGACCGAAATGCTGATACCGTTGTATGCCATTGGGGTGTTCATTCCGTTTACGTTATCCCAGACCGGCATGATGGTCAAATGGATTAAAGAAAAGCCAGAGGGCTGGGTTCACAAGCTCCTGATCAATACGACCGGTGCCTTGATCAGTTTGTTAGTCAGTGTCATGTTCTTCATCACCAAGTTTAGCAGCGTATGGCCGGTTCTCGTGTTCTTACCCATCATTATTTACTTTTTCCACCGAATTCATAAGCATTACGAGGCGATTGCCGAACAGCTGAGAGTATCGAATTCTGTACCAGCTATACCGATTGAGGGGAATGTCATTATCGTTCCTGTTGCGGGTATTACGCATGTGGTGGAAAATTCGCTCAATTATGCGAAGTCATTGTCGCCTCATCAGATTATTGCTGTGCATATTCCTTTTGAAAGAGAAGACGAAGCGATTTTTGAACAAAAGTGGGGGAATTGGCAGCCGGGTATTAGATTGGTGACGCTGTATTCTCCATATCGGAGCATCGTACAGCCACTGCTTAAATTCGTTGATATTGTGCAGAACAAGGCGAATGAATCCAACTACCAGGTTACGGTCATTATTCCTCAGTTTATACCGAAAAAAGGCTGGCACAATATCCTGCATAACCAGTCCAGCCTCTTGATCCGGGCTCACTTGCTCTACCGCAAAAACGTTATTGTGGCAACAGTGCCTTATCATTTAAGTAAATAATAGTCGGGATCCAGACCGCTCAATAAGGCGGCAAAATGTACATGGGAGTCGTGTTCAAACACGGCTCCTTAACATTTTTATCAAGGCGCATGATATAATGAAATACATAACTCAATTTACTATATATTCCATAACGCTGGTATCAACGATTCTTTTTCTTGGGGGAAATGAAGTTATGGCGATTCATCTAAGCACTGAGGTATGTCGAAATTTTAATATTCGGTACCCTATCTTTTTAGCAGGTATGGCCGGCATACCGAATATGCCCTCCCTCGTAGCAGCGGTGTCCAATGCTGGCGGCTTTGGAACCCTAGGAGTTGCTTATATGACGCCTGAATCCGGGATACTGCTTCTAAGCTGAATAATCCGGAGTACATGTCGCTATGGGCGGGACAAGGCACTAGAATGCTAACAGCGAATCAGAAGGCTGAGGATATTATCATGGAAGTAATGCAGCAAGCTAGGGCGATATTGGAGTAAGGTTACGGCGTTTGCTCTAACGAATCCAATAAGCGCTATTTGGAGGAAAAACGGGGTTTTGAAAATCTAACGAACCTGAGACACGCTATTTGACCGTTTTCACGCTATTTGGCTGCAAATTATGTGAAATAGCGTTATCTGAGTTCGTTAGCACCGCCAGAAAAGCATTTTGAGCAAAATAACGCTTATACGGTTCGTTAAACGCCTCTCCGACGCCCCCGCGGACGCCTTGCTGATGCCCCGCAGAAAAGACAGGCCAATTATTTAATAACAAAGGAAGTGTGTTAATTGGAGACGGAAGTCAAGAAAAAGAATATCGATTATCGAACATTGGATGTTTCGGGTTTAGGAGGATGGTTAATCCTCGTGCAGATCAGTCTATACGCGTCGATTCTCTCTTTAATCATTCAGTTGTTTGCATATTTATCGCCTGATTATATTTCAGAAACATGGAATGTATTAACCTCAGAAGAATCGATGTTTTATCATCCATTATGGGGGCCTACGCTTATTTTCGAAGTGGTTTGCAACTCCTTGCTGCTCCTGTTTAGTCTATACATACTGATAATGCTTTACAGAAAGAAATCAGCATTGCCACGTCTCATGATTGTATTATTAAGTGTCAGCTTGCTGGCTGAAATCATAGATACGCTGCTTCTATTTCAAATTCCTCTTGCTAGAGAAGCGGGGAGTGGAACAGCTGCCATGAGGAACCTAGTCAAATCGTTAATTTCATGCGCCATTTGGATTCCTTATTTTTTGAAGTCGGATAGAGTGAAGAGTACATTTATTAAGTGAATCTATAGGGCGAAAATGCAATGTTAGATCCTGGGCTACGGTGCTTCGTGCATTACTAAGTGAGTAACTGTTTATATAGCACATCCACCTATTTTCTTATACACTGGGAAGGTGTACCGCAACAAGCAAATTACCCAATACATAAAGTGTGGTGACTTTTCCCTTGTTTAAAATCATGCTGATCGAAGACGATATGACCTTGTTTGATGAAGTGAAGGTCCGGTTGCTCCAGTGGTCTTATGATGTGTACGGAGTACAGGATTTCAGCAGAGTGCTTCAGGAGTTTACAGAAATTAGGCCAGATTTGGTCGTAATCGATATACAATTGCCCAAATACGACGGCTTTCATTGGTGCAGAATGATTCGCTCCCACTCCAATGTGCCGATTATCTTCCTGTCGTCGCGTGATCACCCGAGTGATATGATCATGTCGATGCAACTAGGAGCGGACGATTTTGTGCAGAAGCCGTTCCACTTTGACGTGCTGATCGCCAAGATTCAGGCAACGCTCCGCCGGGTTTACAATTACAACACGGAGCGGGTGGAGCTTAGAACATGGCGCGAGGCGACCGTCGAGTATGTGAAGAATACCGTTGCGAACGACAGCGGAACGATTGAACTCACAAAAAATGAAATGTTTATCCTGAAAATGCTCATTGAACGGAAAAATCAAATTGTGAGCAGGGAGGAGCTGATGAAGAGTCTGTGGGACAACGAGCACTTCGTCAGCGACAACACTTTGACGGTCAACGTCAACCGGCTCCGTAAAAAGCTGGAAAACATCGGCCTCGGTTCTTATATTGAAACCAAGGTCGGACAAGGCTATATGGCTACGGAAGAGGCTAACGCCATATGATCTACAAATTTTTGAGAGAACGCCTAAGCTGGATTTTGTTCTTTGTAGTTCTTCAGCTCCTGGTTTTGTTTACCGCCTACATCGATAATTCGATTCCGTTCGGTGCACTTTTATATATCGTGTTCTTGTCGACGCTTCTTTTTGCGGCGTTCCTGTTTGTTCGGTACCAAAAGGAAACGAGGTTTTACAAGAGCCTGCTTTCCTGGGACGATACCTATGATCTCGCTTCCATAGCAAGCGCGGGAAGCCCGTTTGAAGAGATTGTGATGGACATGCTGAACACGCAAACGGGAAGGTACAAGCGGGAATCCTCCCTGCATTTGGCCCGGATTGAAGAGGAAAAAGACGACCTGATGTCTTGGATTCACGAGGTGAAGACACCGCTGACGACGATGCAGCTCATGATCGATCGGCTGGGCGATGAAACGCTGAAGTCACAGCTTATGTACGAATGGCTCCGGATTCATTTGCTGCTGGATCAGCAGCTGCATCAAAGGCGGATTCCGTATATTGAAAATGACTTGTTTATCGAGATGACTGAGCTTGAGCCTATCGTGAACAAGGAGATCAAAGCGCTCAGATCCTGGTGTATACACAAAGGCATTGGCTTTGAGGTCAACCTCCCTATCAAAGAGGTGCTCACGGACGCGAAATGGCTCGGTTTCATTCTCAGGCAGCTGCTGACGAACGCCGTAAAATACAGCAGTGCGTCCGATATTATGATCGAAAGCGGCGAAAGGAACGGGCAGGCGTGGCTTAGCGTTCAGGACTTTGGAAGGGGGATTGATCCGAAGGATTTGTCCCGGATTTTTGACAAAGGCTTTACGTCTACGACGCTACATAAGGATTCTGCCGCTACCGGCATGGGTCTCTACTTGACTAAAAAGGTGGCCGATTCCTTGTCCATATGCATTGAGGTGGAATCCAAGCCCAGCGTGGGTACAACCTTCACGTTAATTTTTCCGAAAAGCAATGATTTCGTCCGCATTACGGGAAGCATGTGACAACATTGTCACATGCTTCTTATGTTTGTTCGGCGAATCGAAGGAAAAGGCGCGCCGCCTCGTTTATGATAGGAGCATAACCTAAAGGAGTGAGAAAATTGGCTATACTCGAAGCTAGTCAAATTCATAAAAGCTATGGCAACAAATTCAATAGACAGGAAGTGCTCAAAGGGATCGACCTTCGGGTGGAAAAAGGCGAATTCGTCAGTATTATGGGCGCCTCCGGCTCCGGGAAAACGACGCTGCTGAACGTACTCTCCTCGATCGATAAAGTCAGCTTGGGCAGCATTAAGATCGAAGGCAAAGAATTTACCGGTCTGAAGGAGAAGGAACTCGCTGAATTCCGGAAGCACCATTTAGGCTTTATTTTTCAGGAATATAATCTGCTTGACACGCTGACGGTGAAGGAAAATGTCCTGCTGCCGCTCTCCATCAAAAAGGTTTCCAAGAAAGAAGCCAATCAGAAGTTTCAATTGGTGGCGATGGAGCTGGGTATCTTTGATATCAAAGATAAGTATCCGAATGAGATTTCCGGGGGACAAAAGCAGCGGACATCAGCCGCGCGTGCTTTCATACATGACCCCAGCATCATTTTTGCAGATGAGCCGACGGGGGCGCTGGATTCAAAATCGGCCTCCGATTTGCTGAACAAACTAAGTGAACTGAACCGGAAGATCTCGTCAACGATCATCATGGTAACGCATGATCCGGTGGCCGCCAGCTATTGCAGCAGAGTGGTTTTTATCAAGGACGGACAGATTTTCACGCAGCTCAATAAAGGCGAGGAAACCAGACAAGCCTTCTTTAACGACATCATGAAAACCCAAGGCGTGCTGGGTGGTGTCCAGGAATGAATATTAACTACCTGATCCTTCGCAATTTGAAGAAAAATATTAAAAACTACTACTTATACGTCTTTGCACTGATCTTCAGTGTCGCTTTATACTTTGCTTTTGTTACACTGCAGTATGATCCGGCGATGGATGAGATCAAGGGCTCGGTGAAAGGTGCGGCCGGTATGGCTACCGCTTCCGTACTGCTGGTAGTAATTGTTGCGATCTTCCTGCTGTACGCTAACAATATTTTTATTAAGCGGCGCAGTAAGGAAATCGGACTGTTTCAATTGATCGGCTTGACCAAAGGTAAGATTTTTCGGATTTTAAGCAGCGAAAATCTAATATTGTACTTTGGTTCGATGCTGGTCGGCATCTTCGTTGGTTTTTCCTGCTCACGGTTGCTTCTGATGATTCTGTTTAAAGTGATGGACGTGGATGCCCAGGCCTCTTTAAACTTTTCAACACGAGCTTTGCTTCAGACTGTGATCGTTTTTGCGGCGGTTTACTTGCTTATTATGCTGATGAACTACACGTTTATCAAGAGACAGACGATCCTGTCCCTATTCCGGGTGACCTCATCGACTGAGAATAAAATCCGGAAGATGCCTGTCGTCGAAATTGTTATGGGTCTGTTCGGGATCGTTCTCATCCTGTTCGGCTATTATTTGTCCACCAAGCTGTTCGGGGGGCAATTTGTAAAGACCGAGGAGCTTTTTCTCGTGATGTCTATGATTCTAGGGTCGGTTATTCTCGGAACCTATCTGTTCTATAAAGGCTCAGTCAGCTTGATTTTTAATGCGATTCGCAAAAGCAAAGGCGGTTATTTGTCGCTGAACGAGGTGCTTTCGCTGTCATCGATCATGTTTCGGATGAAATCGAACGCTCTGCTGTTAACGATCATTACCACCGTATCGGCGCTGGCGATCGGCTTGCTTTCCTTAAGCTACATTGCTTATTATTCGGTAGACAAGTCGGCCAAGGAAATTGTGCCGAATCATTTCTCGCTGCTTGAAGATGAGGATATCACGAAATTTACCAAGGCCCTTCAGAAGAAAAACATTGTGTATAAACAGACGCGCAGAGACGTCATCATGGTGAAAGCCGATTTTTCTCATATCGCCGATGTAGACAAAATTGGAAAAAGCAAGGGAATCATGACTATGCCGGTCGTTAGCGAGAAATCGGTTGAGGGTGTAGACGTGTCGCCGGATGAGACCAAATTTACCGGATATAGCGATGCGGTGAAGATGCTCAAGTCTCTGAAAAGCACGGGGGAAGTGGAGCTTAAGGGTAAGCATGAGTCCATAGAGCAACGTTTGATCGGTTTAAGCAAGGATCCCGTGGTCTCCTCGTATTTTTCAGGCGGACTGCTGACGGCGATTGTCGATGAGAAGGTATTCGAACAGTTGGCCAAAGATAAGGATCCGGATATCCAACAGAATTCTCATTCTTATGTCGGGATAGATATTGTGGACTCAAACATGCTTGAACATGCTAACCAAATATATAAAGACATGAATTTTGAGCAGAAGGGAGGATATACTTCCCAATCGGACATTATTTCCGGTCAGAAGCAGATGATGGGCATGATTATGTTTGTCGTCGGTTTCCTCGGGTTGACCTTTCTCATTACCTCAGGGTGTATATTGTATTTCAAACAAATGGACGAAGGGGAGGAGGAAAAGCCAAGCTATACGATCCTTCGGAAGCTCGGCTTTACACAGGGCAACTTAATCCGCGGCGTGCAATTTAAGCAGGTGTTCAACTTCGGCATTCCCCTCGTTGTTGGTCTCTCCCATAGTTACTTTGCCGTCAAATCGGGCTGGTTCCTATTCGGATCGGAGCTTTGGGCCCCTATGTTTATCGTTATGCTGGTGTATACGGCCTTGTATTCGATTTTCGGGTTGTTATCTGTCTTGTTCTACAAACGTGTTATTAAAGAATCGCTATAATATATAACTTTAGTTCTTCAGATCTCGGGCTGTTCGGTGCCATGCAAAATGACATTGGACAGCCTTTCTTTTTTTGGCACAAGGTAAAAGTCTCCTTATAAACGATAAGGCCAGTAAATATGAGGTAACAAAAGATCGTTGTCGTTGTAAGCGCTTCGTTTACATGAAACGACGGAACTGCGTGGATTATTACCTATTTTTCAACCTTTACTCCGGTTTTCGTCAAGAGTATTATTCATGAAGTGAATTAAATATCAACCCTTTATCGCTGAATTCTGTAACCAGAAACGGGGAAACCAGGAAGGCCAAGCCGACCGCTTGCCTTCAGGGGTGAATCGCTTTGCACACCAAAGCGTAGGGCTGCTTTCGTGCCCGAATCCGTCAGCTAACCTCGTAAGCGTCCGAAAGAAGGAATTAACGTTACCGTCTCTTGATTAAGAGAAGGCCGCGGGAAGTTCCCACTTTCCTGCGGCCTTTTTTGTAATTTTTTTCAGAAAGTTTCCTACATTTAAGAAAGAGAAGGCAAGGTGTACTACCTATGATGAATTCCATAAAACGCTGGTTGATCGGTTCTCCGCTTCGTACGAAACAGCTGACCCAGGAGCGATTGCCGAAGTGGAAAGCACTAGCTATTTTCTCATCGGATGCGCTTTCCTCTGTGGCTTATGCAACGGAAGAAATTTTGCTGGTGCTCGCTTTGATAGGTGTATCTGCACTTACGTATTCCGTACCGATCGGCCTTTGCATTCTATTGCTGCTGTTAGTTGTCACGTTATCATATCGTCAGATTGTTCATTCGTTTCCATCCGGCGGGGGAGCGTATGTCGTTGCTAAAGAGCATTTGAATACGCCTTCGAGCCTTGTTTCCGGCGCAGCGCTGATGATCGACTATGTTCTGACGGTAGCCGTTAGTATCAGCTCCGGGGTTGCGGCATTGGTAGCCGCATTTCCTTCACTGATCCATTGGAAGGTAGAAATCGCTGTTGTTCTAACGCTTATATTAATGGTACTTAATTTACGCGGCATTCGCGAATCGGCCACCGTATTTGCTTATCCAACTTATTTATTTATATTTTCTGTTCTGCTCGTTCTCGTCGTCGGAGGCTTTCAAGTTTTGCATGAGGGTTGGCAGGGGTATCACACGGCATCGATCTCTTCAGCCCAATCAGGTTCAACCCATATAGGCACTTTCGCGATGATCCTGCTTGTTCTTCGTGCTTTTGCTTCAGGGTGCTCTGCTTTAACCGGCGTAGAAGCGATTAGCAACGGAGTTCCGTCTTTTCGCTCACCCTCAACTCGCAATGCCGGGATCACGATGATTTGGATGGCTGTCATTTTGGGCACGATGTTTATGGGAATTACGCTGCTGACGTTTGCGTTTGGCATTGCTCCGATGGAGCACCAGACGATTCTGTCTCAGCTAACGGAACATGTAATGGGCCGCGGGCCGATTTATTATTTGGTTCAGATCGCTACAACGCTCATCTTGTTTTTGGCTGCGAATACGAGTTTTGCCGGCTTTCCGCAGCTCACCTCGATTATCGCACAAGACAAGTTTTTGCCGCGGTCGCTTGCACTTCGGGGAGCACGGCTCGTTTTTTCGAACGGGATATTCCTGCTTAGTACGATGGCCGTTCTGGTCATTGTGATCTATCAAGCTAATACCCATGATATGATTCCACTGTATGCGGTAGGCGTATTCCTCTCCTTTACCATTGCCCAATTTGGTATGGTACGGGCTTTTCTCAAGAAAGAAATTCCTAGCACGAAGTGGACGGTAATCGTTACTGGTATTGGAACACTGGTGACCGGAGCCGTATTGGTCATTACGGTTATCGCTAAGTTTACTGAGGGCGCCTGGATGGTTACCTTGGCCATTCCGCTGCTGGTATTGCTGTTTTATGCAATCCATCGTCATTACAGTGCGATTGCCAAACAGCTTCAGGTCGATTATAGTGTGCAGCCTTTAGCCATGCATACCAAAGTCATTATTCCAATTTCGGGAATCAGCAAGGTGGTTGCTCAATCGGTATCCTATGCGAGAGGTATTTCGGATGATGTAGTAGCCATATCTGTAAACAGCGATGACAAACAGGCTGCTTTACTGAGAGAAAAGTGGGAGAAATGGAACCCCAGCGTCCCGCTCGTTATTCTTCGATCGCCTTACCGGACCGTATTGTGGCCGCTGATGAAATATATCGACAACATCGATAAGAAAGAACCAGGCGGCATGATTACAATCCTAATCCCGCAATTTATCGTAAAAAGATGGTGGCATGCGCTGCTTCACAATCAGACCGCTGTCGTCATCCGTACAATGCTGCTGTTCCGGAAAGATATCGTGATTTCGACGATCCCGTTCCATTTGAATAAATAGAAAAAAAGCGCAAGTCGCAAGGGTTCAAACCCTTAGACTTGCGCTTTTTTGCCTGCGTTCTTTGTTGATCATGTTGATTTCCAGGAAAGAAGATTAGGTGAGAATATGTCCGCCTTCCACATGAAGGGCCGTTCCGGTGACAAAGCCGTTTTGAAGCAAATAGATGACGGCTTGAGCGACATCCTGGGCCTTTCCGACCCGCTTGACGGGAAGCTTGGCTGCCACTTCCTGATAGAAATGATTGCGAGCGTCTTCTGGCATTTTACTGCGGGACGGGGTGTCGATGATGCCTGGTGAGACAACATTCACCCGAATGGGGGCGAGCTCTAAAGCCAAAGTTCGGCCCAGATTGGTAACGGCGGCGTTGGCCGCACCAAGCGCGGAAGAGCCTATCATGTTTTTGAAGGCAACCACGCCAGAGAAAAGAGTGATGGATCCATTTTTTCTGAGGTTTGGAGCCCCGTATTTTGCAGCATAATATTGTCCCCAAAACTTGTTTTCGAACAACTGGCGGGCTTGGGCAGAGTCCATCTGAAGAAATGCTCCTCCGGATGTCTCCGCGGCACTGACGACTAGATGGTCAAACTCTCCAATTTGTTGAAAAAAGGACTGTACTTGCCGTTCATCTGTAGTATCCAGCTGATAAGCTACTGCTTGGTCTCCTAGAGTTTCCTTGGCCCGGTTCAATTTGTCCTCCGAACGGCTTGCGATGACGACATTCCCTCCGAGCTCGATCACTTGTTTGGCTGTTTCCAGACCAATGCCGGAACTTCCGCCGATAATCACTACTTTTTGTTGGGTTAACATGTTATTTCCTCCTAAGATTATAATGAATTAATCATTTACTACTTCTTCTAAATGCGCGATCAATGCGGATGTAAAAGTATCTATCTGCGGATTCTTCACAACATCGTAGCAAGCAAAGCTTTTCACAGGCTGCAAGCCGATAAACTCCTGCGCACGGTGTAAATGACGAATCGCTTCTTCCAGGTCAGCGCCCCTAAAAAATTGAGCTCTATCATTAAATGCCTTTTCGGGAGCATTCCAGGTCACGGAAAACATATACTTCTTCCCGGTTAATAAACCGCCTTTTCCATATTGGTCCGAGCCTTTGAAAAACAAGCCGTAGGCGTATACCTGATCCATATATGTCTTGAGCAATCCGGGAACACTGAACCAGTATATGGGGGTTTGATAAATGACCATATCGGCCCAGATGAACTTTTGCTGCTCTTCTGCAACGTTGTATCCCTGTTGGAGTATCGATGTCTTCACCTGGTTCTTCTCACTTAAGAAACCTACCATGGTATCCATCAAGGTTTGGTTTAATCTTCCTTCCGATGAATCGTATTTCTGATGACCGTTGATAATCAGTATGTTTTTCATGGTTAAAGCCTCCTATAGAATTTCACTATGGTTCTCTATGATTTTGCAGACAAACCTTTTAATCGTTCAGTGGGTGAACTATGAGACGAAGCTTCTCTCCGATCCAAGTTCCAACTCATTAAAGTTACTAAAAGACCCAGGCTGGTTATGATGGCAGCTACCCATGGCAATGCTTCGAGGCCTAAACCGCTCTCAATGACCCATCCTCCTAGGTAAGCTCCTCCGGCATTAGCCAGATTAAAAGAACTGATATTTAAGGCGGAGGCCATATTCGGGGAGCCTTCTGCTTTAGCCAGAACCCGCATTTGGAAGGCGGGAACAATGGTGAAGGAAGCAAAACCCCATACGAATACGGTAATGACGGCAGCGATTTTGTAAGAGCTGGTTACAGTAAACAGGGCCAATACGGCAGCCAAGAAGACCAGCATTCCAGTGAGGGACGGCATTAGCTTCCAGTCGGCCAGTCTACCTCCAATCGTATTTCCAATCGTCATTCCGATACCGAAGACAAGCAGGATCGGCGTGACGGACTCCTCGCTAAACCCGGTAAGCTCTGTCAATATGGGCGTAATATAGGTAAAGGCTGTGAACACACCGCCAAATCCCAAGATGGTCATCATTAGAGCCAGCAGGACCTGCTTATTTCTGAGCACTTGAATTTCTTGTCTGAACTTCGAGGATGCCTGCTCCAAGCCTGCAGGAATAAGCACGGCAATTCCGGCAAGGGAGAGGATCCCAAGCGCTGAAACAACGAGAAATGTAGCACGCCAACCCCATATCTGCCCGATAAAAGTACCTAATGGGACACCGAGTATATTCGCTAGCGTTAACCCGGCAAACATCATGGCAATCGCACTAGCCTGTTTCTCCTTTGAAACAAGCTTCGTTGCTACAATGGAACCGACACCGAAGAAAGTTCCATGTGCAAAGGAAGCTAGAATTCTGGCAACCATCAGCACGGAGTAATTAGGGGCAAGCGCTGCAAGCACATTACCTGCGACGAAGATAAGCATCAAACCGAAGAGCAGCCATTTTCGCTCAAGACGCCCTGTGCAGGCCGTAATCACCGGACCTCCGATGGCGACCCCCAGCGCATAACCGGTAACGAGTAATCCCGATGTGCTTAAGCTGACATGCAAATCATGAGCAACATCGGGAAGGATTCCCATGATGACAAACTCCGTAGTTCCGATTGCGAATGCGCTGATTAAGAGAGCAAGGATCGCTAAGGGCAGCTTTTTTTGTGAGCTTCCTGTGGAAATTTTATTCACCTCCTCATCAGGTAACTGGAAAAATTAAGGTTGCATTGATATTATAGATATAGTAAATTCATTTTGGGAAGTAGTGATATTTAAACCATATAGTTTCCGAAAGTATACTAATGTGCTGTGATAATGAATAATCCTTTTAAAAAAAATGAGTGGGGGATGCTTCCATGTACAAAACTGAACCGATTGAGCTGACTAAAGGAGCACCAGGAGAGCCTTGTCCCATCGCCAAAACGCTTGAGGTCATTGGTACCAAATGGACCTTCTTAATCATTCGAGATTTATTGATTGATGGAACGTTAAGGTTCAGCGACCTTCTGAGATCGATGGACGGGATTAGTCCGAAGACACTCTCGCTGCGCCTTAAGGAATTGGAGGAGCATGGGATCGTGGAGAGAACGGTATATCCCGAAGTTCCGCCGCGTGTGGAATATACGTTAACGGAAAAAGGGCATCGGCTTGAGGGTATTTTTAAGGAATTAAAGAGATTTGGGTTAAGTTTATAGAGTAAATTAATGAAAGGGAGTCTACACCAATGAAAATCATGTTTATATCGGACATTCATGGGTCTGCTTTCTGGTTAAATCAGGCCTTGAACAAGGCTGGGGAGGAGCAGCCAGACCAAATTGTGCTGCTGGGGGACTTCATGTATCACGGCCCGCGGAATCCACTTCCGGAACAATACGATCCGAAGCAGGTAGCAGAAGTGCTTAATCGGCATAAGCATAAAATCATCGCCGTTCGCGGAAATTGCGATGCTGAGGTGGATCAAATGCTGCTGGAGTTTCCGATGATGGCCGATTACGCCATGCTCTTCCTTGAAGGCCGTCGTATCTATGCGACCCACGGACATCTGCACAGCATGGAAAACCTACCGCCGCTGATGGAGAATGACGTGTTTATCCAGGGCCATACACATATCCCTGTAGCCGAACGAAAGAGTGGGGTATTTGTATTGAATCCAGGCTCGATTTCCCTCCCCAAGGAGAATAACCCCCATTCATATGGAATCCTGACGAAGGAACAGTTTATCGTTAAGGATTTTGAAGGGGGGACAGTGAAACAAATTCATTTGGTTTAAAAATTATAAAGATCAATCGAGCGCAGGAAATGAAGTTTCAAAATCGGTTTGCTTCCGCGTGCTTTTCGCGCTGATGGTACCGTGGTGCAGCTCAGTGATACTTTTTGCAATGGCAAGACCTAGGCCGGTTCCGCCCGTTTCCCGAGATCTTGATTTATCGACCCGGTAAAAACGCTGGAACAGGTGAGGAATATCTTCAGGCGGTATCGGCGGGCCATAATTGGTGCAGACCGCTATGATTTGATCGTCCTTTCTAGAGACGGTGATGTCTAATATTTTGCCCTCTTTGCCATATCTTACGGCGTTTGTGAACAGGTTCTCATACAGTCGTACCAGTCCGTCCACATCGCCCATCATGACTAGTGGGCCTGCACCTAGATGAACCCGATAGGTCATCCCAGCTCGCTCCAATATGGGTACAAACTCCTCGGCGAGTTGGCCGAGCAGCTTGCCCAAGTCGACGGGCTCAAGCTGCAGAGGCAGCCCGCTATCGGACACCCGGGTAAATTCAAAAAGGTCATCGATGAGCTTCTTTAGGGTTAGCGCTTTGTCATAGGCGATCCCAACATAATAACGCAGTTCAATCTCGTTATCGTAGCGATCGTCCTCAATATACTCCAAGAAGCCAAGCACCGAGGTGAGCGGGGTTCGCAAATCGTGGGATACTCCGGTAATGAGGTCGTTTTTTGCCTGGGCAGCCTCCCGCTCTTCATTGATCGCTTGTTGAAGTTTGGTGGCCATTGTGTTCATGCTCTCAGCGAGCATTGCCAGTTCATCGGTGCCGGAAATCGGCAGCTTGTACGACAAATCACCTTTAGCCAGCGTTTGAACGCCAGTGGAAAGTGTTCGCATGTAGTTCATCGTATTGCGGGATAGGGCCAGAAAAAAGAAGATGAACAGTGGTAGCCCCACAACAATCATGATCGGTTTGGAGCCGATATTCTTTATCACCCACCAAATGAGCTTCACACCCCAAAAAGAGCGGGATGGATTCAGCCAAATCAGCAAGGCAGTTCCGTAATAACCCAATATTAAAATAAGTGCGGTTACGCCAAGGCTAGCCAGACTGAACCAGACCATTTTCCAAGGCAGCGTACTGTATCGTTTGAAGTTAAGCAAGGCTAACCCCTCTTTTCAATTTTGTAGCCGACGCCCCAGACTGTGGTCAAATAGATAGGTTTTCGCGGATTGGCTTCGATTTTTTCTCTGATTTTACGGATATGTACCATCAAGGTGTTATTCCCCTCGAAAAAAGACTCTTTCCAAATTTTGCAATAAATTTGTTCCATACTCAGCACCTGCCCGGCATTTCGAGCGAGAAGCTCAAGTATGGCAAATTCCCTGGGCGTTAACTTCACCTGGTGTCCATCCACACTTACTTCATGGGTGGAGCTGTTGATCAGCAGGCCGTCGATCACGATCTCATCTTGACTTTTGGGCATGTAGTTCCGGATTCTGCGAAGCTGTGATTTTATCCGGGCTAAAAGCTCTAAAGGACTGAATGGCTTTGTGACATAATCGTCTGCTCCAACGCTGAGACCATTAATTTTATCCAATTCCTGCCCTTTGGCCGATAGCATAATAATCGGAAACTTTTGGGTTTCCCGGATTTTAATGCAGGCCTCCAGCCCGTCCATTCTAGGCATCATAATATCAAGCACCATAAGGTCGATCGGTTCTTTTGTTACTATTTCAAGAGCTTCCATACCGTCACGAGCTGTTAACAGGCGGTACCCTTCATTTTTCAAATATATTTGCATCAGCTTGATGATTTCTTCCTCATCATCTACCAGCAGAAGAGTTGCATTATCCATTCCATTTCATCCTTTCACGCCTATCAATATTAGAAGTATACAATAAATGAGCTTTAATTACCGCGTAGTTTGGCACGTAAGTTTATCCGCACAAAAGATGGAAAAAATAACATAGACAACATAGTAACGCGAGGTGGATCAGTTGACCGGAGAAAATCTTAAACCTTCACTCCAAGACAATATGAACATGATTAAGCGGATTTTTGCTGGAGATGAAAGCTTGAAAATTAGACCATTTCATGATCCTGATACAAATTTAGTCTCCGGGTGCTTTATTTATATCAAAGGTATGGTTAACAATATCATGCTTAACAGCAACATTATTCGACCGGTTCTGAACTACAACTCGTCCCATGAAGGGGAACAACTGTCCCCACAAATTATTATGGATCACATCCTCGATGTCGGTGATGTCGAATTGGCGGAGGATATGGATAGCATTCTGGGCTCACTCATTTATGGATATACGCTGCTGCTTATAGACGGCTACAAGGAAGTTCTTGTTATCGGTACGGTTGGTTGGGAGAACAGGGGAGTTAATGAGCCTAATTCGGAGAGAAATGTTACTGGACCGAGAGAAGGTTTTTCCGAGTCGCTGGTGATCAATTTGTCTCTAGTTCGAAGAAGAATTAAAAGTCCTGATTTAAAGCTCAAATTTATGCAAGTTGGGGAGAAGACGAACACCAAGGTTTGCATCTGCTACATCGAAGGCGTGGCCTCCGATAAAATTTTAAAAGAGCTGATGCATCGAATCGAGAAAATCAAGGCTGACGATATACTGGACTCGGGATATATTCTGGAAATGGTTAAAGATTCGCCGCTGTCTCCATTTGAAACGATCGGTAATACGGAACGGCCGGATACGGTGGCCGGCAAGCTGCTGGAGGGTAGAATTGCGGTTATGGTCGATGGGAGTCCTTTTGTGCTTACCGTGCCCTTTCTGTTTGTCGAGTATTTTCAGGTTAGCGAGGATTATTTCAATAACTATGTATTTTCATCCATTAACCGGATTCTACGATTTATCAGTGCATTTCTGGCAATTAGCATTCCTGCAATCTATGTCTCGCTTGTCGCCTATCACCAGGAAATGATACCGACCCCGCTCCTGCTTAGCATTTCGGCAGCAAGACAATCCGTTCCCCTTCCAACGGTAGTCGAAGCCTTCTTCATGCTGTTCGTATTTGAAATTTTAAGGGAAGCCGGAACAAGAATGCCGGCTCCGATCGGTCAGGCCGTCAGTATTGTCGGCGCGCTCGTGCTGGGACAAGCGGCTGTGGATGCCAGGGTAGTCAGTGCGCCCATGATCATTGTCGTAGGGTTTACGGGCATTACCGCTTTGTTAAGCATTAAGCTTCAAGGAGCTTCGATTTTCGTTCGGTTTATCTTGTTAATATTGGCTTCGGTTATGGGGCTTTACGGTTATGTGTTCGGTATACTCGGACTCGTAATTCATTTGATGACGATGAAGAGCTTTGGCGTCTCCTACATGCTCACAGTTGGTTCATTTAAGGAACATGACATCAAGGATACCGTGGTCCGTATGCCTTGGTGGCAAATTAAGCTTCGGGCACCGGTTTCCTCGGTGAAGCAGCATATCAGAAAAGTATTAAAGTAAGCGAGGCGATGGGAATGAGTAAAATGAAGTATGTCCATATTGCTATCCTAATCGCTGTAGTAACATGCTCTATTACTGGCTGCTGGAACTATCGAGAAATCGAAAAAATGCTGGTTGGTGTGGGAGTGGCCATCGACAAAACCGAAGATGGCAAGATTCAGCTTACGGCTGAGGTTGTAGATATTTCACAAGGTAAGGAAATGCAGATCGGGGCCCAATTGATCACCGTTACCGGAGATACGATGTTTGATGTTGTCAGAAGAATGATTACGAAATTCGGCATGAAGCTGTATTGGAGCCATGCCAAGGCGGTCATTATGAGTCAGGAGGTCGCCAGGGAAGGAGCGGCGAAAATTATCGACTGGTATATGAGAGATGCAGAGACACGGTCTGACATTCATATTTTGGTTTCCGGCGAGAAAACCGCCAGGGAAGTGCTGGCTATAAATGAAAAGGGGGAGGAGCCGATTTCTTTCAAGCTGGAGGAAATGCTGAAAAATCTAAGCAGCGTCTCTACCTCTCCTGTGATCCAGATATGGGACTTCATCGATGCTGTGAATACGCCCGGGAAAACGGGGTTCGTCCCCCTCGTTTATTTGAAGCAGGGCAGTCAAGGAAAGCAGGTCGCATCCATTGAAGGAGGGGCGGTGTTCAAAGAGGACAAAATGATCGGCATTCTCGGAGGTAAAGAAACGAAAAACGTTTTGTTTGTCAGAAATGAGATTCAAGGCGGGATTCTCACCTTGGGCAGCTATGAGCGCCCACCCGGGATTTCATTGGAAATATTCAAAAGTAAGACAGAAATAAAGCCAGTCATCGTTGACGGGGAACTGGAGGTCCAGGTTTCCATACGGACGGTGACGGCGATCGACGAAGTGCAGAACGATCAAGATTTTTATTTGAAAGAAGGTTACACCCGGTTGGAAAGGGAGGCGGCAGAAAAGCTCCAAAATGAGGTGCTCTCCACCATTCACATGGTACAGAAGCAGTATGGCTCTGATATATTCGGAATCGGCCTCGCTATTCACAGGAAGATGCCTAAAGAGTGGAAGAAGCTGGAGCCTGATTGGGAGTATCACTTTAAAAACTTGAAAGCGACGGTTCAGGCCCAGGTAGAGATCAGAAACACGGCTATGACCTCGAAACCGATTAAGCTTAAGGATTGAGTTCAATGACCCCATTTGTTGTTTTGGCTTATGTCGTCGTTATTTTGATCGATCAGGTGCAGGTGTATAAAGATGGATACAAGAAGGATTTCTGGGTCAGCTCCGTGATGTGCCTCATTTCCTTCGCGATTGCTTTGATGATCAGTTTGGACATTAAAATACCTAGCCCGGCTGAACCGATTGAGCACTGGATTCTGTCCATATTAGGACGATAGATTGGAGAAAGGAGAGAGCGCATGTTGTGAAAGAGACGATTACTCACGGAGAAGCCCGCTGCATCATGATTTTGTTTATCATGGGAAGCACATTAATTTTAGGATCGGCGGGACAAGCGCAAACGGACAAATGGATCTCCATATTACTCGCCCTTTGCGCGGCAGCGCCAATTGTCATGATATACGGAAGACTGCTTGATCTTTACCCCGGGAACGACTTGTTCGACATCTTCGAAATCGTATTCGGCAAGTGGCTTGGCAAGCTGTTCGTCATCTTGTACGTTTGGTATGCCCTGCATCTGGGGGCGCTGGTACTCCGCAATTACGGGGAGTTCATGAATTCCGTAGCAATGCCGGAAACTCCTATGATGGTGCCGATGCTTTTTGCAGGCTTACTTAGCATAGCGGCTGTAAAGGCGGGGATTGAAACGATGGGCAGGAGCTCGCGGCTGCTTTTGAACTTCTGCCTTCTGGTAATTATGTTGGTAGCTCTGCTTTCGATGGGAAGACTTCATTTTGGAAATATGCTCCCGATCTTGGGTAAAGGCTGGGGCAGAGTGATGGAGGGGGCTTTTTCCACATTTTCGTTTCCGTTTGCGGAGACCGTATTGCTGACTTGTATCCTCTCCTCAGTGAAAGGGAAAAAATCGAGGGCTTCCGTTTTTTTTTACGCTTTACTGTTTGGCGGGGGCATCGTTCTGTTCATTGCGTTCCGTAATATTTTCATGCTTGGAGAAGTAGCTTTAGCGAGCAATTATTTCCCCTCGTATATCGCGGTGAGCCGGATAAATGTAGGGGATTTCATTCAAAGGATTGAAGGAACGGTTGCGATCGTGTTTGTTATATCTGTTTTTGTAAAAATGAGCGTATGTTTGCTTGCCGCAAGCAAGGGGTTAAGTAAATTGTTTGGATTGAACAGCTATAGGTCGGTGGCGATGCAAAGTGGTTTGCTGCTCATCTACCTGGCTTATTTCATTTACGATAACATCATGGAGATGGAGTACTGGGCAACCTACATTTATATGTATTACGCCTTTCCGTTTCAAGTGGCGATTCCCGTCGTGCTGTACATTTTCGCCGAAGTCAAAGTACGGAGAGCAAGTCGGCTTAAACGTGCAGAATAACCGGCCGTCTGGTTTACAAGGGATATCGTTTTGACATATCATGGGGCTATCAATACAGACAAGGAAGGAATGTGGGGATGGAGAGATTGAAAGTACGCCTGAACAAACCGGAAGCGATGATTTTTGATATGGATGGCACCTTGTTTAAGACGGAGACGCTGCTGCTTCCGGTGTTTCATCAGCTGTTTGATCGGCTTAGGGAAGAAAAGCTTTATGAGGGAGAAACGCCTTCCGAGGAATTGATGCTGAGCTGCCTAGGTATGCTGCTGGAGGATATTTGGAGAAAGGTGATCCCAAACCATGGCGAAGCCGTACATCGCCGGGCCGATGAACTGCTCTTGGAACTGGAGCTGGACGGATTGAAGCGACTTGATACTGAGTTGTATCCTCGCGTGGCGGAAACGCTGGAGCAGCTTAATCGTAGGGGGGTTAGGTTGTTCGTGGCCAGTAACGGTCTGGAGCATTATGTAAAAGGAGTTGCCGATGCGCATGGCGTTCTGCCGTTCTTTGAAGGTCTATACAGTGCTGGTGAATATAAAACGGCAACAAAGGTGGATTTAGTGAAGCTGCTGATGGACAATCACCAGATAGGCAGTGCTTGGATGGTCGGTGACCGATCCTCTGACGTGGAGGCCGGCAAGAAGAATGGACAGACAGTTATCGGCTGTGCATACGCTGGGTTTGGACAAGGGCAGGAGCTCGCCGGGGCCGATGTGTTGATCCGTTCCTTTGAAGAGCTTATTGCTCTATATGAAGAAGCCGAGGAAGCTTGACGGTATTGGCTATGGAAACGGTGCTGCGGCTCCGGTCGCGGTATCGGATGAGGGTTATAGTAAGGAATCATAAAATATAGCGCGAATGCGGGAGCTAAAGTTGTTCCGCAATTCGCGCTTTTTAACTGATATGGGGCTGTTTTGGAGTGGCCGATGGGCATCTAATATCAAGAGAAATAGATGCACTTTTTACATTTAGATGCTTAGCAAGACTAGAGACAACCGAGAAAAACATATTTTGACTGGTCAAGTACGCGCACGTACGTAGACGTTTGTATAAGTAACTTAGGAATTTTTTTGCTTGTGCATCCACATGGCATATTCAAGTGGCCTTACGATAGCTCTGCGGTACAAGTCAGCGTTTCCGGATTGAGCGAAAACTTCGCGGGCAGGTTTGGGATTAACTTCGAGCAAGTAAATCTGACCGTGCCGATTAATCGCCAGATCAAGTGCGAGCTCGCAAAGCGCCCCTATGGTGTTTTCCAGATACTCGGCAACATCGAGGCTTAACTTCTCGGCGTCTTTACGAACCTCGGAGCGTCGCTCCTCGCCGGTAATCCATTGCTTGAGCAAAGTATTCATCGAAACGGCATGACCGCCACCATGCAGGTTGGAGGTGACGCTGCGCGGAGGGCCGACACGGCCGGCACCCCCGGTCACCTCCCATCGGCCCTGACCGTTTTTCTGCACAAGCATCCGGTAGTCATGGACCCGCCCGCTCGGCAGCTTAATCTGTATTCCTTGCTGGGCGAGAAACCGTCCGCTGCCTTTCCAGCCGAGCAGATAAGCGCTAAGCCGGGATTTATGCATTTTTTGAGCGGGGACGATGCTGCGGTTTTGACGTCTGCCCTGGACCAAATACATATCCTTTTCCAGTCGTTCGATCCGGAGAATGCCCCTGCCCCCGGTACCATTAATCGGCTTAACATAAACGGCAGAGTGATTTTTAAGCAGCCCAAAAACATCGCCGGTATTTTGGAACAGTACGGTTTCGGGGAGATGGGGACGGAAACGGGCCTTACGGGACAGCGTTTGGTGAATCGTCCATTTATTTCGAAGCGGTCTGTTAAGAAAGGTCAGCCCACCGTAGCGGGCACGAAATTGCTTAAGCTGCTCAAAGCGTTTGCTGCGCTGAATGCGGCAGCGATCAAAGATCAGGGTTGGAAAGCTGCGCCACTTGTGAGACCATTTCTTCAGTTTGGGATCGTAGACGAGTGCGTTAATCATTTTTTTCTTGTCGTCCACATCCATTGGGGTAAACACAAAAATATCCAATCCCATCTGCTGTCCTTCTGTGATCATACGCTGATAAATATGCCGCTCTTCAAGATGCTTCTTATCATTCAGGTATAAGGTTAAGATGCCTAGGACGGGCTGAGACAACTAAAATCACCTTCCTTGCAGAATTTCGCCTCCGAAGCCTCGGAATCGTTTGGGGAAACGGTACCCTTCTCCAGCACTAGCCATGATCTTCCGCGCGCATCCTTGACCATGCGATTCGCCGTAAGTCCCGCACGAAAACACATGTTCAGGCTGGAAGCATGACCCAGTGCTACCCGGAGAGACAAGTGGCCAAGGGCAGCGATTTGCTCTGAAAGCAGCCGGGTGCCGAGGCCAAGCTTGCGATATAGCGGATGAACAACCACTAGACAGAGCTCGCTGCCATAGCCTTTTACGCAGCAAACCCCGGCTATTCTGGGACCGTCCTCTGTCTGAATATGGGCCGTCAAGAGGGAACTGCCCGGAAGGCTGAGGTCCCGCGGGGATAGCTTGAGAAGGGCCCGAAAGATATCGGAGGGAATTCGTCCTACACCATATTGTTGTATAAAGGAAAGAATATCCCCATGCTGCGTTTCCCAGTCGGTTCGGCTAGAGACATTTATGGCTCTAATTTCCATCATGATCGTCCCTTCGTTACTTGACTTTCGGGTGTCGGGACAAATATTGACTATACTGAAATATCCGTTCCAGCGATTTTTTGCGGATATGAGGCTCATCAAACTTCATCGGCTTGGCGTTGGCCTCAAAGAACCAGATTTGCCCTTCCGTATCGATCCCAAGATCCATGGACATTTCCCCAAGCATAAAGCCGGATTCCTTCTCGATCTGCTTGGCGATCAGCAGTGCATTCGATTTAAGGCGGCTCAGCAGAAATGATGCCACATCGGCCCCGAAGGTCGGGGTCAGCAGCTTCTCCGGATCTTCGATGCTGCCCCCTTGAGGTACGTGAGTGGTAATTCGCTTCCGTCCGGCAAGTCGGGCTCCGACGCCGGAGATCATCCAGACGCCTTTACCCGTTTTTTGCACGAGAACTCTCAAATCAAAATGCCGGTCCCGGTAAGATGTGAGGCTGATGCTTTCCTGCATAATGTAAGGCGCACGGCCCGATTCCGCTTTAATTCGTCTCCAAAGGGTGGGGAGGCTGGCGGTTCTGTACACAATATTCCTCATTCTTTGTCCCTGAATGATGAGCCGGAACGGCTTGATCGCGGTTTCCTCAAATTGTAGCAGCATGATGCCCTTTCCTGCCTTGCCGCTCTCCGGCTTTAAATATAGGCTTCCGTATTTTTTCAGCATTGTGAAGAGCGTTTTAGGCCCAACCATTTTCTTCGTATCCGGCACGAGTGCCTTCGTCGTCCGGTTCTTCTTAAGCCAATCGAACAGACGCCACTTATTAAAGAAAAATGGATTGAAAAAATGGATCGTCTCATGCTGGATGCATTCGTCTATTTTCCTGCGCACCTCCGGTCTCTTTTCGTCCTCGCGCAGCGGGATGCGGTTGTAAATGACATCGGGAAGCGGGAACCATTGCTTCTTCCAGGTTCTATCCTCACTATGGAACAAATAGCCCTGCACTTTCTTGGCGCCCAGCTTTAAGTCCTTGGCGGTGACAACATAGACGTCGCAATCCTGCTCCAGCCCGCTTTTGACAATATCTCTAAAGTTGGCACGGTTTCCCCGAAATTGCTTGAAATCGTCGTCGACCGTCAATACCGCAACTACCGTTTTTTTCTCTCCAGCAAATGGAGTACTCATCAAGCATCCCTCCGGCGGAATTTGCTTAAGTAGAGGCAATGTTCAAGAATGTGGTCTACGGAGGCTTTGCCTTCGGCACGCAATGACGGATGCTTGAAGATGGAACGACCCGGTTTGGCGTTTGCCTCGAACATCCAGATTTGCTCATCCCGATCGATGCCGATATCGAAGCCAAGTTCCCCGATCAAATGCTGGTGATGAGTTTCGATCGCTTCCGCCAAAGTGACAGCGACCCCCTTGGCGTGCCGCAGCACTTCATCGGCCCGGGCTCCGAAAGCTCGGCTTAACGCCTGCTCTGGTGTGAGTAAGGAGCCACCGTTTTTTATATGGGTAGTTACGCTGCCTTTTCCTGCCTTCTTAGCTCCGATGCCGACAACAACCCATTGATTTTTTCCGTTCTTGTGCATATGAAACCGGAAGTCGATCGGGCACCCTTCAATTTCGATGAGACGAATACCTTGCTGGGCGACATAACCTCTTAAAGAGCGCCCATGTCTCGCTTGCAGCGTACGCATCAGGCTATTAAAAGTACCAAACCGCAGCAGGGCGTTTCGGCCGTTGTTGCGGTAGCGGGCGTAATATCCGCTCTTGGGAATGTAAGAAAGTCGGTATATGCCGTTACCAAGGCTCCCCCCATTCGGCTTGTAATAAATAAGCGAATGCCGCTCGAGCATCTCTTTGATTTGTTCCGTAGTTGGCCCCATGATCGATTCAGGGACGTAACGGTTGACGACATTGTCATTCTCCAGAAGCCGGTAAATATCGGATTTGTTAAAAAAACTCCAGTTGAAAAATGGGATTTTCCGGCGGACGAATCTCTCACGAAGTTGGTTGATTGAGGTGCTTGTTTCCGCCCGGCGGCTGGGCAGCCGATTATAGACAACATCGGGAAGTGGCACTCGTTTTCTTACGAATCGTCCTGCTTCATTAAGAAAGTAGCCATTCACGCTTTCGTCTTCCCAATTAATATCTCGCGGGGTGAAGGCGAAAATATATGAGATTCGGCTCCCTTGGCGCAGCAGCTGCTTTATGAACCCGGTTCTGGAGCCAAACGGATTCCCCATCGAAGTCATTGGTCCGTCCGACAGCACGCCGATCAGCGGCCCGATCTGGACCTCTCCTTCTTGGAGGCTGCGCAGGTATACGCCGCCAGCCTTCGGAATTTTTATCCCTCTCCGAACGCCGGAAGCGAGGTACAAATGCTTTCCCGCCTTATTAATACTCTTTACTGTAGCGGGTATCCGTTCTCCGCCCAGTCTGAGATGTAGTGATTTTTTCCCCGACAGCTTCAGATTTTTCATTAATGCCCTGGACACGTAGACGACCCGCTCGGGTTCCTGCGTGAAATGGACGTTGCAATAAGTCAAACTCATGAATTTTTCCTCCTAAACGTTTTCAGGGTTTGCTTAGCAGCAAATAGCGGGCGTAGGATATCGGATTTTCAATCGATTTTTTGGCACTGATAGGATCTCCAATACGAAAAAATGAGGAACGACCTGGTTTAGAATTCACCTCTATAATCCATACGCTGCCCTGACGATCGACGCCGAAATCGAGGCCGAGCTCCGCCAGACGACCGAAATGGGTCTCCAAATACTCCGGAATCCTTTGGGAGAGTGTACGAATTTCGTTGGCGGCCTCTTTGCCGTCATGTACCCCTAGCTCCCGTATCAGAAAAGGCAGGGCTTTATAAGCGGTTCCGCCTCCGTGAAGGTTAGAGGTAAGCGAGTGTTTTTGGCCGACCCGGACCACCATTCCCGTTAAGCTCCATTCCCCCCGTTCGTTTTTCTGCATGAGGACTCTGACGTCAAACGGTTCGCCCGTTTCACTGCTTAAATGCAAATAGGGTTGAACGAGAAAAGGGCGTGTGCCAGTAAATTTATCCACCCATGCGAGACCTGACTCGGCCGAAGGAAACCGCCTTCTGAATACCGTATTTCTGCTGCTTCTTCCCCTGACCCGCATCTCGCCGCTGTAAGGCTGTAGCTGGATATGCAGCGTTCTTTTTCCGTGCGTTCCGTTCCGAGGCTTCAGGAAAGCTTCCCCTCCATGAGTTTGCAGCCATTTCGCAAGTTGAGGCGGTCCTTCATACTGCACCGTGTTCGGCAAATAAGGTACGAAATCCGGACATTTACGGAGTGCCTGATAGACTGACCACTTTCCTGCCAGGCCACGAGTTAGATACATAAAGGGATGCTGTGTGGCCAGTTCGGACAAAAGATCTTGCTTGCGCAGCATCTGTTTACGGTCGTAGGTAAAGGTGCGGTCATATATGATGTCCGGGCGGGGCATCCATTTGCGAGCCCAGGCTCCATGCTCAAAAATATATCCGGGAATACCGCTGATATCTCCCGCGGAAATCCACTCGGGGCAAAAGACGAAAACGTTCATCCCTTGCCTTCCGCCCATGATGCATAGCTTTCGGCAAAAGGAGGCTTCGGAAAAGGGAAGAGGGCCTTGACTTTCTCCAACCAGGATACCCATGGTGCCTTTATGATGTTTGTTCATAGGATGATTCCTCCTTAGAAGCCGGACAAGAAACGGGTATATTCGATCACTTGCTTAACAGAAGGGCGGATCTTTCCTTCTCCCATTGGAGTGTTATCGTTTTTTGAAGGCTTGGAGTTAACTTCGAGCAGCCACACTCTGCCATTCACATCTACGGCGAGATCTATGCCGAATTCCCCAAAATGCGCCGGCAGCTGTGCATCGACGCCTTGGGCGATTTCAAGCGCCGCCCTTTTCAACCTGACGCTAATTTTCCCCTTGATGCCTGCAGGCAGAGAACTGCGCGCAATTGCATCTTTAACCGTGCTTAATGACCCGCCTCGTGCTAGATTTGATACGAAGTGCTGGCTTCCAGCAATGCGCCCGACAATCGAGGTTGTGTTCCACTTGCCGGATATATTTTTCTGCACAAGGGCCCGGAAATCGACCGGTCTATGGTCCACCTCTATCAAATGCAATCCCTGCTGGATCTGATAACGGGTCGTCTTCATTTTGCCGGACAATGAGGAGAACAGCTTAGAAAGGCTCGGGTAGATTTGCTTGCGCGTTCCTCCAACTTGAGCGGTCAGTGTTTGATATGCGCCGCCTTCGAGCCGGGAAATCCGAATGATTCCTTTACCTAGGCTGCCTTTGACCGGTTTCAAAAAAACGGTGGAGTATTTGCTGCACATCGTTTTCAGCATCGCGAAATTTCGAAACAGGTGGGATTCTGGCAAGTATCGCAGCAGCGAAGCGTCGTGGGAGAGCGCCTCGAATACCTCGTTCTTATCGAGATATTTTTCATTGAAAAAATGGCTTCCGTATCGGGATTTTACTTCTTTCATGAAATGCTGTACGCTAGGTTTATTCTCCAGTTTTCGCGAGGTAAGGCGGTTGTAGAATACGTCTGCGGCAGGGACCTGGGTTTGCTTCCAACCGTTTCCGTAAACCCAACCCGACAGCTGCCCGGAATTTGTACCGATATGCTTCGGCGTAAAAAAGTAGACGTAGACCCCTTGCCGATAACACGCATTGACGAGTTCCTTGCAGAACAGGGTAATCTGACCAAAGGGCTTTTCCGGATTTCCCGGATAATCCTGACTGAGAAGCACACCGAGCAAAGGGCCAAATTGAATAGTAGAAGAGTGTGGTCGGTAGGTGAGACGAAGCGGTGACTTTTGCTGAATCCCCATTTTTCTGGCAAGTTCCTGACTCATTCGAACTCCGTCAGTTCTGGATAACGGGATGACTTTGACGCGATGCCGGAATGATCCAAAAGCGAGCAGGAGTGAAAGATGCGTCGGTATTTTCCATTGTTTGATCAAGTTGTCTCCGAGCACGAGAATATCGTCTTCCAGAATGCCCGGACTCATGATCTGTACTGTTATTTTTTTGGAGGGCATGTAGCGGATCTCCTTCCAAGCTTGGCTTGAGTCTCGGATGTAATTAAAGATCATCTGTGTTAAATGCATGTAATGCATCATATGAGGACATAGAATCCTTGGTGATTAACCTATGCCCGTTTAGATGCCGCTTCGTAAGGGCGGGAATGGTGCTTTTTTGCGTTGGAGACGTGAACCTAGAGCGAATTGTTCTGGTGAAAGAATGGGCGTTAGATCGGGCAACAGCCTAAGAGAATGAGGGAGGAAAGAAGTGGAAGATTGGCTTTACGTATTGATTAGCGTGGGGGTAGCTGCCTTTGTAGGTGGAATTACGAACCATTATGCGATTAAAATGCTGTTTCATCCGAGAAATCCGGTATACATAGGTAAGTTTCATGTCCCTTTTACGCCAGGGTTGATTCCTAAACGTCGGGATGATATCGCCGAGTCGCTTGGCAAGGTGGTAGCCGAGTACCTGGTCACGCCGGAGGGATTGCAGGAATCGGTGCTCAAGCCTTCCTTCCGCAGCCGAGCGGAGGAACGTCTGAATGAATGGCTTGATCGCTGGGATGAAAGCGACTTAACGCTTCGGGATGCTGCATTAAAGGTGTGGACCGAGGAGGAATGGGAGTCGCTTCGATTAAGGCTAGCGGACTTAGCCAAACAAGCGGCTACTCGTGGATTTGAGCAAATGTGGCAGCGCTTCGAGTGGGGAGGCTTGCCGCTGAAGCAGCTCATCCCAGGCTGGTCTGAGGAGAATCGCAAACAGTGGAGCAGAACTGCGGCCGAAGCGATTTTACACGTAGTCGAGGAAGAGTTGTTGTCCGCATCGGGACAACGCATGCTGTCGAAAATGGCGGCAGGGATGATGGATAAAGCCGGTGGCTTTCTTGGAATGATGGCGGCAATCTTCATGGACGAGGATAAACTGGTGCAAAAGCTTACGCCGGCGCTTGTTCGTGCTCTACGTGGCGAAGAAGCCATCCTCAAAACGGCGCGGGCGATTGAAGTTCGCCTTGAGCTTTATGGAGAAAAGCCGGTTGCAGAGCTGCTGGCGTCGTTGACCGGGGAAGAGGCGATAGGATGGATCACCGGCAAGCTCGAGGGTCTCCCGGTGGAGCGGTGGATCCAGCATGCGGAAGCTGTGCCGATCCGTTCTCTACTGAGCTCATGGAAGCATCATGCCAAAGCAAACATCCCCGCGGTGACGGATCGGTTAGTGCGTCTGATCGTAAAAGCGATCCCGTCAGTGATCCAGGCAGTAAGGCTGCCGCAGCTAGTGCAGGAGCAGGTACAGAAGTTTCCGGTCGAGCGTCTGGAGGAAGTGATTCTTAGTGTGTCTGGCAAAGAGTTCCGGGCGATCACCTGGCTTGGGGTGCTGCTTGGGGGGATCATTGGTCTGTTTCAATCTCTCCTCATGCTATGGATTGGATAGCAAGAGAACATATTTCATTTTAGAGTAAACTACTATTAGGAGGAAAACAAATGAATATTTACGACAAAGCCCATGATTTGGCTGCAGCCTTGAAGGACAGTCAGGAAGTGGCAGAAATTACGGCAGCGATGAAGCTTGTGGACGTCGATCCGGAAAGCAAACGCATGCTGGACGACTTCAGAACCCGCCAAAATGAACTACAGCAGCGCATGATGGCTGGAGATATGCCGTCTCCCGAGGAGATGGAGCAGATGGAGAAGGTGTTTGAGGTGCTGAGCCTCAATCTGAATATCCGCCGTCTGTTCGATGCGGAACGCCGCCTTAGCATCATAATCCAGGATGTAAACAAGATCATTACAGACAGTCTGCAGCATTTGTACGGTCCTGAAATGTAAAAGGAAGCAAAAAAGACTCTCATATTCTTTCGTTTTCCTTCATAGAAATAGAGTAGAGCCTAAAGAACGAAGCAACATATCTCGTATTCTATGAAATGAAGGAGCTGCGGAAAATGAAAACGGTGAAGAAGACAAGCAAATGGAAGCATGTTATCTATTTGGTTTTGGCGTTAGGGATGCTCGTTTACGCGCTGCCTCTAATTTCCTTCAAGCCCGGTAGTGGTTGGATTTCTCTATTTGGTGCCGTATGGGCGGGATTCGCTTTTTTAGTGATCGGTGCTCATCTCCATTTTATATTAGGTGTAAGCGAGGAGAAGCAGCGAGCTCTGGATACGATTCGCAGGGCTAAGTTTCGGGAGTGGGAGACGAAGTGGCAGCAGGAGGGAAAGAGCGGACAGGGCCTGTGAGAGAAAAGAAAATCAAAAAAACCTGACGGAAAATCACCGTCAGGTTTTTTTTGTGTCTCCTCAACAGTCCAATCAGTTTACTGTTCAGGTTGAAAAGTTACCTTCCAGTGATCGTCTGCCAGCTGCTCGAAAGCCTCCATAATGATTTGAAACGGCTCTTGGCCTGAACGTAACTGTGGACGTACATCCAGTTCAACGATGCGATTCTTTTTCGTATTTGAGGAATCCATTAAACACTTACCTCCAAATCAGGATTTTCAAGAGCCAGCGTACAGCAAAGACGGGCCATACCGCTTAACCCTTTCATACCGCCATATAAAGTATAGAAAAAGGCATCGGGCGCATCGAGTGAGAATGAAAGGTATTGCTTTGGGTCGATACCGAGCATTTTCTCAAATAATGCAGCCGTGTCATAGGCATAAAAACAAAAGTATGTGTACTTAAATTCCGGCATTTTGTCAGCGATCGTTAGAATTTCATTTGCATAGAGCTCGAGGTTGCTCTCCGCTTCCTCAATCATGCGCAAAGCGTCCTCGATCTCCACGGCGATTTTGATCGTCTTCGCATCGACTACCGTGATTGTGGCCACAGTTCATTCCTCCTAGGCTTGGACTTTGCCGATCTTCACTTGGAACGTGTCCGGACCTTGCTCAATATACTCCCAAGTGAATTGTCCGGCATGCATCGCTTCAAATTGAAACCGCAGAGGCACCGGATCATGGTCGTTGATGAGTAACATCGCTTCTCCTGGTTGCAGGTCATTATAGGCAGAAAAAATCGTTTTATGCTTCAATTGCGGCGGATATTCGGTAGCATTAACGGTAGTTTTGATTGAATTCATCACAAATTCCTCCTGTAACTTAAAAATTTAAGCATTTGCCATCATTATAACAGTGGCGGATAAAGCAAATGTGATACAAATCACAAAAGTGGAAAACCCCACAATTAAGCGCTTTTTTTTGCAATTAATTCGTGTATAATAGGTACAGAGTAGTACAGATTCGGGGAGGGGGGTATAACAGTTGGAGGAACAAGAAGAAAGTGTGACAAAACACGAGCAACTGCTTCAGCACATCGAAGGGCTTAAGATCGGAACGAAAATTTCCGTACGTAAGCTGGCAAAAAGTCTGGGAGTTAGCGAAGGTACGGCTTATCGGGCGGTTAAAGAAGCGGAGAACCTCGGGATCGTCATCACCAAGGAGCGGATTGGAACCGTTCGTGTGGAAAAGAAACCGCGGAATATTTCAGATCAGCTGTCTTTCGGCGATGTGGTGGAAATTGTTGAAGGACATGTGTTAGGCGGGGCTGATGGGTTAGACAAGACGCTTCATAAATATGTGATCGGGGCAATGAAAATCGACGCTATGGCCCGCTATATCGATGCTGGCAGCCTGCTTATTATTGGGAACCGGGAAAATGCTCATTCGCTAGCCCTGGAACAGGGAGCGGGCGTGCTTGTCACGGGGGGATTTGGGACGAGCCGCGAAGTCAAAGCGCTGGCGGACCGATTGTCTCTTCCGATCATTTCTTCACGCCATGATACCTTCACGGTTGCCTCGATGATTAACCGTGCGTTGTTCGACCGCTTGATCAAGAAGAAGATTATGCTGGTGGAGGATATCGTCGCCAGAAAGCCTCGGGTGAATATGCTGAAGGTGACGAGCAACATTTCCGATTTTGATCAGCTGTCTTTGGAAACAGGAAATCAGCATTTCCCGGTAGTAGATGAATGGAACCGGGTGATCGGGATCGTCAGCCGTAAAAACGTAGAAGAACTAAACGGCGATCAGGTAATTGAAAAATGTATGACTCGCCATCCGATTACGGTAGGAATGCAGACCTCCCTCGCTTCAGCCGCACAAATTATGGTTTGGGAGGGGATCGATTTTCTCCCGGTCGTCGACCGCAACCGCAAGCTTGTTTCCTCGGTGACCCGACGGGAAGTACTTCAAGCGATGAGGGACGTGCGCAATCAGCCGCAAATGGGTGAGACGTTCGAGCATTTGATGTGGAACGGCTTTGCCGAGGAGCGCGATGCGGAGGGCAAGCTGTTCTTTAGGGGGATGATTACCCCGCAAATGGCCACGGATCTCGGGACCATATCCCATGGCGTATTGACTTCACTGATGACCCAAGCCGGCCTTCGAGCTGCCAAGGACATCAGCGGAGGAGACTTTGTCGTCGATAGTATTACGACCTATTTCGTACGTCCGGTACAAATCGAAAACCCCGTTGTTGTTACACCGGTACTACTCGAAATGAGCCGCCGGGCCTGCAAACTCGAAATTATGATTACGTATCAAGACAGCCTTATTTCGAAAGCGGTCATGGCACTGCAATCAATTGATCATGCTTAAGTTTCGCCAAGCCTGACGGCTACTCGGCCTTGCTGCGTGAGAAATAGCCATAATTGCGTATTCCGGCGAAAATGTTGAAAGCACCTAGGACCATAAAAAGGGCACCGATCACGACGCGAAGCGATGAACCGCTAAACATAAACATTTGTATGAGTGCGAGGATGATGAGCATTCCTCCCATGCTGATGTTAGTTTTGGCGGCCGACAATCCACGAATCGCAGGATCGACCGAGCGGCGCGACTTAAAGCTGAAAAAAACAGAACATATACAAGTGATGATAAGTCCAGCATATAAGACGTATTGAATACTTTGGACCATAAATTATACAGCTCCTTTTTGAAAATTCAGTTTTGCATGTGAACCTGCGCAAGTTAGGGGTGGAAGTTATGGCTTCCACCTTTATTTTTTCGTCGCCAACTGGAAGGAAAGCTTGTCTTCATATCGGCTCGCCCCCGTCAATGTTTGATGTTAGATGCAGGTTTTGCATTTAAAGGTAGGGCATACCCAGGGAAATGGGTGTGAAAATGGATAGACTGCCTTAACCATCCATATTGTACCATGAAAATTTAGAGCCGCACATACGGACGCATATCGACCCATACTTGAAGCACGCCTTCGCTAACGAGCATCGTTTTGATCTGGATGCTATATTCCTTTTCACGGACCAAGTAAATTTTACGATTCAAGAGCGTGCGGGCCATTTTTGCATCGGTGTCAATCTCGAAAATACTCCGGCCGCGAAGCACTTCCAGTTCGTCATGAAGCTGCTGGGCGACCTCCTTTACCGCAAGCGAGTCTAGCGGAGGATCTCTTTCTTCCACGCGAACCTTGATCTCTTTAATTACCGTGGACCGTTTGTTGTATTTTTTCAGCGTTCGGATATCTTCTTCTGCCTGTTCTAGTTGGATTTTTAAATCCTTGTTCTGAATCCAGAGCATGTTGTAGCTTGTCTGATAAATGACATTGTACGCGATGCTCCCAACGACCATGCCAAAAATGAAAACGGCAGCGAGTTGCATAAACCTCCGGAAACTGGAAAGCTCCGGCGGCTTTGTTTCATTCATCCCCGGTTTCCTCCACACATCCATCTTACCAGCTCCGATCCCATATGAGCTCCCAGAAAAGCGAACAGCAGGAAGCAGATTTGTTTAATGACCGGCGAAAGGTTCCCATCAAAAAAATTGCTCTCGATGACCCGCATCGGGTCGATCGTTCCTCCAACCGCAGCGGCCAGCGCCCAAATCTTAATCCGCGAGGCAACGTCCAGCATTGTATGTGTCGGAGGCTGCAAGGTGACAACCGCGCCAATGCCGCCTACCATGGCCCCTCCGATAACAATCCCGAAGGCGATAAAAAAATCCATGATGACTTTCGTCAGAAAATTACTCAAATATTAGCTCCCCTTTCCGAGGTTGTCCCGTACTTGCTTCCCTACCATTCTATGGGCGGGCTCTAGCCATGTATGATAAAATATTTATAGCTATTCTTCGAGCCATGAAATAGCAGAAAGGGAGGGAATCGCATGAACGACTTTGTTCATCTGCATGTGCATAGCGAATATAGCTTGCTGGACGGCGCGGCCAGACTGGATGAGCTGGTAGCCCGGGCAGCCGAATCCGGCATGACTGCGCTGGCGCTGACAGATCACGGGGTTATGTACGGCGCGGTTCCTTTTTATAAATTGTGCAAGGCGCACGGAATCAAGCCGATCATCGGCTGCGAGGTATATTTTACGGCAGACTCGCGCAAGGAGCGTGGGAGCCGCCAGGATCAACCCATATATCATCTGATATTGCTTGCGAAGAATGAGACCGGTTACCGAAATCTCATGAAGCTGAGCTCGATTGGCTATCTTGAAGGGTTTCACTATAAGCCCCGCATCGACTGGGAGGTTCTGGAGCGTCACCGGGACGGGCTGATATGTTTAAGCTCCTGCCTTGGAGGAGAGGTACCGCAACACCTGCTGCGTGGCAAATACGATGACGCGAAAAAAGCTGCGCTGAAATATAAAACTGCCTTTGGCGACGATTTCTACCTGGAGCTGCAGGACCACGGGATACCCGAGCAGAAAAAGGTCAACCCCGAGCTTGTCCGGCTGTCACAGGAAACGGGCATTTCCCTCGTTGCCACGAACGACGTTCATTATTTGAGTAAGGAAGACGCCGAGGTGCAGGATGTGCTCATTTGCATCGGCACCGGAAAGACGGTTGGTGATGAAGACCGCCTCAAAATGAAAACTAATCAGCTCTATTTGAAAACGGGGATGGAAATGGCTGCGCTGTTTCCGCATATTCCCGAGGCGCTGGAAAATACGGCGAAAATAGCTGCCAAATGTGAGCTTGAGCTGGAATTCGGACGTCATATTTTACCGGCTTTCCGCCCGATTCCGGAAGGGCAAACTGCGGGGAGTTACTTAGCTTACCTGTGCCGTAAGGGACTGGCTGAACGATATGGTCATCTAGAGGTATGGCAGGACGAAGCAGGCCGAGGGCAGCTGGAGGAGCGGCTGGGTTATGAGCTTGAAGTGATCGGCAACATGGGCTTTTCCGATTATTTTCTCATCGTATGGGACTTTATCGCCTTCGCTCATCGCCAAGGCATCAAGACAGGGCCGGGGCGGGGCTCCTCTGCGGGCAGCATTGTCGCGTACGTGCTGCATATCACCGACGTGGACCCAATAAAGTACCGGCTGCTGTTTGAACGATTTTTAAATCCTGAGCGGGTAACAATGCCGGATATCGATGTGGATATCAGCGACGAACGGCGGGATGAGGTCATTGCCTATGTGGGGGATAAATATGGGCCGGAGCATGTTGCTCAGATCATCACCTTCGGGACGATGGCGGCCCGTGCGGCGGTGCGCGATGTTGGACGAGCGCTGAATGTCCCGTTCGGAGAAGTGGACAAGGTGGCCAAGCTGATTCCCGGCAGTCTGGGCATGACGATTGAACGGGCCATGAAGGAAAGCCCGGATTTAAAAGGAATGTATGATTCACTGCCGCGGATCAAGGGGCTGCTCGATATGGCCATGAAGGTAGAGGGGATGCCGCGACACGCCTCTACGCATGCCGCCGGTGTGGTTATTTCACGCGATCCGCTGACCGATTCGGTGCCGCTGCAAACCGGGAGCGAACGTACCGCTCTAACCCAATATTCTATGGAAAATTTAGAGTCCATCGGACTTTTAAAAATGGATTTTCTCGGCCTTCGAACGCTTTCTATTATCGAACGCTGTATGAACTGGATCAACGAGCAGACAGGAGAAGCGCCTGATTTCCGGCATGTTCCCGACAATGACCCGGACACCTATGACATGCTGGGACGTGGAGAGACGACCGGGGTGTTCCAGCTGGAATCGGCCGGAATGCGCCGCGTCCTGCGCGAACTAAAGCCTTCGGCCTTTGAGGACATTATTTCCGTGCTTGCGCTGTACCGTCCGGGGCCAATGGAGTTTATTCCGAAGTATATTGCAGGAAAGCATGGGGACATCAACGTAGAGTACCCTCACCCCGATTTGGAGCCCATCCTAAAAGATACTAATGGAATTATCGTGTACCAGGAACAGATTATGCAGATCGCTTCGAAAATGGCGGGATTTTCGCTCGGTGAAGCGGACCTGCTGCGGCGCGCCGTGTCGAAGAAAAAGCGGGAGGTGCTGGATGAGCAGCGCAGCCATTTTGTGAGCGGCAGTATGACGCAGGGCTACGGAGAGGCGGAGGCAAACGCAGTTTACGATATGATCGTTCGTTTTGCCGATTACGGCTTCCCGCGGGCTCACGCCGCCGCGTATGGTGTGCTCGCTTTCCAGACGGCGTATTTAAAAGCTCATTACCCGGTTCATTTTATGGCTTCCATGCTGACGGCTGTGATGGGCAGCCACCGCAAGGTCGCCGAATACATCGTTGAGTGCCGCCGAATGGGGATTACCGTACTGCCGCCGGACGTAAACGAGAGCGGAGTCTTGTTTACCCCACAGCCCCAGGCTAAAGGTTTAGTCGTTGCTGGCGGGGATGATGGAGCCCAGGAAGGGGCAAGCGTTTTAACTTCGGCATTATCGGATGAGATGTCCAGTCATAACATTGAAGCTTCACTGGGCAAGCCACTGTCTGGGAAACATCAGGATGCCGGACCTTCAGTTCATCATCATTATGAGGTTTCGGGCGTCATCCGCTTTGGCCTGGCGGCGATCAAAAATGTAGGGACTCAGGCGATCGAAAGCATTCTTCGCGAACGGAAGGAACGTCCTTTTGAAAGTCTGCTCGATTTCTGTCGGCGTGTAGATTTGCGCACCTGCAACAAGCGGGTCATTGAATCGCTTATTCAGGGCGGGGCGTTTGATTCTTTGCCAGGACACCGTGCTCAACTGCTGGCGATGCTGGACGAAACGGTTGAAGCGGCACTAAAGTGGCGCAAGGAGCGGGACGATTTGCAAATTCAGCTGTTTGATTTTGTGGAAACGCCAAACTGGGACATCGAGTATCCGGACATTTCCAAGTTCAGCGCCATGGAACAGCTCGGGATGGAACGTGAGCTCCTTGGGCTGTACTTGTCGGGCCACCCGCTGGACGACTATGACGAGCTGCTGGAGAGCGAGGGGATTGACCGGCTGATGGATTTGGCTGAAGCACCTGACGAGAGTCGAACCGTTGTGGCTGGCATGGTCGTTTCGCTCAAAACGATTACGACGAAGCAGGGCAAGCCGATGGCGTTCATCGAGCTGGAGGACCAGATTGAGCGCTGTGAGGTCGTGCTGTTTCCTGAGGTATGGCGGCGTTGCTCGGCGCACGTCGCCAAAGGGGCGCTGATTGCATTAAGAGCCACCGTCCAGCTGCAGGACGAAGGCTTCAAGCTGCTGGCCGATGAGGTGGCGCCGCTTAGCGCGCATACCCTCCAGCAGCTGCGGCGCGGCCTCGCTCGCGGCCGCGCGCAAGCGGGCGGCGAGGCGGGGCACGCCACCGCCCGCCCGGGTGC
>NZ_JBHTLM010000015.1:0-113162 GCF_042678945.1 Paenibacillus puldeungensis | reverse complement strand
AAATCACGGATTGCAGAATGTTTGATAATGAAGTAGACTTTTTCATGAGGCCGCCTCGTTTCGGATGGTTTGTAGGGGTACAAACACTTTACCGAATGTGGGGCCTTTTTGCTACCCTTTTTTTGGTAAATCAACAGACGTACAAAAAGTGCAGCTAAATTAGCCGAATTCGAAAAAAAACACCGGGTGGGCCGGTTTTAAATGCACTTTATGCAACTAGATTCAAGGGTGCCCAAGATAAGTCTCAAATAGATGTATGTAATGCATCTACTTCAAGTTTGGAACTGTAAAGAAAAGCAGCAAAAAAAGAGGATACGACGTGCTCCCTTCAGAGGGAGCGTCGTATCCTCTTTTTCATGTTGATTCATTGAAAAGCAAAAGGTGGTTCTTAACTCTTAGCTCGGCCTTCTCCACCTGCTTATTCAGACAATCCAGTCTGGCTAAGCAGAAGGTATAGCGCGGATGCCGCGGTTTCGCGGGTTGCCGCCGCGGTCGGATTGAAGTTAGTACCGCCTGACGCTGCCTCACCGCCGATAATTCCTGCCGCCGCCAATGCGATAACGCTCTCCTTGGCGTAACTTGCGATTTTGGATTCATCCGCAAAGCTAACGGCTGACGGTGTTGCCGGATTGAGCTTAGCACCCGTCAGTTTGATGGCTCTGGCGAGGATCGAGGTCAGCTCTTGGCGAGTGACCTTGGCACCAGGAGCAAAAGTGCTGCTGCTTGTGCCTTGGATTAAGCCAACTTCATATGCGGCGGCGATATCACTTGCATACCAATCGGACGCTTTTACATCGGTAAATTGGGTTTTACTCTCTCCTGCTTTAAGTCCGAGTGCTCTCACGAGGAGAGAGGTGAATTCCGCACGGGTTAAGTTGTTCTTAGGTGAGAATTGAGTTGCGGATGTTCCTTCAATAATCCCTTTATTGGCTAAAGCCGTGATATAGGCAGCAGCCGGCGAATCGGTGATATCCTTAAACTCTGCCGTACGGCTTACAGCCGCATAAACGGAAAATCCGGGTCTGTTCACCGTGACGATCGTCGTTCCGTTCTCCTGAGGCTTGAAGCTCGAAGCTACCGGATTCACGGTACCATTTTCCTCGAAGAACACTCCCGCGGTTTTCGGTTGAATCTTGCCAGGTACGGTAAAAGAACGCTTAATGAAGGTGTTGTTAGGAACTTGAACCGGTGTGCTGGTTCCTTCCGTGGTTACCCAGTTGGCTTCAAAAGCTACCGGATTTCCGATCACGGTAGTACTTGGCGATTTTGCGGTAAAGACTGATTTTTTCGCTTCCGCTTGGGCAATGACCAGCTGGAGGCTGGAATTCGCCGGAGCTTTGGCCAGCAGCGATACCGGGAAGGAAACTGCCTGACCCGAATAGGTTAGGACAATCACGCTTTGCGGGTGAATCGCTGCCAGTTGCTTCACTTGCTCCGCGGTCAATTGAGCTTTGACGGTGCCAGTCGTCGTAGTTCCGCTTCCGGAAGGCAAATTCAGTACGATGGCAGCCGGGGCGCTAGTTCCAGCCGATTGAACGGCTGTCTTAACATCGCTGTCACTCACCGTAGCGGTCGTGACACCCTCAGCTGCGCTAGTTTTAGCGGCAAGTGGAAGCTGTTTGATGCCAGGATCGACTACGCTGCCCGTTGAAGGATTCGTATTGCTGGTCGGTTGACTAGGTGTTGTCGGTGTTGGAGCCGGGCTTCCGCCACCACTGCCTCCTCCGGTACCACCACCAGTGCCTCCGCCGGTGTCGCCGCCATTACTGCCTCCACCTTCGGTGGAGTTATCGATGCGGTAGGAGGTTACGGCTGAATATCTCATAACATAATCCCCGGTTTCTGTAAGCTTTGGAGCAGCAACCTCAATTTTGTAAATGCCGTCCTCAAGATAGCGTGTTACAGTGTTACCTTGAGCATCAGTAATAAGTTCTTGAGTTTCAGGATCAATCGGGTGATACGCATTGCTGATTCCTCGTTCAATATAAACTCCTGGCTCGAAGCGTTTTTCCTCAGTTTCAGTCAAACCCATTGCTAACATACCAAGAAGTTGATCCTTAATGTCATAAACCCAAACAGCATAATAGTTCGTATCGTTCGCTGTTAACTTAAAAATAAGATCAGTTGAATTTTGCGTATTACGCCTAGGGTATATTACAGTATTTGTCAACTTAACTTCTTGAATACCTAACCCACTGTCAGGTAGCTCCTTGCCTACATAAACAGAAAATGGTAAGTGGAGGGTCGGCAGTCCTTTACTTGTCAAGTTCACGTGCCCTTCATACCAGCCTTCGGGGGTGTCTTTATTCACATTCAAGATCAACTGGAAAGTTGAAACCTTGCCGGCTTCCGAAGCAACTGTAGTTTTATCCAATGTAGCCCCTATGCCCTTATTTTCACTATGCCATTCGACCGTCGCATTATAGCTGATATCCTGATTTGAAGTGTTTTTAAGCTGCAACGTTTTAATTATGTTGGCTCCTGGAGCTACAACGCCGAAGCCTGCGGATGAGTTATAGTTAATTACATTTTTGGGGTTGTATTTCGGATCAAGTATCGTAATTGGCTCCAAAGCTTGCAGTACTGCCGGAGTATTCATAGCTTCGGCTACGTTCACACGTCCGGATCCTTGCTGATAAACATCATAAAGGGAGCCCTTCTCATCGACTAGAACTTGAGATGTATTGGCGAGCGCTGCACGAATATCAAAAGGTGTCCAGCTTGGGTGCTTTTCCTTTAGAAGAAGCGCAAGTGCGGCGACATGCGGCGTCGCCATACTTGTACCGCTACTGCGGGCATATGCCTTGTCATAAGAGGCCCCTTCTACCAGCTTGCCGTAAGCCGGATAGCTGGACATCACGTTGACGCCTGGGGCAACAATATCTGGTTTAATGCTTAAATTTGTATCACCATTTGGCCCTAGTGAGCTGAAGTAAGCTATATGATCTCCAGGAATCGTTTCCGATGAATATTCATTGCCGAAGGTAAACTTAAGCTTAAGATTAGGGTTTTCTAACACTGCTCTAGCTAGAGACCGTCCATCAACACCGCGAAGGTCAAACGTCGGAATATAATCCAAGCTGTCTCCCAGGTTGTGGCCGATATAATCATTTTTCCCTGGAATTGAATTGCTCAAATCGGCATTTTCCCCATTGGCTTGACCGTTAAAAATAATGATCGCTTTAGCGCCGTATTCTTTGGCAATGGCGATCTTATCCACAAAGGCGAGCGTACCGCGAGATACCAAAACCGCTTTGCCGGCTACACTTTTGTTAATATAATCGGACCCAGCACCTAGGTCGACGTACTCGACTTCCAGCGGCTCTGTTCCAATTAGTGAACTTGGAAAATCAATTGCTGGGTTAGTTCCTGACCTCCAAGCCATAACGTTGAAGCCGTATGTTGCGTAAGTCGCGCTGGTTGCTGTATCCAGAGTTGGAGCAATAAGCTCAGGTTTCAGATTTCCGGAAACATGCAGGCTATCGGAATCCACCGCACCTACGGAAATAGCCAGCTGTGATGAAGCCGGCGTACCCATCGAGTAGTAACCAGCTTCGCCATTGTTTCCGTTGGCAATGACAGCCACGACTCCTGACAACACGGCGTTATTAATCGCAATGGAATCCGGGGAATTGACGTCTTTTTCGGAATCAGACCCAAGCGACAGGTTGATCACGTCCATGCCATCCTTGACGGCCCGCTCAATGCCGTCGATCACTTGAGCGGAGGAACCGTTGGTTTTTAATGGTTCTAAAGCCGAACGTCCAAGCACCTTATACGCATATAGTTCTGCGTTATACGCAATCCCTTTTTGCACGATATCGCTTTTCGTATTTCCGGCCTGGCCGACAATCGTCCCGGCGACGTGGGTGCCGTGAGAGGTTCCTTCGTAGCCAGTTCCTTTGGGATCTTTATCCTTAGGAATCGGCGGTTCCTCATACGGATCATTGTCATTGTAAATCGAATCCCATCCCCCTTTATAAGCCGGGGCGATATCCGGGTGAGTGTAATCCACGCCGGTATCGATGACGCCAACCTTCATGCCTTTTCCGGTTAGGCCTTTGGCCCAAGCCTGATCTGCTCCGATCTGCTTTATCGGATTAATGTCGAACGATGGATCGGAATCAAGCGGGGTCGTTTCCAGCGGAATCGGATACCAGGTGCTGTTTTCCTGAATCGATTTGACGCCAGGAATCTCTGCAAGCTCCGGAATTTCATCCGCCGGGATCGTTACTTCAAAACCGTTGATGACGGTGTTGTACTTGTAATTGACATCAAGATCGATGCCTTTGTCTTCAGCCTGATCGAGGACTTCCTTTTGCTCGCTATTAACCGCCGATTCCGTAGCTGTAGCGGCTAATGAGCGAATGCCCATTTTGGCAGCGTATTTGCCTACGGCAGCGGGCTGTCCGTCTAATTGAACGATAACCCGAACGGAGCGGCTCGATTGGGTGTTGATTTTGGGTGAAATATAAGTGCCGGAAGTTGAATCTGCTGGCAATAGCGCACGTTGTTTCGACGACTCAAACGGTGTAGGACTGGACGCGGTGCTTACTCCAGGAAAGGCCCCGACAATCAGGCCTACGGTAAGCGTAATGACAGGCAATTTACGGGATAAGAATCTACTACCTCTCAAGAAAACATCTCCTCCACTAGATAACTTTTTTTAATCGATGCGCTATTTTCTACACGAAGAAAAGACGTAAACACCTTCCCTTCATAGCTCCCCTGCTTCTCTATCATTCAACTCCTTTCAACTATTCCTTGAAAAAATAGGAAAAAATTTAAGAAGATTCTACCACCAAAAAAATAAAATATCTATATTTATGTAAAGTTTTATTAAAATAAAATATTTTGATATTTATAGTAATTATTTTAATATATGGGTTTAAAGCCTCTTACGTTTTTGTGTTCTAGGATTGTGGTCATTGTGGCATAAAATGGTATAATGGAAGCGATTTTCCCTGGAAAGAGGTGCCGTGCATGAAAGCTGAAAAATTAAATATCTTCGAGGCGATAAAAGACATTCAGCAATACACAAACTTCGTAGTTGGAGAAGTGAATGATCATGTGGTGCGGGCGGCTGTCATTGACGGTGAATTCCATTGGCACAAGCATGAGTTTTGCGACGAGCTTTTTCTCGTACTAGAAGGAGAATTGCTCATCGATTTCGAAGATAGAACGGTATCCTTGTTGCCAGGGGATATTTATACGGTAAAAGCTAATGTGCTGCATCGGACCCGATCCCGCGGCCGAACCGTCAACCTGTGTTTTGAAAAGGCGGATAACGACGTGAACGGGAGCTAAGGAGATGGTTTTCCAAATACAGTTCGAAGAATGGAATGAAGAAATGCCGGATTTTCAGGAAATAGCCTATTTAAGAGAAGGAAATGAACGCCAAAAGAGAGCCTATTGCGTGATGATAGAATTAGGAATCCTCGAGGCGCTCGCTCCGTATTACCCTGTCTTGGCGGGAACGTTCCCCCTTGATATCGATGTTCCGGGTAGCGACCTGGATATCATTTGCGAGGTTTATGATTCTGTGGCGTTTGAACGGGATGTGGTGCAGCATTATGGCAAAAATCCCGATTTTACATGCAAGAGGAAAATGGTAAGTAACGTATTGCAAATCGTAGTGAACTTTTCGTATAAAGGCTTTCTTTTTGAGCTTTTTGGCCAGCCTGTACCGGTCATCGAGCAAAATGCGTATAAGCATATGGTCATCGAGTACCGAATTTTACAGTTCGCGGGACCTAAAGCTAAGCAGGAAATCCGAAAACGAAAGCAACAAGGACGAAAGACGGAACCGGCATTTGCGGATTGGCTGGGACTTGACGGAGATCCGTACGCTGCACTGCTGGAGATGGCAGAATGGGAAGATGAGAGGCTAAACAATTTTTTAGCAAAGGAAGGATTGCATGGAGAACAACAAAGTAATGAGTAAAATTAATGCGGAGCATTATGTTTGGGGACAAAATTGCGACGGTTGGCGGCTTGTAGACAGGGAGGAACGAAGCATTATTCACGAGCGGATGCTCCCGGGAACCTATGAAGCGAGGCACTATCATGAGAAATCCAGCCAGTTTTTTTTCGTGTTGTCCGGGCAAATGACCATAGAAATCGAAGGGACCGAATATACGGTGACCCCTCATGAAGGGATCGAGGTTTTGCCGACCAAGCCACATCAGGTGTTTAACAAGTCGGCCGAAGACCTGGAATTTATCGTGACTTCCACGCCAAATACGCGGAATGACCGGGTGCATGCCTAATCATTTCAAACTTATATAGCTATAGCGCGACTTGAAGGAGATGTTTATTATTTTTACACATCATGCGGAATCCATAGAAAAACTTACAGCTAAGCTCAGCCAGCGGGAAGATGTACTGGCTCTGCTCATCTCGGGCTCTATCGCTCACGGGTTTGCCAAGCCGTCCTCGGACGTGGATATTATGATCGTCGTATCGGAGGAGGATTATGCCCAGCGGCTGAGTACCGGGGACATTCACTATTGGGAGAACGAATCGACGAATTATGAATCTGGCTATGTCGACGGAAAATACATTTCCTATTCCTTTATGGAAAAGGTGGCGGAAATCGGGAGCGAGCCGGCGCGTTTTGCCTTCGAGGGAGCGATCATCGCCTTCTCCAGGATCGACCATCTGGATGAACTGATCGCCCGAATCGTCCGTTACCCTGCTGAACGCAAGCAGGACAATTTAACGCGCTTTTTTGGGCAGCTTGAAGCCTGGAGATGGTACTGCACGGAGGCGAAAAAGCATGAAAACCGCTATCTGCTGCAGCATTCGGTCAATCAACTGGTCCTATTCGGTGGGCGGATGATTCTGGCTTACAATGAAATTTTGTACCCTTATCATAAATGGTTCTTGAAGGTGCTGGATCGAACTCCGAAGAAGCCGGAGCGTTTCATGGAGCTGATCGACCGGGTGCTTGAGGATCCTTCAGAAGATCATATCGAACAATTCTATCAATCGCTAAAACAATTTACGGATTGGAAAATCGATGATCTCAGCTGGCCTGCCCGGTTTATGGAGGACAGCGAGCTGAACTGGCTGCATGGGATGACACCGGTGAGCGATATTTAAGCAAGTATGGTATGCGTTTAGTAAGAGCTTTTTGAAGAGAAACGAGTTTTTCATCGCATGAAAACATTATTAGCGGTGGAATTAATGAGACATTCTGATTCGCTGAGTTTCCGAAAGGAAAACGGGGGAACCAACGACTGCGGCCGTGTGAGTGCCGGCGTACAGTCAGGGGTGAATCCTTGGTGGTGCACTGGGACGAAAAGTGACTAGTACCGCTAAGGTAGGGCGACTCTCACCGCCCGAATCCGGCAGCTAACCTCGTAAGCGTTATGAGAGAGGATGGTGTCGCTTGTGATCGGTATGACCACAGGGGGAAATCCTCTGTGGTTTTCTGATGTCCAATTTTGAAAAATAACACTCTTTTACACTTACAAAAATGTGATTTTCTTTGTTTTTGCCTGAATGGGTTATTTTGCTCTAATAAGGTCGAATAGTCCCCCCCTATTGTATAGTTTTGTGCTGCACAATGCGCCCCTTCCAGCTCTAACGAACTGAATAGCGCTTAATTCCGGGAAAATCGCGTTATTTGGAATCTAACGAACCCCAGCATCCTTATTTGGCACAAAATCGGTGGAAATGCTGTGAAAAGTGGCAAATAGCGTTACTGGAGTTCGTTAGAATTCTCAAAACACGAATATGTCCCAAATAGTGCTTAATGAGTTCGTTACAATGCTCCAAACACAAATATGCCCCAAGAAGTGCTTAATGGATTCGTTAGCCGTTGTTTGTACATTTGTCTCCACAGGCGTCCCCTCTTCTTAGCTCTAACGAACTGAATAGTGCTTAATTCCGGGAAAATCGCGCTATTTGGAATCTAACGAACCCTAGCGTCCTTATTTGGCAAAAAATTGGTGGAAATGCTGTGAAAAGTGGCAAATAGCGTTACTGGAGTTCGTTAGAATTCTCAAAACACGAATATGCCCCAAATAGCGCTTAATGAGTTCGTTAGCCGATACGCATGAATTGACTAGCCCAGTAGCATGTCATACTGGCAAGTCTATCGCCAAGTCTAGTAGCGAAGTCTACTGCCAAGTCCAGAGGTCTATTCGTCGTGTCTAAAAGTAAAGTCTAGTGCTCATGTTTTACAGCGAAGTCTACAGTAAGCACTTATGTCTTGCGCTAATTTGAACTAAAGTCTTGCGCTAATGAGCACTAAAGCCTTGCGCTAATGAGCTAAAGTCTCGCACTAAAATCTTGCAGAAATATCAAGCACTAATTTCTTTCAGTCATTCCCCCAAAATTTGGTTCGACAGAGACTACAGGATGGAGTAATATGGATCAAACGGTAAAGGAGGGACAACCACATATGGACTTAAGGTATCCGATCGGCAAGTTTGAATTTGCGGGCGAAATTACCGCGGCTCAGCGGGAGCAATGGATTCGGGAAATCGAAACGCTACCGGCTAAGCTGAAGGAAGCGGTAGCTGGACTTAGCGGGGATCAGCTGAATCTTCCCTATCGGGAGGGAGGATGGACGCTCCGGCAGGTTGTTCACCATATCGCCGATAGCCATATTAACAGCTATACGAGGTTTAAGCTGGCGCTTACCGAAGAAACGCCGACGATTCGGCCTTATTTTGAGGATCGGTGGGCGGAGCTGGCGGATTCGAAGTCGGAGATTCAAGTTTCACTTGCCTTGCTCGAGGCGCTGCATCAACGATGGGCGATTTTGCTGAGATCCTTAAGTGAAGCGGATTACCAGAGAACGTTCTATCATCCCGAGTCAGGTGCAACGACTAGCCTGGGCTACAACCTCGGCATTTACGCTTGGCATGGGAACCACCATGTCGCTCACATCACGAGCTTAAGGTCAAGAATGAACCTGTAATAGGCGTTAACAGACGCTAAACTATAGCAATCATTTGAAAGTTGTAAATCCCGATAGAAAAAGTCAGAAAAAAGGATTGAAATTCCCGTCCCCTTTGATATACTAAGACTTACACTAACCATATGGGGGGTACATATCACGATGAAACATAAGTATTTTGCACTTTTCGCGCTTCTCATATCTATCATTATGGTACTGAGCGCATGCGGAGGCAGCAGCAACAATTCTGCAGCTTCCTCCGATTCTACCAATAAAAGCTCTGCGCCTGCTGCAGACAACGGCCAGCCGAAAGACGGGGGCTCCCTTATTATTGCGGTGTCAGACGATCCCAAAGCGCTAAACCCGCTTTATGCCGGGGACCGAGTGACCTTGACGATTAATCAGGCCCTTTACGCGCCGTTATTTAACATTGATAATGGCAAGAAGACATTTGTTCTCGCCGAAAGCGAGACAGTATCGCCGGACCATAAGACGTATACGATCAAACTGCGCAGCGGCTTGAAATGGCATGATGGACAACCGATCACGGCGGACGACCTGGTCTTCTCGATTAACAGCATTTTGGATGAAAAACAAAACAATCCGTTCCGCAGCTACTATGTCTTTAATGGCAAGCCAGCTAAAGTAAGCAAGGTGGACGACTTGACGGTGAACATCGTTCTCCCGGAAGTGTCCGCAGCGTTTGACGGGGCACTTGTTCAACTGTCCCCGATTCCTGAGCATGTCTTCAAGGGTGAAGCCAACATTGAAAAGAGCGCCAAAAACAACAACCCGGTCGGCTCGGGTCCGTTCAAATTCAAGGAATACCGTCCGGGCGAATACGTAACGTTGGATCGTTTTGACGATTATTTCGCCGGCAAGGCTCATTTGGATTCCGTAACCTACCGAATTGCCAAGGATCCGAATGCTGCGAATCTCGCTCTGCAAAACGGTGAAATCAATATGCGTATGGTAGATACGCAGGATTACAAGAAACTGAAAGATACCGGAAAATTCAACCTGCTGGTTTATCCGGAAGGAAGACTTCAATACATGGTGTTCAACTTGAATGTCCCTTCGATGCAGGATGTGAAGGTTCGTCAGGCGATCGCATATGCACTTGATAAAAATGAAATGATCACCGCCTCGTATTCCTCTTCGGAATTTGCGGAACCGGCTCCTTCGATCCTGACGCCGGACACGCTGTATCAAACCGCAGATGTGGAGAAATACGACTATAATCTGGACAAAGCGAAGCAATTGCTTAGTGAAGCGGGCGTTAGCAACCTGAAGATCCGCCTCGCGTATGCCAACTCGAATAAAGCGCAGGAAAGCCAAGCGCTATATGTTCAGCAGAAGCTGAAGGATGCCGGCATTGAGGTTGAACTTCTGCCGATGGACGTAACCGCCTATGGCAACAAAACGCTGGATATGAACAACAAGGACTTCGAGCTTAACTTCGGCGGGTACATCATGGGCTTTGAACCGGATGCCTACAAGTCCCTATTCTTGAGTAACGAAGCCTATAACTATTCCCATTACAAAGATCCGAAATTTGATGAATTGTGGAATAAGGCAGCTGTGGAAGTCGACGAGACGAAGAGAGCGGATTTGTATAAACAAATTCAGCAAACGGTGGCGAAACAAATGACGGTTTACCCGATCGCCTATACGCAAGCGGTTGTAGCCATTGACAACAGTTACGGCGGGATTAAGGAAGCTATTCCTAAACCAGTCGTTATGTTGGAGGATTTGTCCAAAATTTACAAAAAATAATAGTAACATATGATTCTAAACGCCGGCCGTGTCAGGCCGGCGTTGATTTGGGAGGGATACTTCTTGAACAGCTACATCCTACGGCGGGTCCTGCAGGCCGTTCCTCTGCTTTTTTTCATATCTATCGTCTCCTTTGCCCTGATCAAGCTGTCGCCTGGGGATCCGGTGCTCTCCTTTGTGACGCCGAATATGGACCCGGAAGATGTGGAGCGGATCAGGAAAAGCCTTGGGCTGAACGAGCCGGTATACGTGCAATATTTTATCTGGCTTAAAAATGTACTGATGGGCGATTTCGGCTATTCGCTCGTAAACCATCGTCCGGTGCTGACGCTAATTGCCGAACGCATTCCGGCTACCATCGGCTTGATGGGCTCGGCCCTGGTCTTATCGCTGATTGTTGCCATTCCGCTCAGCTTATATGCCGGTTCGCGAAAAAATAGCGCAGTAGACCGGATTCTAAGCCTATTTTCCTATATTGGCATTTCCATTCCAGCGTTTTGGTTTGGAATTTTGCTGATTTTCTGGTTTTCCTTCAAAATGCACTGGCTGCCGAGCATGGGAATGCGTACCGTTGGCATCAATTCCGCATGGGACATCATGAAGCACGGAATTCTTCCGGTGATCGTGCTTAGCTTCATTAATATATCGATGTACATGCGCTACATACGGTCCAGTACCATCAGCGAGCTGGAAGAGGATTATGTGCAAATTCAATATGCTTACGGATCTACGAAAAATACGATCCTGTGGCGCCATGTATTTCGCAACGTGCTGCTTCCGGTTGTCACGATTCTCGGCATGTCGCTTCCCGACCTCATTGCCGGTGCTTTTATTACCGAATCGGTATTTTCCTGGCCGGGGATGGGCTCGCTCGGGATTACGGCGGTAACAGGGCTGGACTATCCGGTCATTATGGGGATTACCATGCTTACATCCGTCATGCTCGTCATCGGTAATCTAGTGGCTGATATACTATACGGCGTGGTTGATCCGCGCATTAAGACAGCGGGGTGAACTTAGCGATGAATCATTTGCGTTGGCGTTTGATGGTCGCCCAATTCAAACAGCAAAAAACCGGGCTTGTTGCCTTGATCATATTGGCCATATTTGTGCTCGCGTCCGTATTCGCATTCCTGTCGCCTCACGATCCGAACAAGCTTGTCGTCATGGACAGGTTGAAGCCACCTAGCGCGGCTCATTGGTTTGGGACGGACGATTATGGCCGCGATTATTTTGCCAGAGCTTTATACGGGGGAAGAGTTTCGCTCAGCGTCGGCTTTCTCTCGATGATTATATCCGTGACGCTAGGTACGGCCGTCGGGACGATCAGCGGCTATTTCGGAGGGAAAATCGACAATCTGCTCATGCGTATAGTGGATATTCTGATGTCCATTCCGTCATTTTTCCTGATGCTGATCCTGAACGCTTACCTTAGACCGGGCATTGGTACGATCGTTTTAATTATCGGTATTTTAAGTTGGATGAACATCTCAAGAATTGTCCGGGCCGAGACGTTATCCGTCAAAGAGCGCGAATATGTGCTGTATGCCAAAGTATCCGGGCAGAGTACCTTTGGTATTATTATGAAACACATTATTCCAAGCATTATGCCTACGATTATCGTGTCGGCTACGATGAATATCGCATCGGCGATCCTGATGGAATCGTCGCTCAGCTTCCTGGGACTCGGCGTCAAGCAGCCGAACTCCTCATGGGGCAGCATGCTGAACGATGCGCAGGGCTTCATTAGTGATGCGCCCTATATGGCTATATTTCCGGGGTTATTAATATTGATCACCGTATTATCGTTCAATTTTCTCGGCGATATTCTCCGAACGGCGTTTGAACCGAAAGTGAACAAGCGTTAGGTGTCATCTATATAGATTGAACTAAAGAAAGTGCGAAAAACAGGCGAGAGGGCCTCTATCCGTACAATTATTAGTTCAAGTTATATAGCTTTCGCCGAAAGAACAGGAATTACTTGATAGAAACCGGGGTGAAACCTTTGACCACGTTATTAACCGTCAAAAACCTGAAAACTTCATATATGACCGGACAGGGAGAGGTTCAATCGGTACGGGGAGTCGATTTTGCGATCCAGCAAGGTGAAGTGATCGGGCTGGTTGGTGAATCCGGCAGCGGCAAGAGCGTTACTGCCAAATCGATCATGGGGCTGATTCAGCCGCCGGGACGGATCATGGATGGACAAGTGCTTTTTCATGACACGGACCTGCTGAGCATACCGGAAAAAGAACTGCGGAAAATCCGCGGGAACCGGATTTCTATGATTTTCCAGGACCCGATGACCTCCTTGAACCCGGTAATCCGAGTCGGCAAGCAATTAACGGAAGTAATCATGCGGCACCAAAAGGTCGGCAAAAGCGAAGCACGCAAGCAGGCCATACAGCTGCTTCGCGACGTCGGCATCCCCTCTCCCGAGGAGCGGATCGACCAATACCCGCATGAATTTAGCGGCGGGATGCGCCAACGGGTGATGATCGCCATGGCGCTTTCATGCAAGCCGGAGCTGTTGATCGCTGACGAACCTACTACGGCGCTTGACGTTACAATTCAAGCGCAAATTTTAAAGCTGATGCAGCAACTTCAAAAACATACGAATACAGCCATTATGCTGATTACGCATGACTTAGGCGTGGTAGCTCAAGTTTGCAGCAAAGTCGTCGTCATGTACGGTGGACTTATTATGGAGGAGGGGGCGGTAGAAGAAATTTTCGAAAACCCGCTCCATCCGTACACACAAGGGCTCCTGAAATCAATTCCAAAATCGGTGACGGGGACTAGAGAACGACTCGAAGCGATCGAAGGTACGCCGCCCGATATGCTGGCTCCGCCTTCCGGCTGTCCGTTCATGGAGCGGTGTCCGTTTGCCGGAAGCATCTGCTCAAAGATGCCGACTTACCGGCAGACCGAAACAGGTCATCGTTCGCTCTGCTGGATCGGCCAGGACGTACAGGGCAATGACACCAAGCCGCGGAAGGAGGATTAAGGGTGGACGATAAAGTTTTGCTGGAAGTGAAGGGACTGAAAAAATATTTTCCCGCACGCGGCAAAGGGGAAGATGGCAATAAACGCATTGTTAAGGCAGTAGACGACGTCAGCTTTCATATTCTTAAAGGGGAAACCTTTGGGCTCGTTGGAGAATCCGGGTGCGGGAAGTCAACGACGGGCCGTACGATCTCCAGATTGTACGATGTAACGGACGGCTCTATTTTGTTCGACGGGCAGGATTTGGCGAAAATGAATGAACGGGAGCTGAAGCCGTTCCGTAAAAGAATGCAGACGATTTTTCAGGATCCGTATTCCTCGCTGAATCCCGGCATGAATGTCGCTCAGCTCATCAGCGAGCCACTGGGCATTCAAGGGTTCAAGAACAAGAAGGAAAACCGTGAAAAGGTGCTGGAGCTGCTGGAAAAGGTAGGCTTGAAGCCGGAGCACGCGGATCGTTATCCGCATGAATTCAGCGGCGGTCAGCGTCAACGGATCAGCATTGCCAGAGCTCTTTCCGTGAAACCGGAGTTTATTATTTGCGACGAGCCGATCTCTGCACTCGATGTTTCCGTACAGGCGCAGGTAGTCAATATGCTGGAGGATTTGCAGGAAGAATACGGACTGACCTATTTGTTTATTGCTCATGACTTATCCATGGTTCGGCACATCTCCGACCGCATTGGCGTGATGTATCTCGGGAAGCTGGTCGAGGTGGCTCCAAGCGACGAGCTCTATGACCATCCGGCCCATCCTTACACGCAGGCCTTGCTCGCGGCCATACCGGTTCCAGACCCTAAAGTGCGGAACATTACTGCACCGGATGGGCAGGCGGAAATGCCGAGCTTATCCAGCGCCGGGACCGGCTGCAAATTCGCTTCCCGGTGTCCATTTGCCACGGAGCGCTGTAAACAGGAAGAGCCGAAATGGATCGAAGTCGGCCCAGAGCATTTTGCAGCTTGTCATTTGTGTGAAGAGAATCAGTAAAGGAGTTGATGGTGATGGAACAAGTGAAGCTCTCTCAACATACCGCCATTTTGCTGGAGCATGCCAGAAAAGAAGGCATTACCGAGGAGCAGCTGCAGCAGGCGGTTGCCTCTCGGGATGCAGCCGTATTTCAGGCTCTCGAGAACGAAGATTACGAGTACGGCGATTTATTTACCTATGCGCAGGAGCATGGAGAGAAATTTGAGCAGGCGCTTACGGACGGGTACCGAATGACGTTCAACACTCGAAACGGGCTCAAAATCTGGTTGGAGGAAGCCTTCCGTTTGAATTCGGAAACCGACTTTGTCGTCGGCGAAGGGCGTATCGACGGGCTGCACCTCACGGACGCCCAGCTTGAACGCTTGAAGCAAACCTTGGCAGTGAACTGGGTCGTTGCGGCGGAAATAGCTTTGGCGACTGGCGGTAAAGAAGTATCCCTGTGCCTGAAGGCGCTGGCATAACAGTAAACGGCTATTATGTAATTATCCTCATAAAAAAGCGCGAGTGCAGGGCTTTGCAGCCGATGCAGCTCGCGCTTTTTGAATGATGCCGGATTGCTTGTTTACAGCACCCATGCCCCGATTAATCCACTGACGATGCCGATCGCAACCACCGAAACGAAGACGAACAACAGCACCTTCCGCGGAAAAGAGCGGGATACCATCAGCATTTGCCATATAGCTGACCCCAAAGGTCATCAGAATTCCGAATACGACCCGCAGCAGCGTGAATTTCCAGGACAGCACAAAGGTCATGAAGATCAGCGTAGCCGGGTTTAATACCGGATTCCTGATCCAGAAGGCCAGGCTGCTTCCTAGCCTAGCACCTTATAAAGCCACTGCGCAGGCAGCAGCACCTGAACGAGCGAGCCGGGGAGAATTCCGAGTACGGCCGCCTTCCAGACGGCTTTGAAGTATACAGCGGTATAATGCAGCGCAGCGCTCCAGGATGGGGCGGCGCCGGTGTCAGAGCAGAGCCTAAAATGGATGATCCGATGGAATGACTGGTTGCACTCTTGAGCGCTTTTTCGTAATAGTGCCACCATTTGACATAAGTTAGCCCGGCGATGGCGATGATGATAAACAGGATGACGGAGAATACCGTCTTCCGGCTGTTTTGAGCATGAGGTTGGTTGATGTTTCTACCCATAGATGAAGTCATTTTATGTGAGTAATCTCCCAAGTGTTATTGGATTTGCGCATTTTGCTGTTATTGGAGTACCATCTAAATAGGATAAATTGAGCTTGGCCTAGCTAAGCATGAGGAAGGAACGTGACGATGTATGTCAACAGCTGAACCTGTGAAATTAACGTCTCTATCCAGCAAAGGAGGCTGCGGCTGCAAAATCGGACCCGCCGATTTGATGCAGGTCATTCGGAGTCTACCGCAGTCAGAGCCGAATCCGGATCTGCTCGTCGGACTCGATACAAGTGATGATGCCGGAGTGTATCGGCTTAGCGACGATTTGGCGCTGGTACAGACGGTCGATTTTTTTACCCCGATTGTTAACGATCCGTATTCGTTTGGACAGATAGCCGCAGCCAATGCGATCAGCGATATTTATGCGATGGGCGGCAAACCGCTCACAGTGCTTAATATAGTAGCTTTCCCGATCTCCACCCTGGAAAAAAGCGTCCTGGCCGACATTTTGCGCGGTGCGGCCGATAAAGTGAGGGAAGCGGGTGCAACGCTCGTCGGCGGACATTCTATTGACGATAAGGAGCCTAAATTTGGCCTCGCCGTTACCGGGCTTGTTCATCCGGACAAGGTGAGAACGAACGCCGGGGCGAAGCCGGGCGACAAGCTGATCCTGACAAAGCCGATCGGCGTCGGCATCATGACGACCTCGATCAAGAAGGATCAGCTCACCGAAGCAGAGACGGAGCGGGTTACCCGCGTGATGGCTACGCTTAACAAAACCGCCGCGGAAACGATGGAGCCTTATGATGTGCATGCTTGTACCGACGTGACGGGCTTTGGCCTGATGGGGCATACCCTGGAGATGGCGAAAGGCAGCGGCGTGGGCATCACGATCCGCCGCAGCTCGGTTCCGGTGCTGCCGCGCGTTCGTGAGCTGGCGGAGCAGGGGTTTGTCCCGGGTGGCACGAAGAACAACTTCGCCCATGTGGAGAAGGACATCACCTTCCCGGACAGCCTCGATCAAATCGATCGCTGGATATTGTGCGATGCGGTAACCTCGGGCGGATTGCTCATTTCCGTTGATCCGAGTCAAGCAGATGAAATGCTTGAGAAGCTGGTGAAGGCGGGTGTCGAGGCAAGCCTCATCGGCGAAGTAACTGACAGTAACACGGGCCGTATTGTGGTTGAATCTTAAATTTTACAGCTTGGATGAACTTAACAGAAGGGGTCTTTATATGACGTTTCAAGACTTAACGATTGAAGAATGGCTGGAGCAGCGACAGAAAGGGCTCGCCCTGATCGATGTGCGATCCCCCTCTGAATTCAGAGAATCCACCATACCGGGCAGCGTCAACATCCCGCTGTTCGATGATCAGGAGCGGGCGGAAATCGGAACGCTCTATAAGCAGGTTAGCGTAGATGCGGCAAAGCAGCGAGGACTGGAGATCGTCTCAGCCAAGCTGCCGACGTTTATCAAGCAATTTGCCGATATACCGGGCAGGAAAGCGGTGTTTTGTTGGCGTGGCGGAATGCGCAGTAGAACGACGGCAACGCTGCTGTCCTTGATGGATATTCATGCCTACCGACTGGACGGGGGCTACCGGGCATACCGCCACTTTGTTGTCGAGACGCTCGAGAAGATGAGCTTTGAACCGGAAATGATCGTAATCCACGGAAATACGGGAACCGGCAAGACGGCTCTGCTTAAAAAGCTGCAGGAAAAAGGCCATCCCGTACTCGATTTGGAACAGATGGCCGGGCATCGGGGTTCGGTGTTCGGGCACATTGGACTTCAGGCGCATAATCAAAAAATGTTCGATTCACTGCTGCTTGAGGAACTTCTACACTATCAAGACAAACCTTATGTGTTGATGGAGGCGGAAAGCAAGCGGGTTGGCAAAGTGGTCATTCCTGATTTTATCGTGGCCAGAAAAGGATACGGGCAGCATTTTCGCCTGGAGCTTCCTGTAGAGGCGCGTGTGGAGATCATTTTGAACGATTATAAACCGTGGGAATATCCCGAGGAATGCATTCTGGCATTTCAAAAAATTAAATCGAGAATTCATGTCCCGATTGCGGCAGAAATCGATCAAAGTCTCAAAAATGGACGTTACGATCGCGCGGTGGAGCTACTGCTCCTGCACTATTATGATCCACGTTACTCTTTTACGGAGGGACAGTATACGGAAGCGGAGATTATTCCGATCCAGGCCCAATCGCTTGATGAGGCGACGGTAACAGTGGAGCGGCTTTTGGCCGAGCGAGTGCCATTGAAAAAGTGATTATGTGAAGGGAAGACAGCATGCTGGGCTACTGGCAGGCTGTCTTTTTAAAAAAATTTGTAGCGGAGCGAGACCATTTTAACCATACCAGAGGTTACTTGTACCTGCAGAACTTACTTAATGTATTTTGTACAGTTAATCATAGCCTTAAGAGAAATGTTGGACATTTAGATGCTGAAAGTGCAGCTAAAATGAGTGAAATTCCTCTTCTAATCCTAATTACCCCGATTTAAATGTACAAAATACAGTTAAAATCCAAAAGTCGGCGTTTGGCCTGAAAATAAATGTACAAAATACATTTAGTGATGAATTTTGAGCAGGGCAAATATTTTTACTCTCTGACATTGGAAAAATAATGAAATTTCCATTACAATTAGAGGAAAATGTAGTAATGGGAAGGATGAAATATTTGAGCCGTCATTTTAAAATTATCGAGAATTCCGGAGCAGCTAAGTTTCCAAAATGGTCTGGTAAGGTGGCAATGACTAGTTTGATTGCGCTTTCATTATTGCTTCCGCAGGGTGTGGTGCTAGGGGCGTCATCCAGCGGTACTAATTCTGGATCCGCTTCAGGAAGCTCAGCAGTTATCCCAAACACCTCTGAGGCTAAAACTCCCGACCCTTCCAAGGCCAAGTTTTCAAAGGAGCAGGTGCTCGCCAAGGTTAAGGAGTTGTTTCCGCAGCTAGCCAAAGCCAAAGCAACAAGCGTTCAGCTCGGCATCACCAATGAGTTCCCTGCTCCAAAAAACCAGATGATCTGGGATATTTCCTGGGAGTTCCGGGAAGGCAATATGAGTCACAGCTTCAGCAGCAGAGTGGATGCCATAACAGGGGAACTGGTGAATATCTACCTCAGCATGCCTGAGACAGAAGGCAAAAGCTTTTATCCTCCGGGTGTAACGGAGGAAAAAGCTTTGGAGATAGCAAAGGCGTTTATCGCCAAAGCAGCTCCTTCTTACTCCGCCAAGGACCTCCAACTAAAGGAGGACTACAGGTATATAGGTACTAAATCACTGTTCGGACCTGTTCAATACAATTTTTACTTTGATGTCCTGATCAATGGTTTGCCCTCGGCAGGCGGTGGAATCAGTGTAGGGATGGATGGAGATGGAAACATTACGCAATTCTCCAAACCTTCAGATAGGCTCGAGCATCCTTCGGCGGTCCCTTCCATTACACAAGCCGCAGCGGAGAAGCTATTTAATGAGCAATTTAAAGTGGAGCTAGGGTATTTTCCGATCCGTAAAAATGGAGAAATTTCGAGTTGGGTATTGGCCTGGGGGGCATCGGAAAGTGCAGTCAGTCCTATCGATGCGAAATCGGGGAAGAAAATTAACTTTAGAGGGGTGGAGCTTCCATCAGAATCTACCTCATACGACGCAATACCGGCGGGAAAGAAAGCATTTATACCTAGAACCTCTACTGTGGAGATGACCGAGGATGAAGCAGTTAAAGCGATTCAACAGGTAGCTCAAATTCCTGAAGGGCGAACACTAAATTCGAAATTTTTGTCAAATGATTATAGAGATTCAAATCGACAGGTGTGGCGACTAATCTGGGGAGGAGATAACGACCTAAGGATGCCTTTCCCTATGCAAACCTCTGCGGAGGTCGATGCTTTAACCGGGCAAATTGTACAGTTCAGCATTGAGGAGTACAGTACTGGAAAGCTGCAAAAGCCGCTGCCAGTACCTAAGGGGGCCGTAAAATTAACGAAGGAAACGGCGAAAAAGCGGGCTATAGATTACATTAATCTTTTATATCCGAAGGCCGACAGCAATTTAAAGCTTGTGAACCAAGAAGCAGATACGAGTGAGAAGAAAAATGAAGATCGGTACAGCTATCAGTTTACCCGCTTTTATCAAGGCCTTCCTATTCGAGATGGCGCAGTGTCCTTGACGATCGATGCGTATGGCAGACTGCTGTTCTACAATGTGAGTGATCGGGAGATGCCTGCTAGTGTTCCGGCTGGGAATACAGCTACAATTACAGAGGAAAAAGCGCTTGGGTTATATCGGCAGGAATATAAGCCGAAGCTCCAGTACCAAAGTTTTGGTGGGCATTATATTGATGGAGAATACTCCGAACCGGTTGCCCGACTCGTATATGCTCCTAACGCCGTAAATCCGGAAAGAGATAGCATGGTGCTGGATGCGGTCTCGGGAAAATGGGTGGCCACCTATGACAACTTTATGCTTTCCGGAAAAGTACCGACTCCTAAGGATATAAAAGGCCATAAAGCCGAAAAAGAGCTGACCACGCTTGTGGATTATCAGGTTTTGACGCCGGATCAGGACGGTAACCTGAAGCCTGATGAGGCGGTTACGATGGGCGACTGGCTTAAGATAATGGGTAAAGCAGAAAATCCGAACTATGAGCAATACTATTTTGGGGATGAGAATGGCAAGAAGATCTTTTTCGGGGTAGCTCCCGAGAGCCCTTATTATCAAGCCGTTAGATACGCAGTAACCCGTCATTGGGTACAGGAGGATGCCAGCCTTCAGGTGGATGCGAAGCTGACACGTGAGCAGCTCGCTGTCATGCTTACAATTGTGCTTAAATACAGCAAGCTAGCTACTTTCCTCGGTCAGGACACGGCCGTGAGTCAATTTAGCGATGCTAAATCGATTAAAGAGCCGGGTGCGGTAGCCCTCACTGTCAAGCTGGGCCTTCTGGAAGGGCAAAACGGTAAATTCAATCCGCAGCAGACCGTGTCCAAAGCGGACATAGCGTCCGTCATTATGAAACTGGTTAATTTGCAGGGAAAGACGGATCAGCAGATCAATCAGTAATCGGAACGAATTAGCAATATAACGAATTTATGGAGAAGTCGACAAGGCTTCTCCTTTGTTTTCATAATTTCTCCAGGTGGTGCAGAGTATAACATGCTCAAAAGTTTTGGCAAAATCAACGCGATTAGCGCCTTGTATGCTCTTATTTTTGTCGTCATTACAGAAGGAATAACCAATATCGGCCGCGTTCAGGCCATGACTGGGTACAGCTATTCTGCGACAGAGCGGATGGTATCATGGGGAACGTTATTTATAGCCATGGTTTTAGCGTGCGGCTGTATTTATTTGGTTCATAAATGGATGAAAGCTCGGCCGTTCGTATTTTGGTCGGTGCTGCTATGGTTTCCTTATGCGATTGCTATTGTTGCTGGTTTCGGGTGGTTGTTCCCTAATCCGAATCCGGTGGACTCCGATAATTATGGAGCGGGACTGCTCATTCTCGGTTTGATCGTCGTTTATCCTTTTTTGGTGGGGCTGACTGTATTGATAGGAGTAGCATGGCCCTCGCGGATCATTACAAAGGGCGACGATCATGGTGAATGACTTAGGTTTTACATTTCATGTCTTAATTCAAAACATTGTCTTATGGTAAAATCAGGTTACTGAGAGTTTAAGGGAATTAAAAGACCTTTAGGGAGAAGGGATTTTGCATATGCTGAAAATGCTCCAATACAATTGGCAAATTCGGGAAGAGTGGTTCGCGTGGTGCGAACAAATATCTGCTGAAGAGCTGCTGCGGCAGCGAAGCGGCGGCGTGGGGAGCATTTTAAGGACGTTGTATCATATTATTGACGTGGAATGGAGCTGGATTCAAATCATTCAAGGGAAGCCGGATGATCCGGTGCCCTTTGAGGAGTACATGTCCTTGGAACGAATCAAAGAATTGTCCGCCTCATTCCATGGGGAAGTGGAACTGTTTCTATCTACCTGGACTGACGAGATGGACGGTACACGCATCATTAATCCTTCCGATCAAAAGGAGTATACGGCAGGCGAAATTTTACGGCATGTCATTGCTCATGAAATCCACCATATTGGGCAACTTTCGGTGTGGTCACGGGAGCTTGGCCTAGCGCCGATTTCTCCAAACTTTATAGGACGGGGAATTCGCTAATCTCTTCTTTATTTTTCGTAAAAAAAGCAAAACCTAGGCATATATCCCAATTACATTTCACATCTATGGAGGAGACAACGTGAGACAAAACATCCAAGTGCCTTTCGGTTATGAACCGCCGGTAGAAAGCCGAAAAGGTACGATGATCTACTATGATTCTTTTGAGCACACATCAGATGAAGAATTGGACCTGGCGGCAAAGGAAGCCTCCAATCGGGCTTTTGCCAAGCTTGTGCTCTACCCGCTGCATGAGGAGACGGTCAAACGAATCTCGAAGAATGGGGCTAGTCCCTTTTATCAGAGGGAGGATCGGCTGCATCAATGGAAAAGCGAGCAAGGGCGAGCGTCAGCGGTGACAATTGAAAGCTGGGAAGGGAAGAGAAAAAAATATACACCGATGGACACGGCACTCCGGCATATGGCAGATAAATATCCAGCTCCTCATTTCGTCTATCTGTCCCCGGAAATGGCTAACCAATTTGCCTCATTTTCCTCTTTTGAGGAATGGATCGTCAAAGTCCGGCTGCTGCTATCGGCATCACCTTCCCAGCTTCACCCTCGCCTGGAGAAATACCGCCATCGTTGGAACGTGGCCGGTGAATCGGGACAGTAAGATATTTGCGAGCGATTAGGGAGAAGAGAATCACGGAGGGGAGAGTGAAAAGATGAAATCGATATGTGTATTTGCCGGTTCCCGCTTTGGGGAGGATGAGCAGTATCGGAAAAAGGCTGAACAACTTGGTGGTACCTTGGCCAAGCAAGGATACCGAATCATATATGGCGGTTCGAAATTCGGACTCATGGGTGCTATGGCGGATGCGGCCCTTAGTGCGGGCGGTGAGGTCATTGGGGTCATGCCTACGGGATTGATGAACGGAGAGCTGGCCCACCCAGGATTAACGCAGTTTTTAGAAGTCGAGGATATGCATACCCGGAAAGCTAAAATGGGCGAGATGGCCGATGGTTTCATTGCACTACCTGGCGGATTCGGAACGCTGGAGGAACTGTTTGAGGTGCTCTGCTGGCTGCAGATAGGGATTCATCAAAAGCCGGTCGGTGTGCTTAATATTAACGGGTATTACGATCCGCTCATCGGACTGGTGGAATCCTGTATCGCTGCCGGATTTGTGAATCAAGGCCATCTGTCGCTGATTAACATATCTGCTGAACCTTCCGAATTGATCTCACTTATGGAGCATTTTGTTCCTAACGTCGCGGAGAAAAAATGGAAGCAGGGGGTATAGTTTTGAACCCCCTTCTTTTTTTGCGAATGAATGCGAAACAGGTGGGTATTTAGTAAAATTTAAGGTTCCGCTTGATGCCTGGGTGTCTCTGGTTCAAATTGGTAGCGGACGAGATCGATCCGTCCGCCAGGCATAACGACTACATTTTCCGCCTCAAGGCTCCATTGCTGCTGGTGGAAGCCTTCTTCATCCTGCAGAGCGATTTCCCCCTTGCTGTTTACTACGCGGTGCCAGGGTAGTCCGTACTTCCGGCTCATGCTGTGCAGAATGCGGACGACTTGCCTAGCGGCGCGGGGGCTGCCGGCTGCGGCAGCGATTTGGCCATACGTCATCACTTTTCCCTCGGGAATCTGGGATATAATATCTATTGTTCGGGCTGTGAAGGGCTGCATAAATCCGAACTCCTTCCGTTTCTGAACTGATCATCATTTTATTTTTTCATAGAATTGAGGTAAGTTATATGAAATCTATTTTAACCTCCGAACGGCTAATTTTGAAAGAGCTGGGCGCAGAGGATGCAGATGCTGTTTTGCTTTTTTTACAGCGCAATCAGAGCTTTCTGGAGCAATGGGAGAAAATAAAGGAACCGGAATATTACACATTGTCCTACCAACAGGCGCTGCTTGAGGAGGAATCAAAGAATATCCGAAACGGACACCTATGCACATGGTGGATATTCCGGGCGGATGATCCGGAGCGGGTGATTGGCTCCATCGCCTTAAGCAATATTGTACGCGGGGTTTTCTTGTCATGCCATTTAGGCTATCGAATGGATCAGGACGAGCGGAATAACGGGTATATGACGGAGGCAGTTCGGACAGTTGCCAATTTCGCCTTTCACGAATTAGGGCTTCACCGAATTGAAGCTAATATTATGCCGCGCAATGAAGCTTCATTCCGGGTTGTTGAAAAGTGCGGTTTTTATCAGGAAGGCTTGGCGTTAAAATACCTCTTTATCAACGGGATATGGGAGGACCATATTCACATGGTACTAAGAAACGAAGCGATGGAATAGCCGGTTGATGGCGGCTTCGTAACAATTTGTCACAGTCATTCGTGTATAGGTTAAAGGATACCTGCGATAGGAGTTGTGGCATGAAGCAGCGGCTTAAAGAATTAGGTTATCCGGCAAAGCTATACGTATGTATCGTTTTGTTTGCCGGAACGGTTATCGGCATGAAATATGCGATGGAAATCAAGCTACCAAGTGGGGGGCATCCCTATTTATTTCTGCTTTGGAATGCGTTCCTAGCCTGGATCCCTCTAGGGCTGGCGATCGCTTTGGATTTGATTAGCTTGCTTCGTCAGAATGTCGTGAAGCTTCTGATTACGATTCCCGTCGGCCTCCTCTGGCTGTTTTTTTACCCGAATGCCGCGTATATTATCACGGATCTACTGCATCCGTTTGCCAGATATAAGATTGTAGACAACAACCGCTTTTGGCTGGAGAATGCGTTCTGGGACCACCTGTTTACGATGTTTTTTGCTGCCTTGATCGGCCTGGCGATAGCAATGATATCGCTGGCTTCCGTTCATCGTTTGGTGCAACGTCGCTGGGGAAGCTGGGCGGGCTGGGCTTTCTCGATTTTAGTGCTGCTATTAAGCAGCTTCGGCATTTATTTGGGCCGATTTATGCGTTGGAACAGTTGGGACCTGCTGCATCCCCGGTTTGTGCTGAATGAGACTATAGCTTATTTTATGGAGCCAGGTCAACTTATGCATGCATTTGCGTTTTGTAAGTGGGTATTTATGATCACACTATTCAACTATTTAGTGCTGTATGGGTTCGGGGTAGTTATGAGGATGCAAACGTCATCGCTTAGTAAATAAGCATAATGGGAAAAAGGGGGGGGAAATATGGCGGACATCAAGCAATGGCTGAAAAGTCAGTTTCCCGTTTTGGAAAGTGAACGACTCATATTGCGCCGTCTGGAACCAGGAGATATCGAAGCTTTGTACAGCTGCATGACTGATCCGGCCGTGCTTCGGCATACAGCGGTCGGACCGGCTAAGCTGCTGTTTCCCGATCGCCTATATCGTTATTTTGAAGAAGCGTACCGGAGCTTGCGCGATTTGCATTTTGTACTGGAACATAAACATGAGCATCATTTAATCGGGCTTTGTTCCTTGCAGTACTGGACGCCAAGCAGCGGACAGGCACGTCTAGGTTATATGGTGTCGCCTTTATACTGGAATCAGGGTCTGGCTACGGAAGCGGTGAAAACTGTGTTTGAATTTGGACATGATACGTTAGGATTAACTAAAGTTGAGGCTCGCTGCAGCGCCGATAATCCGGCCTCGGAGCATGTCCTGCAGAAATGCGGAATGTGCTATATCAGTCATCTTCCCGCAAGTAAGGGCTTGAACGGGGAAGAAATTCCCGTAAAATTGTACCGGAGAGAATGGGAAAAGGGCGAGTAATAATCACAGATTTATTTGTTACACAAATGAAATATACCTGTGATCTTAACCTAATAGTTAGAGGGTATGCTTATTACATGACCCCCTTTTGAATATATATTTTTCTAAGAACTCGGTGCACGTTGCTCGGGTTCTCTTTTTTTGCCGTGATATGCCCCCAGGAAGGGGAGCACTTCGTGCATTAAAGCGGAACGGAAATTTTCTGCTTGTTTTTGAAATATACCCACTCGGTGAACCCGATTTCCTTCAGCCGCGTTAAAACGAGATCCCATTCGTCGCCGACACGTTCCGGGGTATGGGCATCGGAGCCAAAGGTGACGTCAACGCCAAAATGCAGTGCCCGCTCAAGGATGGCATCGGATGGGTACCATCCACCACTGAGCTTTGTTTTTCCCGAAGTGTTAATTTCAATGACTACGCCGTTATCAGCGATCGTTTGCAGCGTATCGTCGATGGCTTTCGCGGTAGGGATATCGGAGAAGGCCGGGTAGTTGCCCTTCATCGCGTCGATATGCCCAAGAATTTGAAACATTCCGCTCCGTGCGGACTCGCGGATCAGCTCGTAGTATGCTTCCTTGGTCGCAATTCTTTCCGACTCTTTTAAACTCTTCCAGCGGTTTTTGTTAAAGATACTTACCTTTCCAACACTATGGACTGAGCCGATGACATAATCGAAGGGATATTGGTTTAGTGTTTTTCGGTATACTTCGGCATGTTCCGGGAAGAAGTCGGACTCAATCCCAAGAAGCACATCGATTTTTCCCTCATATTCTTGCTTAAGCTTCAGCACTTCCTCAACGTAGCCAGCGAATTCCCGTTTACCCATAGTAATTTTCGGAAAAGGGCGATCCTCGGAACGTCCGAAATAAGGGGTGTGGTCGCTAATGCCAATAACCGATAAACCAGCCGTAATCCCGGCTTCGATATAATCACGAATATTTCCGTCGGCATGACCGCAGCGAAAATGATGAGTATGAAGGTCAAATTTCATACGGATATCTGCTCCTTTCCTCTCTAGGTTTAGGTTTGCCGCTATTCCGAGCTGATAAACTTGGTTTCCGGCATTCCCTTGAGATCACCTAGAAATTGCTGCATTGCAGAGTTGATGTAACGGCTCGATTTATAAATGACCCCGACCGGGTGAGTTACCTCTAGCTCAGGAATCGGAACGATTTGCAATGTTCCCTGCTTGAGTTCACGCAAGATCGACTGCCTTGAAATAATGGCGGCGCCTAAATTAATTTCCACCATCCGTTTTACTTCTTCGCTACTGGATAACTCCATTACGATATGCGGTTCGATCCCATGCTCCTTGAAGACTTCCTCGACAAAGCGCCGACCAACCGTATCAGGAGACAGCATAATAAGCGGAACTTCCCGCAGCGACTCAAGAGTTGGAGACGGATCGTTGGCCAGAGGATGTAGCGGAGAAACCACTAATTCAAACGTATCGTAATACAAAACGGAAGAGAGTACCTGAGGATTATTCTCAATTAAATAACCGATTCCGATATCGACAAGCCCCTGCTCCACGTTTTGGTAAATAAGACAGGAAGGCATCGATTGAATCGTTGTCTTAATAAGAGGAAATTGGTCCTGAAAGTATGACAAGATCCGCGGTAAAATTTGAATAGCAATTGAAGTCGTCGTTCCAAGTACGATGTGCCCCTGCGGAGTGTGCTCCATATCGGACAGCTTCTGCTTCAGTTCTTCGACGATATCCAAAATCCGTTCCGCCTGCTCTAGAAATACTTGTCCGCGGTCGGTCAGGGTTACTGGCTGATTGCGGTCGACCAAAACAGTCCGAAATTCGTCCTCAAGGCTTTTGATCTGAGCCGAGACAGCAGGCTGCGTCAAATTCAAGAGTTCACCCGCCTTGCGAAAACTTTTCGTTTTGGAAATCGTAATCAATGTTTCTAATTGGCTGATATTCACCTGAATCCTCCTTTCTTCCTTGTCGATTCTCGCAGCTGCAATTAGAGCAGCAAAAGTATGATTTTATTAATTATAGGTGATATTCTGCAGGTAAATCAATGATTCGCGAAAGACTCGCCGGTGAGCAATCATTGACATGTTATGTTCGCTATGTCTTTAGAATCAAATTATAATGACTTATTAGTAGGAATAAAGTATAATATGTTTTAACTAAAAGTTGGGTCTTTTGTATTGATAAAGCATTCTCCTAGTGAAAAGGGGCGCATATTATTGAAAGCAGAAGTAATTAATCCTTTTCTTGAATCCGCGCGCACGGTTATCGAACAAGTTGTTCAGGTTTCGCCCTCTACCGGGCGCATGGGTGTGAGAGAGGTAATGCCCATACAGGATCAGATATGGATTCAAATCGGAATGACAGGACATTTTAGCGGCATGGTTGTTTTTGGCTTGGAGGAAACCGTTGCTCTTCGGATCGTGTCCGCGATGATGGGCGGATTTATACTGACAGAAATGGATGAGATGGGGCAAAGTGCGATTTCCGAGCTGGGCAATATGATCAGCGGAAATGCCAGTACGATTTTGTCCAATCAAGGCATTTTGGTGGATATTACGCCTCCACAGGTTATTAAGACAGAAACGTCCGGAATTATCACTCCTCGTACTGCGCTTTGCATCCCCCTGTTGATGGATGGCATCGGCGAACTGGACATTCAAGTGATGGTCTCTTAAGATAGGGACATGGAAGCTTGAAGGGATGGAAGAATAGACGATGTCTATGAATAATCAGATTGTTGTCGTTACTGGGGCTTCTAGCGGCATTGGTGCTTTGGCGGCCCAGATGCTGTCGGAGCAAGGGGCGACTGTTATACTTGCCGCCCGTTCGATGGACAAGCTGGAGGCTGTTGGAGCAAGAATGAAGGGCCCCCATAAGCTGCTTGCACTCGACGTCGGGAACGATGCTTCGACTGAGGCGGCTTTTAGGCAGGTGTTTGCCGAGTTTGGGCGGATAGACTGCCTCCTGAATAATGCCGGTTACGGGAAATTTGAGTATTGCGATGAAATGCCGCTAAATGAGTTCTCGGAAATGATGAATGTGAATTACATGGGCATGGTAAGATGCACCAAAGCGGTGCTTCCTTACATGAAGAAGGCACGTGCCGGGAGAATCGTCAACGTGGCCTCCATCGCCGGTAAGATCGGAACGGCTAAGTCGACAGCCTACAGTGCCACCAAACATGCAGTGATCGGATTTAGCGATGCTTTGCGCCAAGAAGTGCGGGAATATGGAATTTCGGTTTCGACGATTAATCCCGGGCCGATCGATACGCCTTTTTTTGCGGTGGCGGATCCGGACGGGACGTATGTGAACAACGTAAAGTGGTTTATGATGAAGCCGGAGCGGGTAGCGAGAGCTATGGTCCGCGCGGTAGAGAAAGGTCCAGTAGAAATCAATCTTCCGTGGATTGCCGGGGTGGGCGCCAAGTGGTATCATATGTTTCCACGTTTGGCGAACCGCTTAAGCTATCGGATGCTGAATAAGAAATAGAATGGGCTGGGGCTATCCTGCAAGTAGTATTTTTTACTGCTCGGGGGATAGTCCCTTTTGTATGTCCGGAGAAAATAAGGCCCAAAATATCCCTTATCCCAGCTTGCTGGGCTCTGAAAGAAAGGATAGCATCAAAGCCAGGCAGCACATTAGCATAGGGAATAATTCGATCAGATAAGCATTAAAGGGAAACGAGTGTTAGTCCAGAAAGCAGGAATGATGTGATGAGCATGGCTATGAGCGGGCGCAGTGCTTTGGTGCGTAGCTCCTTGAGATTGACATGCAGGCCGAGCCCGACCATCGCCATCGTTAGAAAAAATGTCGTGACGGACGATATATCGTTTATGGCCCAAGCCGGGACGATAATGGATTTTCCTAAAATATAGCTGCCTAGAAAGCTCATTGCGATGAAGCCCACCAAAAACCAGGGAAACACGATCCTCGTGCCCGTATTAGCTTCGCCCGAACGTTTGCGCTTAAGGTTTTGCAAATAGAGCAAAATAAAGCTGAGCGGAACCAGCAAAAAAACGCGTCCCAGCTTCGCAAGCAAGGCTATAGCCAAAGCATCCTGCCCAGCAGGTGCTGCTGCGAGCGCTACATGAGCAATTTCGTGGAGGCTCACACCCGTCCAAATCCCGTATTGAAGCTCGGATAATGGGAGTAGCGGCCGGAGAATCGTATAAACGATCGAAAAGATCGTGCCGATAAGGGCGATGATCCCTGCGCCCATAGCGGTGTCCTCTTCCTTGGCTTTGAGAATGGGTGAGACGGCTGCGATCGCCGCTGCACCACAGATGCCGGTGCCTATGCCAAGCAGCAAGGATAGGGAGAGGTCCGCCTTCAGCCACTTGGCAAGAAGTAAGGTAACGGTTATGGCGAAGATGATCGTAACTGCATCGCGCAGGAGCAGTCCCAAGCCCTGGTGCAGTACGATGTCTATGTTCAGCTTCAAGCCGAACAGAATGATTGCAAAACGAAGCAGCTTTTTGCTGGAAAATTCGATGCCTGATCTAATCTGTTCAGGGTATCCCCACACCTGACGATACAGGACCGCTAAAATAATAGAGCAAGCGAGCTGGCCAACGTGGTTGAATCCCGGTACAAAAGCGAGACCGTAACCAAGCAGAGCAATGATAAATGTAAAGCATATTCCTTTGATCCAGGAGAAGAAAGCGGTTTTCCGGTTCACCGGCTGCTTTGGATAAGGTTCAGGTTGTCTGGATGGACACGCCCGGTCATTGACTGCAACTGCCATAAAATCACCTCCTTCCGTGCGCACTATCAGAATAAATCGCATTTTATAATAAGTAAAATAAATGGTTGTGATTATTATGATAAGTGATTTAATATGATAATGTGATTATACCTTGAGTGAATAGGAGGGGTATGAGATGGATCCGGTTATGCGTGTTTTTGTAGCTGTTGCCGAAAAGGAAAACTTCACGCGTGCTGCGGAATTTTTACATATGACCCAACCGGCGGTCAGTCAGTACATTCAATCGCTGGAGCGAGCGGTGGGAACAAAGCTTTTGGAGCGCAGCAATAAATATGTTCGACTGAATAAGGCCGGAGAAATTGTGTACCACCACGCCAAAGAAATTTTGGGACTATATGACCGGATGCAGTATTTGGTCGATGATTTGAGGCATTCGGCAAGTGGTGATATTTCCATCGGAGCAAGCTACACCTACGGAGAATACGTGCTCCCGCATATTATTTCCGAGGTTATGAAGCAATACCCCGGAGTCAAGCCGACGATTACGATCGGAAACACTCAGGAAATTGAGGAGCGGGTAGCGGGGAAACAGCTGGATATCGGAGTGGTCGAGGGTGGAATGAAGCACGACAAGCTACGCATGGAGCCGATTGCTAGTGACCGGATGTCCATCATTGTAGGTGTGGGCCACCGTTTGGCCAAGGACGAGAAGACGAATTTGGCCGATTTGCACGGCGAAACATGGATCGTTCGAGAGCCTGGGTCCGGAACCCGGGAAGCGACGGATAAAATGTTTGCGATACACGGGATTACTCCCGACAAAACCATGGAATTCGGCAGCACGCAAATCATCAAGGAATCGGTTGAGGCGGGGCTTGGGATCAGCCTGCTGTCCCACTGGGCAATAAGAAAGGAATTATCGCTCGGTACGCTGAAAGTGTTGAGCATCGACGGATTTCCGTTCACCCGGACATTTTCATTGATTACGTCCTCGACCCCGTTTTATACCAAGACGATGGAGGTATTTATGGAGATGCTTCGCAGGGACGATGCGCTGCCATCCTGATCGTAGGAGATAACCTCCATTGTGGCCTATTTGTTGTGACCGTTGTTTATCGCATATAATGAAAATAATAACATTGGAATGTACGTACTTTAAGGGATAAAGGTGAAAATAGATGACGATGAATACGTTTGCCGGCCTAGGGGTCGGAGAGCTGCTGGTCACCAAGCTGGCGGATTATGGAATTACCGAGCCGTCGCCTGTACAAATTGAATGTATACCTCCGGCGCTCGAGGGACGAGATATACTTGCGCAGTCTCAGACGGGCACTGGAAAGACGCTGGCCTATCTGCTGCCATTGCTGCAATCCATTACCCCCGAGGAAAAAACGCTGCAAGGTCTGATTCTCGCTCCGACACAGGAGTTGGCGATGCAAATTTTACGTGAAACAGAGAAATACGGGGAGACGCTCGGAATCGTGTCCCAAGCCTTGATAGGAGGGGCGGCGATAAAGCGGCAGCTGGAGCGGCTGAAGCAGCATCCCCATATCGTCGTAGGTACACCGGGCCGAATTCGGGAAATTCTCGCCCTTCGTAAGCTGAAGCTGCATACACTGCGGACCGTGGTGGTGGACGAGGTTGACCAGATGTTCCAGTTAGGCGGGACGGCTGATGTAGAGCATATTTTGCGAGGGACGCTGCGGGAGCGGCAGTTGATGTTCCTGTCGGCGACGATCAATTCAGAGATTCGTGAGCTGGCTTCCAGGGAGATGAACAACCCGGTGGAAATCGGGATTGATCCGGAGCAGCGAACCTCGAAAAGCCTGGAACATCTCTATTTCGTCTGCGATGAGCGTGACAAAATCGACATGCTTCGCCGAATTGTCCGTCACTACGATCCGTCCAGAGCGATCGTATTCATTAACAATACAGATCAGATTGCCGAAGTGGAGGCAAAGATGAATTACGTCGGTTTAAGTGCCGGAGCCTTGTACGGGGATGCTGATAAATCAGCACGCAGTCTGACGTTAAGACGCTTTCGTGAAGGTAAACATCGGGTACTTGTCGCCAGCGATGTAGCTGCGCGCGGACTTGATATTGAGGACTTAACGCTGGTAATCAATCTTGATCCGCCTATCGATTCGGAGCATTACGTGCACCGGGTGGGCCGGACTGGGCGGATGGGCCGCCAGGGTCTTGCCATATCGATTATTTCGCGGCAGGAAGAGTTCATTATGCGTAAATTCTCTCGTGAGCTGGGCATTCAAATCGAGCAAAAAATGCTGTCAGGCGGTCAGATTGTAGGCCCACAGGATGCTCAGATGGCACGGGGAGGCCGGAGTGTAAACGGAGATAAGCGATCGCCGAAACCCGCTATGGGTCGTTTGCAGGGCGCAGGTGCAGGTGCAGGTGCAGGCAAGTCAGAAAAGTCGCATTCTGCTGGAGAGCGTGGGACTGCGGAGAAGACAAGCCGCCAGGATGGTGCTCGGACCTCTGCGCGTCAGGGGAAAACATCCTCATTCGGCCACGCCGAAGCAGCAGGCCAGCGCAAGTCGGCTCCTGCCGGTGAACGGAAGAAGGATCGCTTGCTGGACCGCAAAAATAAAGGGGCGCCAAAATGGCTGAAAAATAAACCTCCAAAAGCATAAGACCCATTAAATTTACGACGAAATGCCACAAGTATTGTTTTGCCAATGTTCGTTTGGTTGAAGAGAAGGCTAGGGACGAGGAGCGAAGCGCCATGCATCGCGTTGTTGGGAGGAGTTTGATTTGAGCGAAATGCCAGTATTGCAAGTGGATGAGTTGACCGGTGGATATAGCGTAGGCAGACCGGTGCTTCATGACATTAGCTTCGAGGTAAAGCCGGGGGAAATGATCGGGCTGATTGGACTTAATGGTGCAGGGAAAAGCACCACCATGAAGCATATTTTAGGACTGATGCTACCCCACCAAGGGGGCATATGGATCAACGGGAAATCGCGGGGGGAAGAACCGGAAGCCTATCAGTCTTCCCTGGCTTTCGTACCGGAATCTCCTTTGCTGTATGAGGAGTTAACCGTTCGTGAGCACCTGGAGTTCGCAGCCCGAGCTTACGGTGTAGAGCCTGAGGCTTACCAGGAAAGAGCGGACAGGCTGCTGAAGCTGTTCCGAATGGAGGAGAAGGCCGATAGCTTGTCGATGCATCTTTCCAAAGGGATGAAGCAGAAGGTTATGATCATGTGCGCTTTTGTCGCGCGGCCACCGCTTTACATTATTGATGAGCCGTTTCTGGGGCTCGATCCGCTTGGAATTCGCTCGTTGCTGGACTTCATGCTTGAAATTAAGCGAAGCGGTTCGTCGATTTTGTTAAGTTCGCACATTTTATCGACGATTGAAAACTATTGCGATCGCTTTATTGTCCTTCACCAGGGGAGGGTCATCGCTCAGGGATCTTTGGCGGAAATTGGGGAGCAAGCCAAAATGCCAGGCGGTACGCTAGAAAATATTTTTTATGCTTTAGTGAAGGATGGAGAATAACTGATGGAATTGCGAGCGCTGCGGAGCAAGCGTAAAGCGGAATTCTGGGGCAAGGTGCTCCCGTATTTGCCCTATGTGTTCCAGAGTGGCGTCGCCGTCTTGCTGCTCCTGCTCATCATCGCTTTTTCCGCCTGGTACACTTCGTTTCTGCAGAATTTGCCCCCTGGCCTGCCGATCCGCTGGATCATACTGATCATTTTAGGACCGCTCACTGTGTATTCGGGATTTCGAACTTATGTGCAGCAGGCGGACGTCATCTTTCTGCTCCCGCAGGAAAATCGGATGAAGGCGTATTTATCTCCGGCCTTCCGCAGCGGCGTTATCTATAAGCTTATTGGACTGTATATTTTGCTGCTGTTAGTTTGGCCGCTGTATTTGCGCAGCGAAGGCGTGCACCATCCACTGTGGGTTATGCTGCTAGTCCTGCTGCTGCTCAAAGGCTTAAGCGCCTACGGGGCATGGCAGGAGCTGCGAATGACGACGACCCGGGCTAGAACCGGATATCGTATGCTTCGCTGGTGCTTTCTCCTCTTGATGCTGGCAGCATGGGTTTGGCAGCCGATTTGGGAAAGCGCTCTGTTTACCCTATTGGTTAGTCTAAATTATGTACTTATATTAAGGTTTCCAATGAAGCACGTTGTGCCTTGGGATAACCTGATTGCAGCGGAAAAGTCAGGGGCTGCGCGTGTACAGCTTATGCTGGGCTGGTTCGTGGAGGTTCCGGCGGAAGGACAAAAGGTAATCCGTCGACGCTGGTTGTCCGGGGTAGGGAACAAGATCCCCTGGAACTCCGCAGCAGCTTACCGTTATTTGCTCGTCAAAACGCTTATCCGCAGCGAACTGCTTGGCATCGTATGTCGGTTGACGCTGCTTGGCATGCTGATCATCTCCTGGAATGACAAATCGTGGCTCGGCGTTGTGCTGTATTTGCTGTTTATTTTCTTAACCGGGATCCAGCTTGCTACGTTAAGACATGTTCACCGCGATTCCCCGGTAGCCTCGTACTATCCGATCCCGGCCGGGGCGCGTAAAGCGGCTACGCTGGGTCTAACCTCTCGCCTGCTGTTTGCGCTTGTTCTTTTGCTTTGGCTGCCGATGGTGATTGTTCCTGGCGGAGGGGCCCTGCTAACGTTCGGCAGTTTGGCCGCCGGCCTGCTGCTGGCTCTAGCCATGCGTGGAACCTGGACTCGCAAGTGGCGGGAGGATGACGAGCTGGAAGATTAAATCATCGACGGGAACATAATTAATCGAAAAAAAAGACCGTCTTCCCAATAATTAGGGAGACGGTCCTTTTTGTGAAAACCGCTAATATTAGTAGAGAACCATGCGGCTTACGATGACCAACAGAATGAAGAGAACGAGAATTACGGCTGTGCTTGTGAACATGCCGCCGTATCCGCCTCTTACTTCTTCAACACCACTCATTGTCATTCCCCTTTCCATCATCAGTAGTGCGATCGTACACCGTATTGTATGAAACGAAAGGGGGGCGTGCTTGGGCTATTGTGCTGATCAGGAGCGTTTACTTTGCCTATTATTTGGACTGCAAATCCTGTACGCCTTGATAAATCAGGTCAAACAGGTCCTCCAGATACTCTTCGGCAATGCAGGAGAACGCGATTCGCAAATCGGTTTCCCCGAGTGCGATTGTTCCAACGCCGTATTGGTGAATCAGATGCTGCCTCAGCTCATCAGCATGGACGTTCTTCAGTTTAAGACACATGAAATAACCGGAATTAAACGGGTAATACTCCCACACATCACCGTATTTTCCGCTATCGAGCAGTGCCTTCACTTTGTTCGCACGGCCTTTCATCACCTTGAATTTTTCTTCCTTTTGGGCGGCAAAATCAGGCGATTTAAGGGCTTGAAGCACAAACGTCTGGGAAGGATGCGGTCCGCTGGAAATCGTAGCGCGGATGATGCCGAGCGTTTTTTGCTCGAGCGCAGCAAGAACCTCTTTGCTTTCCGATGCGAACGTGATGAACCCGACGCGGAAGCCCCAAACGTATTCTTCTTTGGTAGCTCCGTCGACCTTCACAGGTAAAATACGTGGATGCAATCCGGCCAATTTGCCGAACAGCGATTCCTTAAACGAATCTTCAAAGAACAATCCGAAATAGGCGTCATCGGTAACAACGACGACATTGATCCCTTCCTCTGCAGCCGCCAAAATTGCAGCGACGATTTCTTCGCCTTCCTTGGCCCCAGGCGTGTACCCGGTTGGGTTATTCGGGAAGTTCAAAATAACGATCGCTTTGCCTTGTGTCTTCTGGGCCAGGAGCGCTTCGCGAAGGCCGGCACTGTTAAAGGTCATATCCTCGGTGAACAGCGGATAGTTGACGATGTGGGCGTGGCGGCGAATGCCGAAGGTCAACTCATAGTTCTCCCAGTTCTTGTCCGGGTAGATGACAGCGTCGCCTTCATTTACGAACAGGTCGGCAACAATACTAAGTCCGTGAGTGAGCGCGTTAGTCACGATCGGATTGCTGAGGCTCTTTCCTTCGAGGGCCGGATTTTCCTTGACCATTTTCTCACGCCAAACGGTGCGCAGTTCAGGTTTACCTGCCGGCGGGGCGTAAGGATACAAATCCTTTGGGCTAAAAGCGGAAAGCGACTCCTGAATGGCGGCTAAATGCATAGGTCCACCGTTCTCCGTGGCGATGCCGATCGTCGCATTGTATTTCTTCGCATTGGCGGAAGCTTCAGCCGACTGGCTCAAAATTCCTTCCTTCGGGAAATAAATTTCTTTTCCCAGCGTCGATAGCATCTCGTGTACGTGGATATTACCGGATTTAATGTTCTCGTTTAACTGCTCTACAAGTGGGTTCATCACATTCATCCTTCCAAATCGGTTTGATAATTTAGGACAGTGCCGGTTTAAACTGCCTAACATTATATCATTTCGATCTTGGCGAGTCACGGTCAAATGCCGCCATCAGCATCTATTTTTCCCGGTGAAAAGGACAATATTTCTTCATCTGATCAATTGTGTCCAGATCAAGCTCACGGTTTCGCACCTGGAGACCGTCCACCACTCCGCTAAATTTGGTTTCGTTCAGGTTTTGGCCGAATTTGAATTTGGCGGTCATCGTTTCCGGGACAATCCGGCATACCGCTACTGCTTTTAGATGCCCCGCATACGCCGGGTCAGACGCGAGGATGGGATCATACCCGCCTTCAGGCTGCAGCTTGGTCATCAGGAGGGCCAGGACGTGTGCTTTCTCATCAAGATCGTCAACCTTCTCTACTCGTCCGCGAACCATCACGGACTTAAAAAAGGAGGATGCCGGGCACGCCAGCCGCGGATCCGTAAAATGCGAAGGAATGACGGCATACTCCTTGGCTACCGTGAAGCTAACCTTGTTATTTTGCGCCATTTGCTTCATTTTCTCACCGGCCAAGCTGCCGTGAAAATAAATAAAGCTTCCGTCATAGACAAAATTCAGCGGGGTCACGCGGCTCCATCCATCCTCTTGGGCGGTTCCGAGAAAACCGATACTCATTTCCTGAAGGAACTCGCGGATTTCAGTTTCCTCTTCAACATTAAATTCTTTTCTTCTCATGCTAGTCTCCAGCCTCCTTTTTTTCTACCAGCTTAAAGGTAAAATTGACAATAAAAAAGAACCAATTTAAAGTAAATATATTGGTCCAATTTTGGACGAGTGTTACCGATGATATTAATTCCTAATGTTTGCCACGAAGGAGTCTAATCGATATGCCGGATTTTACGGTACCGCTGTCTTCGTATACCGAAAAATATCGCTACAAATATTTGGCGCTCTTCCATGCGCTTCGTTCGGCTATTCACGATGGGACGCTGCCGGAGGGGACGCGTCTTCCGTCTACCCGGGAGCTTGCGGAAATGTACGGGCTCTCCCGCGGCAGCGTATCCCAGGCTTACGAGATGCTGCTCGCCGAAGGCTACGTTCGGACTACAGTTGGGAGTGGAACGTTTGTCACCGGCGTGCTTGGCAAGGCGCCGGAATCTGCTGCAGCCACTGCCCAGATGACACTGTCGCCATGGGGATCCAGAATGGTGGCGGCAATGCAGCAGAGTGGCGATGCGGCGGAGGGGCTTGCGAACACTCCAGCGCCTGCGGCGGCGGAAGCGCTCATCTCCTTCCGCGACAGTGGGCCGCGGGAGGCGCTCTTCCCCTCCGCCGAGTGGAAAAGCGCGCTCGCCTGGGTAGCGCGCAGCAAGCACGGCGCGCACGCCGCTGCCGCCGCAGACCCGGCCGGCGACCGCGAGCTGCGCGCCGCCATCGCCGCGCATTTGCGGCGCAGCCGCGGCATTTCGGCAGATGCGGAGCAAATCTGCCTGTTCAACGGCTCGATGCAGGCGATTACGCTGCTGACCCAGCTGCTGCTGGGGGAGGGCGAGCCGGCCGTGCTGGAGGACCCGTGTTACTACGGGATCACCCGGGCGGTGTCCGCCTGCGGAGGCGTGGCCGTCCCGGCGCAGCTGGACGGCGAAGGCATGGTGCCGCGCGACTTTGTGGCGCGGCTGCTGTTTGTGACGCCGGGCAGGCAGTTCCCGACCGGCGTTGTGTTGTCCCCGGCGCGACGGCGGGAGCTGCTCGCCTGGGCCGCGCGGCGGAATGCTGTCATCGTCGAGGACGATTATGACAGCGAGTTCCGCTGGAGCGGGCGGCCGCTGGAGCCGCTGAAGGCGCTGGACCGCGACGAGCGCGTCGTCTACATCGGCTCGTTCTCCAAGACGATGTTCGCCGCCTTAAGGGTCGGCTATGCCGTGCTGCCGCGCAGCTTGATCCGGCCGGTGACGCTGGCCAAGGCTCTTTACGAGCCGGCTCCCCCGGCCCATCAAGAGCAGCAGGCGCTGGCCCGGTTCATGCTCACCGGCGGCTATGAACGCCATTTGCGCCGAATGCGGCGCCACTACGGCGCTATGCAGGCCGCACTCCGCCAAGGCTTGGAGCAGGAAATCGGCGATCTTTTCGAGCTGCGGCCTGCAGATAGCGGACTATTGGTTTATGCGCTATGGCGGCGTTCACCAGAGGAATTTCAAGCTTTTCGTGAGGCCGCTTACGCTCGTGGTGTCGTATTTCGCAATGCGGAGATTTACCGCCAGACCCCGGGACCGCCGGCAGCTTGCTTCGGCTTTGCCCATTTGGACAAAAATGCGCTTTACGAAGGAATTTCCCGCTTGAAAGAGGCGTGGAAAGATATTCAAGTGACCCGTGTTTAAGGGTATAATATAGGCAGGTTATTCATGGTTAAGAATAATTTTTGGGAGGGAAGGACATGCTTCACGTTTCGCCGTCCTCATTCGTATTGAAGCCGGCATTTGCCAAAATTGTTTGTGAACCAGGTTGGAAGTGGCATAAACGCGAGAAGCCGCTGGACAATTACGACCTGTTCTACGTGTGGAGCGGTGAAGGCACAGTGGTCCTGAACGACCAGCCGATTCCGGTCAGCAAAGGCAGCTGTTTTCTATTTCGCCGCGGAGATTATACGAGTGCAACGCATAATCCGCAGCGTCCCCTCGTTCTTACCTATATTCATTTCGATGTGGCCGAGCCGGTAACGGAGGTGCCTCGACCTTATCGGCAGCTCGTAGAAACGTTGGACTTTGAATACATGCTTGCCCGCTATGTCCGCCTGTTTCTCGTGAAGGCCTACGCCGCCGAGGAGGAGGCCAGACTCATCCTGAAGCAGCTTTTGATTCACTTGCTGCGCGAGGAACGCGAGATTCCCATCGAGAAAAAGGTCAGCAATCAATTGACAGAGGTCATTCACGAGGTCGCCAATTTTGTGCTCCAGCACCCGGGTCTCCCCCATAAGGTACAGGATTTGGCCGCCCGCGCAGGGCTGTCTCCACGCTATTTTTCGATTAAATTCAAAGAAATTATCGGCATGTCGGTTCAGTCATATATTATTAAGTCACGGATTGACCGGGCCCAGCATTTGCTGCTGCATGCCGGCATGAATGTGACGGAGGTGGCGGATGCACTCGGTTACCGGGACATCTTCTTTTTCAGCCGCCAATTCAAGCAATATACGGGGAAAAGTCCTTCGGAAATCCGCTAGTTCTTGGACAAGCAGTAGCCCATGGTATGGGTTTACTGCTTTTTTTGTTGGTGCAACCGCAAGATAAACCTGGTGACAAGACCCGACTTAAGTCCAGGACACCGCCGGACCTCAGCCAGTTTTTTCCTCTTGGGGTAAGAGCTAGAATAAAACAAGAGAGTGGAGGAAAACGGAGGATTGAATATGAAAAGTTTAAAATTGATTTGGCTCGGGATAACGACAGCCACATTGATTTTGTTGACCGGGTGTGGTGGATTGCAAAACGACGTGGAACAAGCAATCGGAAAAACGAAGGATACTTTTGGTGAAGCGGTCAAGGATGCCGCGACATGGAAGGAAGAGTTAGCCCATAAAGGCGTGTCCAAGGAGCTGAAGACGGAGGTATCCGCCGGCAGCGCCAAGTCGGTTTTTCTCGACAACGCGGTAGGGAGCATTGAGGTGAAGCCGACGACTGGCGATCAAATCAAGGTGAAAGCGACGATCTGGTCGATTAATCGGCCATCGTTCAAGGGAAAGCAGGAGAAGGTGTTTGAGCAAAGCACGGTGCGGACGATTGTAAATGGAGATCAGGTAAAAATCACCACGAGTCCGAAGGACGATGCGCAGATGGATTTGTGGAAATGGGCCAAGAAGCAGTGGGGCTTCTCGGAATTCAGCATCGACTATCAAGTTGAGCTGCCTGCAAATATTACGGAGTTCCATATTTCAAACGACGTTGGGGATATCAAATTGACCGATTTGAAGGGAGCCTATCAGGTGGCCTCAGATGTCGGCACGGTGAAGATCAGCGGGGCGCAAATCAGCGGCAAGTCCTCGGTAAAAGCCTCTACCGGAAGCCTGGAGCTCGGGATTGCTGCTATGAGCGACGAGAGCAGTCTCGAAGCGGTTGCCGATGTCGGCAGCATTCGGACGACTTTATCCAAAACGCTGGCCTGCACCTTGAATACGAAGAGTGAGCTTGGCAAAATTACCGGGGCCGAGAAAGGGAAGAGCGATGTGAACGGCGGCGGACCGCTCGTATCTTTATCGACATCGATCGGTTCGATCACGATAGATTAATCCATAGATATGAAAAGCGCGAGAGCAGGCCTGATTGGCCGATGCAGCTCGCGCTTTTTTGGCTTTATTGTTTGTCCGTACCATTAAACCGTCCCAATAGTTCGCCCATCCGCACTTTACTTCCGACCTCAAGGTCCGGCAGCGGCTGGAACGTACCGTTTTGCGTCAGCAGCACGACGGTTGAGCCAAACTCAAAATATGCAAGATCGTCGCCCTGCTCCCAGTGGTTTGCGGCTTTGTCGGAATAGCAGATGCTGCTGACGTTCATTGCCCCTACCTTTACGAGGGCGATTTCGCCGAATTCATGGGAAATATACGTTATGAGCCGCTCATTTCGGCATAGCACGGATCTCATATTTCGCATGCTGAAGTCATTGACGGGATAGACCTTCCCCTTAATGTGCTCGCTCTCGAGTTTTTTTCCGGATACAGGTGCATGAATACGGTGATAATCGGTCGGGCTCAAATAAATGACAAAGGCATGACCGTGGTTATATGTTTCTACCCGGGGGGAGCCGTTTAGCAGGTCTTTCACGGTATAATCCTGCCCTTTGACGCCGAGAATCGTACCGGATTTGATCTCTCCTGAAAAAGTAATCAGTCCATCTACCGGACTGACCAAGCTGCCTTTTTCGGTATGAATCGGCCGCATGCCCGGTTTCAATTTACGGGTAAAAAATTCATTAAGCGTGCGGTATTCCCGGAGTTCTTTCTCCGCTTCGTCCAGCGGAATACCGTATGATTTTGCAAAATAAGGAATCAGTAATCGGCTCATTCCCGAATGAGAGAACTTTCCCATCAGCTGGGATAACCATTTGCGCGAGGACAGTTCCGTCATCCATTTCATCCAAGTTGCCGCCAAATCGCATCCTCCTACTTCTTTGATTCACTACGTTACTTACGTCCACTTCCGCTAATATTGACATAGAATAAGGATGAAATCAACATGTATGCGTTTTCTTTAAAAAATTTTAATCTAATGCTTGATCGCTTGGGAATGATTGGTGTATGGTAAAGATAATCGCATAAGGATACGGGGGCTTGAGTGAATCAGGCTGAGATAGCAGTATATTCCGCTGCGGACCGTTAATCTGATCTGGATAATGCCAGCGTAGAGAACAGAAATGCCCAGGATTTTTTTGATGCCCGCATTTCCTAAATTTTAAATCGACTGAGCTTATTCAGTCGGTTTTTTTACGTTCTTAGGCGATGCGATGAAAATCCGTCATGGTCTTTTGGCGAAAGGGGAGAGTTATAAATGGAGAACATAGCAAAAAAATCAAGCAGACGCGGCTTAAAGCTAAGCGATCTGTTGGTCACGGTCCTCGTATCGGTTGTGCTTGGCGTGGTGTATCATTTCTGGAGCTCGGTCTACAATTTGTTTTCACCGCTGTTCCCAGAGGCGGATGAAATCGTTTATGGCATGTGGTTTATCGCTCCGACGCTCGTATTCCTGCTGATTCGCAAGCCGGGTGTAGCTCTCATTGCGGAAGTTGCCGCCGCGCATGTGGAAATTTTGTTCGGAAGCGAGTGGGGCATTCAGTTAGTGATGTACAGCGTGCTTCAGGGCCTAGGCGCTGAATTGATATTTGCCGCCTTCCGTTATCGTAAGTTTTCCGGCTCGGTTGCCGCTCTTGCCGGCATCGGCGCCGTCATCGGTTCCATAATTCCGGATATTTATTACGGGTATGTTCAGGATTACGAGACCTGGTTGCTGATCGCAAAATACGCGATGCGCATCGTAAGCTCGGCTCTGATCGCAGGTTATCTGGCATACGGGCTGGCTAAAGCCGTGGAAGCGACCGGGGTTACATCCTTGCTTCGTCCGGTGGAATCCAAAGACTATGCAGCTTTGGACGATTAATCGATGAAGGAGCATATTGCACTGCGATCCGCCTTGAAAAGTGAACGGGAGAAAGCCTCTGTATCAGAGATTACATCAGAGGGGATCGAGGGCGAAGCGTTGGATGCGGGGCTAACAGAGTCTGCGCAAGCCTGTGCCGCGCAAGTCCAAGACCTGAGACTTAAATTTCCCGGTGAACCGCAGTTTGTCTTTAAGGATCTTTCTTTTCAGGTCCGTCGCGGGGAAAAAGTACTCCTGCTTGGACCGAGCGGAAGCGGAAAATCGACGCTGCTGCAGGTGTTATCCGGCATAATTCCCGACCTGGTGGAGGTTCCAATGCGCTGTTTGGCGAAACAGATTCCAGACTCCTGGGGTTTTCTGTTTCAGGATCCCGACACCCAGTTTTGCATGCCTTATGTCGATGAGGAGCTTGCTTTTGCCCTTGAAAACTTAGGGGTGCCTCAAACGGATATGACCGGTCGAATGATGGAGGTACTGGAAAAAGTAGGTCTTCGGCTCCATGAGCTGCACGTACCGATCAATTCCTTGTCTCAAGGGATGAAGCAGCGGCTTGCGCTCGCTTCGGTGCTGCTCAGCGACCCGGAGGTGCTGCTTCTCGACGAGCCCTCCGCGCTGCTCGATCCAGAGGGACGCCGGCTCATATGGCAGTCCATTAGCCGGATTGCACAGCAGCGGACGCTAATTATTGTTGAGCACCGCATTGAAGAGATCCTTGCACTTGGACTTGTTGATCGGGTCGCCTTGTTTGGACCGGATGGGCGCCTGCTCGGACAGGGAACGCCAGAGACGGTGTTTAGGGAATATAATCGGGAGCTACAGGAGTTTGGCATCTGGTATCCCGGCGTGTGGGAGAACTTTTTTGCCGGACCGGTAGGAAGCCAATTGTCAGAGCCGATCGGGGCCAGTTGTAGCATGGATCATGCGGCAGCCGCTCCGGTTGTGGAGTTATCACATTTTCGCGGATTAAGACAAGGCAAGCCCGTCATTCAGGTCGATCACGCGTCGGTTAGGCCTGGAGATTTTATCGCGATCACCGGTCCCAACGGAGCGGGCAAAAGCTCGCTGCTGCTGAGCTTGATGGGACTTCTCCCCTCGGATGGAGAATACGTTCTGCAGGGCGTCCACATGCAAGGGGGAGAAAAGCTTTCACGACGTGTCCGCAAACGGCAGATGGAGCTGGCAGCCGAGGAAATCGGATTTGTGTTTCAAAATCCTGAATTTCAGTTTATAGCCGACCAGGTCAAAGAGGAAATTGCCTTTTCTCTGCGAGAAGAGGGCTTGTCTGATGGAGAACTTCGGGAGCGGATCGATCAGACCTTGCAACAATTTGGACTTCAAGGGTGTGAAGGACGCCATCCTTACCAGCTATCCCTCGGTCAGAAGCGGCGGCTAAGCGTAGCTAGCGCCGCGATCCGGAAGCGGCCTCTGCTGTTGCTGGACGAGCCGACGTTCGGTCAGGATGCGGTGAACACCTTTGCTATTTTGGAGCTCTGTGAAGAGCTGCGGAGGCAGGGCACTGCGATCGTGATGGTTACGCACGAGGATTGGATCGCAGATCGGATTGCTACGCAACGATGGGAAGTCGAGGAGGGCCGGCTCATATCATTAAGTCAGACGGAGCGGAGAGCCCAAGTGGCGGAAGCCTCCTTTGCAGCCCGTCCTGTTCAAGGAGGAACCGGTGAATGAATACGCTGCTGACTCCACGCAAGCGGACATGGTTGCACCGGGCCAACCCGGCATGCAAGCTGCTGCTGTTATTGGTGCTTTTTCTGATCACCTTGTTTACGCATCGGCTGGATTTTATGTTTTACCAAGCAATCATATTTACGGTGCTGCTGTTTCTACTCAGCGGATACGAATTTTGGAAAGTCGCACTGCTCGTGCTGCCTTTCCTGCTTGTGTTCATCTCGTCGGCTTCAACAATGATTTTGTTTGGAAAAGGCGATCACATTTGGTGGTCGTGGGGCTTGATCCGCATATCGGAGGAAAGCTTTTTCCGCGGCATCCACATCGGGCTGAAGTCCGTCACCTTTGCCGCGGAAGGGCTGCTCTTTGTGCTGACTACATCATCAGTCATGCTGTTCTATGCATTGATGCAGCAGGCGAAGCTGGCTCCTAAATATGCGTACAGCTTTATGGCGTCCGTTCGGCTGCTCCCAATGGTTTGGGAGGAGCTGCAAATCCGGCGGAACGCGCTGCGGATTCGCGGGATTCGGGCGCCAAGAGGGATCCGCGGCTGGGCCAAGCAGGCTAAGCTTTACGCCGTGCCGCTGCTCTCGCAAAGCATCCGCAGAGCCCATCGGGTAGCCGTCGCCATGGAGGCGAAGAAATTTGACAGCCGGCGGCCGCGGACATATTATTACCGCTCCGGGTATTCACGCGTGGACCTGCTGGTGCTGCTTGTACTCGCCGGAGCGATGGCAGTTGCGTTTGCTTTGGCACAGGTTTACCCGGTTTTTGGCATTTCCGACGTAAGATATCGGTAGACCCTGACCGCTAAAAGTCGAATTCATAGAATCATTAACTCAAATAGAAGCAGGAGAATAACGAACCTACGGGATAGAGAGCGCTTCATACTAAAAGCGAGTAGCGTTGCGACGGCAATTGCCATCGCATTCACTTTTCTATCCTGTTTATCGTTATTCTTTTTTTGTGGCTTCGGCTCGCTACAGCTTGCAGAATTGTCCGCTACTATCTCCGGGCTATAGCTGTGTGGCAGGATGCTCCAACAGGTAGCGTGCGAAGGCCATCGGCTGGCGATATGTGTTTCTCCATATTTCAGTCAGCTCCGCTTTGCGAAAACCGTAACGTTGATCGCGCCCGTTGCATTCAATGAAGTAAGGCTGCCCTGTGGCGGTCAGGCCGATATCAAGGCCTAGGTCGGCAAGCAGAGGCAGGCAGGAGCTTAAATGGCGTGCAATGGCGAGAGCAAGCGCCTCAACATGGGTGATTACAGCCGGAACTTGATGGGCGGGCAGCACCTTAGCCAGCAAATCTGCAGCAGGATGGGCATCTCCACCCTTGGCGATATTGCACACAAAGCCCCCTTGCGGAGCAGCCTTGACAAACAGCCCGGTCACCCCCCATTCTCCGAGCAAGCCTCGCTGCACCGTGACGCGCAGATCCAGGGGGCGTGTTTCGTATTCCGCCAGGGGGATACGCTCTTGTACAAGGTATGGTGTACGCTGCAGCCTGCGGCGGGTCCAAATCGGGAGTTCCCCGCGGCGAAGCTTAACGGTGGTCCAGCTCTTTTTTTCCACTGTAGAAGCATACGTGAGCTCCCAGCAATTGTCTGTATATTGCAGTCGCATAATTCCGTGTCCGACGGAACCTCGGATTGGCTTTAGAATCAGGTCGGGGTAACGCGACATCATCGCTCGCAGCGTACCCGGCTTAACGGGAGCAGCTACGGGAAGGTAACCGCGCAGTTGAGGGACATTCCACAGCAAGCGGTGAATGACGTCTTTTCCATATCGATTGTTGACGTTGAATACGGTGATTCCCTGGGAAATAAGACTGTGTATTTTTCGGTGAGCCGCTGCTTCCGGATACAGCGCCCGATTATGAATGACGGATGGTACGGGTATGACCATCTTTCGGTAATCTGTTCCATCCCATACATACGCCGTACAGGCCTCCTGTTTCGGAACGATATCACCAAGCCGTAGAAAGCAGGGAATCAGTCCATACTCCCGCGCTGCGTCCTCGTAATTGGATATCGACTCCTGACCGGTTTTTCGCTGGGGAATGCCCCGGTACATGCTGGAATTCAGAAGTATTCCCACATAGTTCTCCCTCAACGTGTTTCCTCCTCCCCGTGCTTCTTCCTTCAATCTATGTAACCTCTCTGAAAAAGAGTGGACGACTGTTCTGCGGCAGCAGCCTGTTTTCACGGCTCAAGGGTACAGTCACATTTAACGGGCGCATATCGTATATTTAGGATAGTAAAATGCACTGGGGAGGAGTTTTATACATGGAACGGGAGAAGGTAGCGGTAATTACACCAGGCTCCTTTGTGATTCCTTCAGGGAGGAGCAGTTCAGTAGAACGCGTTATTGAGAAAATGGTACCTCTTGCGGCTGATCAGCTCCATATCCGCATTTTCGGCCTGGCTGACGGTCATCTGCCCTCTCAAAGCTGGATCGGCAGTGTTCCCTGCTATCGTCTGCCTGGGGGACGACTCTATTTGGCATCGATATTGCGCCATCTTCGTAAATGGCGACCGGATACGGTAGATGTGCACAATCGCCCGCTGCTGGCCCATCAGCTCAAGAGCAGGCTTCCGCTTACACGCGTACTGCTCACCCTTCATTCCACCACCTTTGTATCCTCCTCTAAGAACCATCAGAAAGCCTGTATGCCGCAGATGCTGGAGAGTGTAGACGGCCTTATTGTTAACAGTGAGTTTTTAAAGGGTGAGCTATTGAATCGTTTCCCAAGCTTGAGCACACCTATCTGGGTTAATCCTTTGGGGGTAAGTCTCGAGGATTTTGTCCCTCGCTGGACACCGGCTGGGGAATCCCTTCGGCAAGCCCGTCTAGCAGAGTTCGGTTGGGAGAATCGGAAAATTATTTTATTTGTTGGCCGTCTGCTGCCATCCAAAGGAGTTCATCACCTGCTGGCGGCACTGCCAGCCATACTCCGTGAGGAGCAGGATGCGCTGCTGGTCATTGTGGGCAGTTCCTTTTATGGCATTGATCGGGAGACGGAGTATGTTAAACGGTTAAAAACGATGGCGGAGCCCTTTAAAGAAAAGGTCGTATTTCTACCGTTTACCCCTTATCCCAAAGTAGCGGATTGGTACAATTTAGCTGACTGCCTGGTTGTTCCTTCCGGGGATGAGGAGGCGTTCGGCCTGGTAAATGTGGAGGCCATGGCTTCAGCCGTTCCCGTGGTGGCCGCTAAATCGGGCGGTATCCCCGAAATCGTTGTAGACGGATATTCCGGTTTTCTCCTGCCTATGGAGGGGCTGACCCAAAGCATGGCGGACCGCGTTATATCGCTGCTGCAAAATGAGGAGGCACGAAAGGCGATGGGGCGTGCCGGCAGGGAGCTTGCCCGCAGCCAGTTTCGCTGGCAGCATACGGCAGATCGATGGGCCGAGCTGATGCAGAAAAACTATGTATTGTCCCGTGGGGCGGATCAATAGCGATTACTAAATGCATTTTGTACAGTTAAATTTCGCCTTGTCTGGAGCCTTAGGCGTTTAAATGCAGAAAATGCAGCTAATCGGAGCATAGTAACCCCATCGAGCCCAAATTATCCCATTTTAAATGTATGAAATACAGTTAAAGTCCCAAAAACCAGAATTTGCTTGAAAATAGATGTACTAAGTACATTTAGTGATAGATGCCAAGAGAAGTAAGTTTCTGAAGAGGTTTTGGGATAATCCCTTCAAGGGCAAATTGGTCATTTAGGAGCATCATTACTTCTTCTCTCCCCATGCGTAACGCACGGGGTTCCACCATAAAGGACCGTCCGAAATTTTTTTCGGACGGTTTTTGCCTTTTTAGCGACCGGGATCTGAACGAAGTTCGGACCGTTGTCCAGGCGTTTATCCAAAACGCTGAAGGGCTGTACGTTTGCCGTTGCAACCCCCCGGGTGCCACATACATTGTGGTATATGCTCCGGTATATCACGATCTGGGAGGTAGAGATGTGTTCAGAAAACGCAAATCCCGCGGCCGGCTGAATCGTAAGACCATTCAGCGTAAGCCGATGATACCGCGTTTAGTCAATCATCCTGCTCCTGTTGTGTCCATCATCATCCCGGCCATGAATGAAAAAGCTACGCTGCGAGGCGTTCTACGTGAAGCAGGACAGGTGCATCCCCGCAGCGAGACAATCGTTGTGGCGAACGGATCAACCGACGGAACGGCAGAGGTGGCCGAAAAATGCGGGGCGCGTGTCATTCGCACGGCAGAGCCGCTCGGGCATGACGTAGGCAGACGCGTTGGCGCGGAGGCAGCCCGTGGTTCGGTGCTGCTGTTTATGGATGCTGATATGATCATCCCGGCCCGTGAGCTTCGCCCTTTTGTCGAATCAGTATTATCCGGGGTTGACGTGGCGCTGAATGGTTATTCCGGGCCGGTAAATCTCAAGGATACGCATCCCGTTGTGTTGGCAAAGCATGCGCTGAACGCTCTGCTCTCGCGGTCTGACCTTACGGGGGCATCGTTAACCGCGGTCCCTCATGCCTTGAGCAGGCAGGCAGCGGAGCAGATTGGTCTGGAGGCGCTGGAGGTCCCTCCGCTGGCACAAGTCAAGGCAATCCTCCTTGGCTTAAACGTGCGGGCTATCCATACCGTTCCAGTGGGGAAACTTAACCCGGTTAGAGGAAGACGCAGAGAAAATGGGAAACGCCATGATCCGCTTACCACTCTAGTCGTTGGCGATCATTTGGAGGCCGTCCACTGGTTGATTTCTCGGCAAGGCCTGCGCGGTGGATTCGGTGACCTGGGACGGCAGCGCAGCAAGGTAAGGTGATGAAATGAGAACTAAAATACACATGAAGACCAGGAAATCTGGCAAGTTCATATCCTCGAAAAAAACGAGAAAAAGGCCCGGCCGACCCAAAATTCGTTTCGGTGCTCGGAGGAAAGGCAAAACCTCCAGAGCAGCAGGGGCGGGCCAATGGAAGTGGAAGCACCTTGAGCTTGCTGCTGCTAAAGCAGGTGCAGGGGTTGCTTTAGCAGCAGCAGAGGGCTCCGTGAGCGGACTGTCTTCCTCAGAGCAAATGCAGCAGTCCTTTCAAGGCTGGTATAAGGAAAACGCGCCGGATGATCTACCTTTTCCTGCGCTGCTGCAGATTGCCTTAGCTTATCGCGGAGGATTTGCTGCTAAGGGTGATCCGTCAAAGCTGTGGATACCGCTGCCGCTTCAGGGGCAGGCCACGGCCATCGTAACGGCCAGCAATGAAGAGACGACGCTGCCAGCGGTAGTCACCGAGCTTCAGAAGCTGCCATTACATGAAATCATCATTGTCCTGAACGGCTGCAGTGATGGAAGCTTTACTGCGGTTAGGCGGGATTCGAAAATGATGATACTTAGCTTTCCGGATCGACTAGGGCATGATGTTGGCCGGGCGGTTGGAGCCGCAGCAGCTTCCGGCGATACGCTGCTGTTTACCGATGGGGACATTTGTGTGGCTGCGGAGGACTTGGCCGCTTTCTTGTTGGCGGTAGATCGGGGGAGCGATCTGGCGTTAAATGACATATCGCCGTATCTTCCTCCATTTCCACAGCAGGATGAGGTATCACGCTGTAAATCGTTTTTGAACCTGGCACTGGGTAGACCTGATCTCAAGGCCAACTCGCTGACAGCCGTACCTCATGCCCTATCACGCCGGGCTCTAACCGTATTGAGCCCGCACGCACTGATCGTTCCTCCTAAGGCCCAGGCGCTGGCACTTGCCTCCGGGTTGTCGGTGAATGCGCCGCATTCGGTGGATGTGGTCCGCAAAAACCGGATACGCGGCGGGAATACCGGAACGGGAAATGCGGTAGCCGGGCTGATACTCGGCGACCATGTAGAGGCTTTAGGCGAAGTCATGAAGATGGAGGGCGTCCGGCTGCGATACACGACGCTCCCCCGCAGCGAATTGGCGAAAGTGAGGAATGCCCTTTGAGCGTAGTCGGTTTGACCAGCATTATTATTCCTACTTATAACGGGGTTCACCTGCTCGCTCCCTGTATCGAAGCCATCAGGCGCCATACGGAGGTGCCGTATGAGATCATTGTGGTTGACAACGGTTCGACGGATAATACCGCACAGTACTGCCTTCGTGAGCGGCTCATATTTGTCGCCCTTCCACAAAACGAAGGTTTTCCATTCGCCGTCAACCGAGGGCTGTCGGTTGCTTCCGGAGATCAGCTGCTGCTCTTGAACAACGATGTCATCGTTTCCCCTAGATGGCTGTCTAATATGCTGTTAGCGCTTGGGAGCGCAAACGAGATTGGTTTGGTCGGCCCGGTAACGAATTATGCAAGCGGGCGCCAGCAGATTGAAATTCCTTACGGGGGAGGAGACAGCTTTGAGCAGGCTGCTGAACAATTCAATCGGTCCAATCCGGAAAAATGGCAGGATGTTCAGCGGCTTGTCGGCATGTGTTTGCTTTTTAAGCGTGAGGTGATGAGCAGGGTTGGACTTATGGATGAACGTTATTCACCGGGGCATTACGAAGACGATGATTTTTGCTACCGAGCGAGACTGTCCGGCTATCGGCTGCTGATTTGCGGGGATACGCTGGTATATCATGCGGGAAGCGCAAGCTTCAAAGCTAACCATCCAGAAGGCTGGAATGGCCTTATTGAGGATAACCGAAACAAATTTATAGAGAAATGGGGAGTTGATCCCTGGATTTTTATGTAGATATCAGCATTTTACTTGGGAGGAGAGTTCATGAAAGGTGTGATTTTGGCGGGAGGCACCGGAACACGTCTATACCCGCTGACCCGATTGATCAACAAGCATCTGCTTCCTGTCGGGAGTCATCCGATGGTCTGTTACGGCATAGAACGGCTGCGCCAAGCCGGAATCACCGACATTCTCATGGTCATCGGCAAGCAATCAGCTGGTTTATATACAGATTTTCTCGGGAGCGGTGAGAACTTTGGCGTGAAGCTCACTTACCGCATACAAGAATCTGCAGGCGGGATCGCCGAAGCATTGGATCTTGCCGGAGGCTTTATCAGTCCAGGTGAGAAGTTCGTCGTATTGCTCGGGGACAATTTATTTTTAGACGACTTGACCCCATATGTAGAGAAATTCAAGCAGCAGCCTCCGGGCAGTGCGCGGGTGATGCTGAAGCCGGTTGACGATCCTAGAAGATACGGTGTTCCGGTTTTCGACCATGACGACCCTGAACTGATCGCCTATATCGAAGAAAAGCCGAAAAAGCCCAAGTCGAAATATTCTGTGACCGGGATATATATGTACGATGATGCTGTCTTTGAGGTCATTCGCGGCATTAGCCGCTCCGCCCGCGGAGAGCTTGAGATTACCGATGTGAACAATAAATATGCCAAAGAAGGAAAGCTTGAATATGATGTTCTCAAGCTGTGGTGGGGAGATGCCGGGACGCTCGAATCGTTGCATGAGGCCGGGATTCATATGAAAGGGGTACTTCCCTAACAGCTTTCATAAATAGATACCTGCTCAAAAAGTCACTGAGTTATGCATATATCTGCCTGGGCCGCTCTCCTTTCCGCTAGGCCCGGGCAGTTGTTATTCAGAGGGAGGGAAAATATGAAGCATCTCTCGAAAAAGAACCGCTCGACCCGGAGTTCGCGCCAAGCGGCAGTAATGTCCAAGGCAGGCAACTTAAGACGGTATAAACGAAAAACGAAAGGCGGGATCAGCGGTCGCCGGTCTCGGGTTGGAAGGCTGCGTCGGGATGGCCGGCCTATTCGTTTACGCCGCCGTTTTGGCCGCGGACGGCTGACAAACGGCTCATCTGGTGGGAAAACCCTTCTTGGGGGCAAACCCTCGCCATCGATGGCCGATTCATCCTTGATGGAAACACAGTCAGAGGATTCGCTTGAAAAAGCCGTTTCTCCAGATTCTGACGCAGTAACCGCCATAAACCTACCGGCGAATCGTGCAGCTGAGACAGCATCAAGCGAGAAAATGACAGCCGCCGCTTATGAGGATGGATACCGGGAGGGCTATTTTGAAGGGGGCGAGGCGAAGCTGGGAAGGCTCATTCCCCAGAGGATGATACTGCCTGAGGTGACGGTGGATGATGTGATCGCTGCCGGTTTTCAAGCCGTCTCCGGTTCGCTATATCCCTTGCTTTCGGCTGGTGAGGTTTATGGGGAAATCGAGCAGGCTCTTCAGAGTGGGCGCCCGCTTTCGGTCGTTCGGCTTGGAGACGGTGAAATGCTTACCTTAGCCCATGATACCATTCTTCCCACTGAGAAGGTTAAGCAATGGGGGGCGTTCCTGCCGCATTCCGGCGTGAACATTCCAGATCACTCCTCTCGCGAGGCATTAGCGGCAGCCATTCGTTCGGCGAACATTGTAGGAATCCCGCAATCACGCCACCCCTCTTTTCAGGGATTGCTATTTCCTGTGCTTCGCCACTTTGGAATCGATTACCGGGGTCTTCGGTTAACGACATCCACGATCAACTACGAACTGAGTGAGGAAGGATATTTAGGAAAGCTCCTTAAAGGCCGCTGCATACTGGCTATAGGTAATAATGCAGCTGAACTCACCAAGATGCTGCAGCAGCGAGGGTTTGAAACGACAAGCTACATCTCCCCGGTTCAAGGGGTAAAGGACATTCCTCGTATTTTGGAACTGGCCCAGGGCAAATCCTTTGACCTGGCCCTTGTGGCTGCCGGCATACCGGCAGTTATCCTTTGCACGCAGATTGCAGAAAAATACGGCAAGGTAGCCATAGATTTCGGCCATTTGGCCAACCAACTTATTATAGGCAAAGCGATGCTGCAGCCTGTTCAGGAGGTGTAAATCATTGGTGACCAGAATAAGCAGGACGCTAAAAAAACGTAAAAATCGCCCTGCAGTCCTAACCCCGGAGCGGGAGGAACGCAGGCTTCTCGATTACAACCGCGGGTTTGAAGCCGGCTATGCCCGCGGTATGGAGGCGGGAAGGCAATCGTTCGGGAAGGATTTTGACGGAACCAGCATTATTATCCCAACCTATAACAGGAAAGACCTGCTGCAGCAATGTTTAGAAAGTATAGAAGCCCATACCGCTCCCCCCTATGAAATCATCGTGGTGGACAACGGCTCGACGGACGGTACGGCGGATTTATTGCGGCTTCGCCGCGGGCCCGTCAGGCTGGCGATACATCCGCAAAACCTAGGGTTTGCACGGGCAATCAATACTGGGCTATTGATGGCGAAAGGGCGTACGATCGTACTGCTGAACAATGATGTACTGGTTACGGAGCGGTGGCTTGACCAAATGCTGAACTGTCTCCGGCATTTCCCGGGAGCTGCGGCCGTCGGCCCGGTGACGAATTACATCAGCGGGGAGCAGCAAATCGATGTGCCCTATGAAGACGTAACGGATATGCCTTCCTTTGCCGCAGCCTATAATAAGGCAGATGCCGAAAAGTGGCGGATGACGAATCGGCTTGTTGGGTTTTGTTTATTGCTGCCGCGCAACACATTCGAACAGGTGGGGTATTTTGACGAAGGGTATGAAATTGGAAATTTTGAGGATGACGACTGGATTGCCCGCCTCCGTTTACAAGCAAAAATGATGGTTATTGCCGGAGATACTTTCGTTCATCATTACGGCAGCATGACCATGAAAGGCCTGGGGGAGCAGGGGTTCGCTGCAGTCAATTCCCGAAACGAGAAGTTTTATTCGGAGAAATGGGGAGAGTTGCAGGAGCTGTACCGGCAAATGTCCGACTTGCATGCATCCGGTGCGGATCCTCTGAAAGGACGAAGAGCAGCGGACTTTTTTCCAACCCATACATGGGTTCAGGCAGGCTCTGGAAAAATGTATTGGTTAGAGAACGGCGTACGCCACCCCCTTGATGGAACTTGGACGGCAAACGATGGACAAAAGCAAGCTCCGCCTCGTCTGTCGGTCGTGGATTTACTCCAGCTTCCTTCCGGACCCGCTCGCTCCCTCCAAGACAAGCGTTTATCTGCATCAGACACAGCAAGCAGGCTGCAAGACGGAGAGGTTGTTCACAGCACGAATGGGCGTATGTATCAAATCGATCGGGGAACAAGACGAGAAATAGTATCCCTCTATACCTGCCGCTCATGGGGGCTGCAGCCTAGACCGGAATTGATATCTTATGAGGAGGTACAGGATATTCCGATAGGACTACCCATTCTCCCTCCTCCGATGCTGCGCAGCGAAGACTTGTAGCCGGCTCTTCTGGAACGCACATATCCAACTCGGCATATGTTAAAGCGAGGTACCGGATGGGGGCCCCTGTTCCGGTCAAAAAGGAAAGCTATTGAAGAGGAGGAGCAAGGGTGGAGCAGAAAATTACGGAGATGATTGTCCATATGTCCCACTCCCATCAGCAGATGGCGAGGGTGATCGATGCCGAGCGCCAGGTCGCGGTACGTATGGCGCAAATCGTGCACGCCATCCCTGATGCCGAGCCCGCTTTTGCAGGTGCACCCGGTATTCTGGATAATACCGGTCGCATTAACAAAAGCGTGGTTTCTTATTTAAACGCCATCGCTGATCTTCAGGAAGCAATGGCTGAAAACTTGGGCCTTGTGATCAAAGAACTGAAGGGCCAAGAAGAAGAGTGAAACGACAGAAGCGGGGAATGATGTCATGAGCAGAGAACAAGCTTTTCTGAACATATTGGATGCTTCCGCCAAGATTCAGTGGAATGTGGCAATGATACTTGAGGCTAAGGCGGTAGAGGCTGAGAAGGTCCGAAACTGGATACTGAATCATGTGGCGGAGAGCAGCTATAATGACCATGAGAAGCAGCTGTCCGACCCGCTCGACGTTCATGAGCAGCTTGTTGAAATGGTTGAAGGTCTTACTAAGCTGCAAAACGGCCTATGCAGCAACCTGAAGACAGTGCTCGTTACAGAGGAGGAGGAAGCTGGCGGAGAAGGAGGACTCGGCGGTTTGTTTGGTGGTGGTTTTGACCTGGAGGATTCCAGCAAATGATCCACTATCTTCAGAACGGAGAGGAAGCCAAGCTCCGGCTGATAGATTCTCTAGCCCAAAGCCAGCTCGCGATGGCGCGAATCTTAGGTAGCCTGGCCGATGTGACTGAGTTGTCTGGAGAAACTGCGAGACATCTTGTCCGCAATATTGAAGTGCTCACGAAATATCAGGAGGCGATGGCCCGCTCCGTATGCGGAATTCCCCTCTATCGTATTTATCATGGAACTCCTTCATCGCCATGGATTACGGAATCATGTTTTGCAGCAAATTACGTTGCCCGAGGAGAACAGGAGGACTGAAGAAATGACCAAAACCAAAGTCCGGCGCAGCCGCCGGACAAAGTCAAAAGCAGCCCGGAAAATCCGGTCAGGTAGCAAGCGGCGCAAGCTATCCCTTAAGCGAGGGAGGAAGAAGGTTACCCGAAAAAGAGGCCTTAAGAAGAGGGTGCGTGGACTACGCAGACGGAGGAGAAGATTTAAACGAAGACGGGCTGTGGTAAAGCCAGCTCCATTCGTTGCGGAGCCTGCTTCAGTTCCCGATCCTCTATCTTCTGCGGTCGCAACTCCCGAAGGCATGAAGGCATACGATCAAGCCTACAACGAGGCATACCAGGAAGGGTTTAACTCCGGATTTTCCCAAGGCTATGAGGATGGTCATAAGCTGGCTTATAAGAATCAGCTAAAATAAACATTGTTCAAAAGGGCTGTTTATAAAAAAAGCCTACTCCGAAGTGGGCGTAAATACTACAAAAAGTGACGGTGCATGCGTTTATACGTGCATCGTCACTTTTTTTACACGTAAGAATTTATGAAATTTCTGAGGGTGAGCCCTCTTCAACAAAATCGGAGGTGTGAGCATACCCAATTCCCTTCCCCATGCTCAAACGTATGGGGTTAGACAAGGACCTAGCCGCAGGCTAGGTTTTTCTTATTTTCATGGTATGTACCCGGATTGCAGCATGCTGCGAGAGACTGTCGGGCACGCCAAAATAGACGTTTTGCTTGATGACATTCGCCAATTTATCCGGCTTCCGGGTAGTCGTCCATGATGCACGTGTCCACCCAGCATATATTTATTAAGACCCAGGAAATCCACATAGATAGGATGAAGAACTTGAGAAACGAGAGAGAAAACAGAGGAGAGGCTTACCAGGCCGGATATAGGGAGGGATACCGTTACGGCGGTTGTCAGGCTGTTCTCGATCGTGTTACTCCAGTGTCTCCCCGGAAAAGAGGCATTCGCGTACTTTATGTTCCCCAAGGGTTTGAGGCGATTGATGCGGGAGTTATAAATGCTCTATACGAGCTGACCGAAGAATGTATTGTCGCGCGTCCGGAAACGATGCTCGAGGAAGCGGCCAGCCGTCGTCCCGATCTGGTGCTGGTGATGAACGCCCTTCACGTGTTCCCGGAAAATCATGTCCAGCAAATCGCCCAAATCCGCGAGATGGGCATCCGCACGGTCGTTTGGTTTGTCGACGACCCTTATTTTACAGAGGACACGTATCGGCTGTGCCGCTATTACGATGTGGTGTTTACGCATGAAATGGAATGCGTACCGCTCTATCGATCCGCCGGCTGTCAGCAGGTTCACTATCTTCCGCTCGCAGCCAATCCGCAACTGTTCCGCCCGGTAGAAACGGGATCCGGTTATCAATTTGACGTTTGCTTTATCGGCAACGCCTTTTGGAACCGGGTGGAGCTTTTCGACCAAATGGCGGAGTTCCTGCAGGATAAAAAAGTGCTGATCGCCGGAGGACACTGGGACCGCTTGACAAACTACGAGCGCCTGTCAAGGTTCATTCGGAGCGGTTGGATACCGCCCGAGGAAACGGTATCCTATTACAACGGCTCCAAGATCGTCATTAATCTGCACCGCCCATCGACACCGGGGCAAGACAATCGGAACGGACTCAATATAACGGGTGGTTCCATCAATCCTAGGACATATGAAATTGCAGCGTGCGGAGCGTTTCAGATTTCAGACGTTCGCGCTGATCTTCCGAAGCATTATCGACCTGGCTACGATATGGAAACGTTTGGCGATACTGCGGAGCTGGTAAGCAAAATTGCCTATTATTTGGAGCATGAGACGGAACGGAACATAGTCGCCTGGCGCTCGCTCTGGACGACACGCCTCAACCATAACTATGTCGGTCGGATTGACCTGCTTCTTGAAACAGTTTCCTGATAGGTTTTCGTCAATCGGATTAAAACGTACAAAATTGAAGGAGTGACGGCATGTTGACAGAGAAATTGGCAGTATCCGCAATCGCTGCTTTTGGAAATGGGGCTGCTGATCCGTCGCAGCTTGGTCGAACAGCGGGTCTGAAGGTAGGGTACGAGGAAGGGTATTTGCGCGGCCGGGCCAGCGTTATCATTCAGCAGGAAAGACCTCCTTTCCCCGTTCGCAACCTTAAGATATTGTATGTCGGATCGGGCAAAGGTTTTCCTTATGCTCCGATCGACGAAGCGATTTCGGCAACGCTGCAAACCCTAGTGTCTGAGCTGTTTATATACGAGCAAGGCCAGGTTCTCTCTGATTTAGTCACCGGACTTCGGCCTGATCTGGTGTTGGTGCTGGATGGCATGGAAATGCCGACCGAGCAGATCGATGCGGTTCGAGCAAAAGGTATTCCGACAGCTGTATGGCTAACGGATGATCCTTACTACACGGACATTACGGTAAGTCTAGCGTCTCATTATGATTATGTGTTTACTTTGGAGCGGAATTGTGTGGATCTTTATAGCAATGCAGGCTGCGCCCATGTGCACTATTTGCCGTTTGCAGCTTATACGGAGCATTATCGCCCCACCTTATCTCGGTCGCCGGTCCGCAGAAATCTTAGCTTCATCGGCTCGGCTTACTGGAACCGGGTGCAGTTCCTGCAGCCAATCATCGGCGAACTCATAGCACATGGATTGATGATCAACGGGATTTGGTGGGATCGGCTGCCGGAATACCCCCAGTTTCAGGACCATATCGAACTCGGCAAGTGGATGGGACCAGCGGAAACGGCTGAGGTATATAGCGGTACAAAAATCATTTTGAACCTGCACCGCTCCCCCTTTGAGGAGACAGTGAACAATAACACAGCCGGGATACTGGCTGTATCACCGAATCCCAGAACCTTTGAAATATCAGCCTGTGGCACGCTGCAGTTGGTGGATGCCCGCGATGATTTAGCTTTATTTTATACTCCCGGAAAGGAAATCGAAACATTCTCTTCCCCGGAGGAACTACTCCTGAAAATTCAGTTCTATTTAACTCACGAGCAGGAAAGACGCGAAATCGCTCTGCGGGCTCTGGAGCGAACATATCGGGACCACACGTACAGCAACCGGCTTGATGAGCTATTGCGCTACATTTTCGGGTAAAGGTCTGAAGGATCTTCACAGGGAGGTGAAGACTTGTGTCTAGGCGAAAGAAGCTGTTTCTATTTACACATGTCAGTAATCTGCGCAATATAACCGGCGCCGAGAAGCTGCTGCTTTTTCTGGCTAAGCGGTTTTCCGCTCATTTTGACTGTACCTTGGTGGCTCCTCAGGAAGGAAGATTGACTTACCTGGCGCGAAAAGCAGGTCTCATGACGATGATAAGGGATGCTCCTCTGCTATATGGCATGTGCTCCCCTTATGAGAATCTGACCCGGGATGCAGAAGAGATGATGCGAGGAAAAGAGGCGGCCCATGTTATTAAGCTGTTAACGGAGCAGCGTCCCGATGTCGTGTTTGTCAATACGTCCGTAAATATTGTACCGGCGATGGCCGCAAAATCGCTCGGCATTCCTGTCGTGTGGCATATTACCGAATTCGTGGCGGATAACCCATATACAGAACAAGCGACCCAATTGATCGAACGGCATAGCGACTTGATTATAGGCATTTCCGAAACCACTTTGCTGCCTTTCCGAAAAGGAGAATCGGGGGATAAGCTGGGCCTTCTGTTCCCTTCATGGGATGGCGGGGACATTCATCCCAAGCTGTGGCCTCAGCTTCGGCAGAGCAAACGACGCGAATGGGGGATTCGTCCTGGCGAGACGGTTGTCGGCTACATTTCCTCCTTTCTGATCGCTCAGAAAGGGCCGGAGCATTTTATTCAGGCTGCGCTTGAGGTCGCGCGGGGTTATCCGGAAGTCCGCTTCGTGATCATAGGAGGAGAAGTGGACCGCGAATTTTATCGTTCGCTTCGGCGGAAGGCTGCCGAAGCGACGGGGCGGCCGATTGTTTTCATCAATCACGAAGAGAGTATAGAAGCAGCATACTCCGCCATGGATATCACGGTCATTCCAAGCCTGGTCAGCGAAGGGTTCGGGATGACCGCGATGGAAGCGATGTTCTTTGGCAAACCGGTCATTGCCTATGCCTCCGGGGGGCTACAGGAAATTTTTAATGCGACGGGGAACGATGCTTATCTCGTGAAGACGGGGGAAACTCCGGAACTCGCGGCAAAAATATCGGAGCTGCTTGCCTCGCCAGAGACGATGAAGCTGGTTGGTGAATCAAATCGGGTTCAGGTGGAGTCGGCGTTTGGTCCGGCGGCGTATATGGGACGGTTTCTAGAAATGGTGAGACGTGTGGATGGTCTTGTGCCCTCCCCCGAAAACGACCTTCAGAGTGTGAATGAATCGCCCGGCGATTCTTCGATATCAGGGACACCTATACCGGTCGCAGTGGATAGCGCGTTAAGCCCTATCGTCGTACGGAGAAGGAGCAGGCTGCGTATGAAAAAGGCAAACAAGAAACTAAGTCGGCTTCGCTCCGCTAGAAAGAAGGGGCGTTCAAAGTCGATACGAAAACGCCGTCTAAGATCACTCCGCCGAGCTGCCGTGACAAAAGCCCGGGCACAAAGGAGGAAGGGACGTGGACGTTTGGCATCCGCCCGGCGCTCTCGTCGTTAAACCATACACACCAGGGAGTGAGAACGTGAAAATTATGACGATTTTGGGCACCCGCCCTGAGATCATTCGCCTGAGCCTAATTATTCCTCTGCTGGACCAGTACGCGGATCGGCACATTTTGGTGCATACAGGGCAAAATTTTACCGCTAGTTTAAGCGATATTTTTTTTCAAGAGCTCGGGGTTAGACACCCGGATTATGTCCTTCAGGACCGTCAGTCTACTTTAGGAGAGCAGCTCGCCGCTATGTTTTCGCAAGTAGAGCGGATTTTGCAGGATGAGCGTCCGGATAGAGTGTTGCTGCTGGGGGATACAAACAGCGCTTTATGCGCTATTCTGGCTGAGCGAATGGGGATCCCGGTAACCCATATGGAAGCGGGAAACCGCTGCTTCGATTTGGAGGTGCCGGAGGAGAAGAACCGCAAAATCATCGACACCATCTCTTCCATAAACATGCCATACACGCTGCAAAGTAAAAATAATCTACTCGCTGAAGGCATTCCAAGCCATCGCATCGTTTTGACCGGAAACCCGATTTACGAGGTGCTCCAGCATTATGAGCAGCAGATTGCAGGTAGCGATATTCTTGAACGGCTGAAGCTTACAGGGGGCGACTATTATTTAGTCACCGTGCATCGGGCGGAGAACGTAGATCAGCCAGCGAACCTGCAGGAAATAATGGAGGGCCTGAGCAAGGTTGCGGAAGCCTTTGGGAAACGCCTCATTTGCAGCATACATCCGCGGACCCGCTCGAAATTGACGGAGGAGTTGAAGCTAAGCATGCATCCGCTTGTTGAGTATTACGAGCCGTTTGGCTTCTTTGACTTCGTTAAGCTGGAACGCCACGCCTATTGTGCGTTAACGGACAGCGGTACGGTGCAGGAGGAATGCTGCATCATGGGAATTCCGACTGTGACACTACGGCGTACGACGGAACGACCTGAAACGGTCGATTGCGGTAGCAATATCGTTTCAGGACTCGATGCGGACAGCATTTTGCGATCCGCTGCAGTTATTGGGGAGCTTCCGCGTGAGTGGGAGCGACCGGAAGGATATCTAGCCAGGGACGTGTCGGTAAAGGTTGTCAAATTTCTGCTTGGAGGGAAACGGCATGTTTGAAAATAAACGTATTTTGGTCACCGGCGGCACCGGTTCTTGGGGACATGAGCTAGTTGCGCAGCTTCTCCCACAGCAGCCGCGTGAGGTCATCATCTATTCCAGAAGCGAGTCTACTCAGGTGGCGATGAGCCGGGAATTTGAGAATGAGCGGCTTAGCTTTTGCATTGGAGATATTCGCGACAAAGAGGCGCTGTTAACAGCCTGTCAGGGCGTCGATTACGTGTTCCATCTTGCGGCTCTGAAGCATGTACCGGTCTGCGAGGATCAGCCCTACGAGGCGCTGAAGACGAATGTGATCGGCACGCAAAATGTGATCGAAGCGGCGATTGAGAACAATGTGGAGAAGTTGATATATATTTCGACCGACAAGGCTGCCAATCCGTCGAACTTTTACGGCATGACCAAGGCCATAGGCGAAAAATTGATCGTATATGCGAACCTGCTCCGCGGGAAAACGCGGTTCGTTACGGTGCGCGGCGGCAATGTGCTGGGGACGAATGGCAGCGTCGTCCATCTATTCAAGGATCAAATCCGTCAAAAAGGCGAGGTTTCCATTACGGACATCAATATGACCCGTTTCTTCCTTACGTTGCCGGATGCCATCTCTTTGCTGTTTAAGGCATCGGTTGAAAGCCTGGGCGGGGAAATCTTCGTCATGACGATGCCGACCTGCCGAATCGTCGATCTGGCGGAGGTGCTGATCGAGGATTCCGGCCTGCAGGATGTAAGGCTTGTAGAGCGAGGAATTCGTCCCGGGGAGAAAATCCACGAAATTTTGATGAGCGAGTTTGAAAGCCTGTCTACAGTCGTTTATGACGAGCAGTACCTTGTCATTCTACCAACGATTAACATCCCTGAGCTTAAGGAGCATTACAAGCATTGCCCGCACGTCTCCTTCAGCAGCTTCAGCTCCGCTCATAACCTGATGACGAAAGAGGAGATTCGGAAAATCCTGCAGCGTGGGGGGTTCCTGTCATGAAGCTGTTAATCTTGGGCGGAAACGGGATGGCCGGCCACATGCTCGTGGAGTATTTCAAGCGTCAGGGCCGCCATACCGTATTTTACACAAGCCGGGATCCGCTTGATTCCAGTGCGCTCGTCGTTGACGCTTCGGACTGCATGATGGTTGAGAAGGTCGTAGAGGCGGTGCGGCCGGATGTGATGATCAATGCGATCGGCATATTGAATCAGTTTGCGGAAAAGGATAGAGTCGGTGCGTATCACATTAATGGCTTTCTGCCGCACCGCCTTGCCCGAACTGCGGATCAAGTCGGCTCAAGGCTGATCCATATCAGTACGGACTGCGTATTTTCAGGAAACCGCGGCTGCTACCGCGAGGATGACATGCCGGATGGAACCAGTGTGTACGCATTGACGAAAGCGCTCGGTGAGGTCCGGGCGCCACGTCATGTGACGGTTCGCACCTCGATCATCGGGCCTGAGATCCGCACAGGCGGTATTGGCCTAATGGAGTGGTTTATGCACTGTCAAGGAACCGTTTCAGGATACCGCAAAGTGATGTGGAACGGCGTAACTACGCTTGAGCTGGCAAAAGCGATCGACGCTCTCCTCACCTCCTCTGTGTCGGGTCTCATCCATCTTGCACACCCTGAAGCCATTAGCAAGCATGACCTGCTGCTTTTGCTTCAGGAGATATGGGGTCTGCAAGGGGTAAACGTATTACCGAGCGAAGAGCCGGTTCAGGACCGGACCCTGGTGCAGACCCGGAGCGATTGGAGCTATGAGGTGCCGCATTACCGGGATATGCTGAAGGAGTTGGAACAATGGATGAGGGAAAAACGCTCCGTGGTCGCGTAATTCTCATTACAGGCGCCACGGGCTTTACCGGAATGCACGCTTGTCGATATTTTGCCAATCTTGGCATGCAGGTAGCCGGTCTCACTCACAAAACGCTCCCGGATAGCGATTTCCCCGGGGTTCGCTACTATGCGTGCGATTTGCTTGATCCACGTCAGATCACCGAAGTCGTTCAGAAAATAGCACCTCATTACGTGCTGCATCTCGGAGGGAAGAACTCGGTCCCCGAATCCTGGAACAATCCGCTGCTGTATATGGAAACCAATGTTTTCTCCCTCCTGTACCTGCTTGAAGCACTGAGAGCAAATTCAGCATGCCGCGTGCTAGTGGCAGGGTCCCGTTTATCCGTCCCGCTGGGGCCGCCCTACCGTCCGCCTCATCCCTATAGTCTGAGTAAAAGCCTGCAAAAGGTGCTTTCCCTTTCTTGGAATGGACTGTTCGGCCAAGATGTTATGGTTGCGGAGCCGTCTAATTTGATCGGCCCAGGTCCTTCCACGGGAATCTGCTCCCTGCTCGGCCGCAGGCTGGCTCAAGCGGAGCTTGGAACAGCAGGGGAGCCTTTCCGGCTGTCATCGAGATCAGGAAGGCGGGATTTTCTCGATGTGCGCGACGCTGTCCGGGCGTATGGCTATCTGCTTGCTTACGGGGATAGCGGAAAGGAGTATCCGGTATGCAGCGGAGTGGAGCGTACCCTTCAGGAGGTGGCTGAAGTGATTCAGAGAATCGCAAAAGGCCGGATTAATCTGGAGTGGGGGGATTCGGACACAGCCGCAGCGCCGCCGGACGGGAACCTTGCGCCGGTGCTGCCATCCTTTTTACAGGGACTGGGCTGGAGACCGCTTATTCCATTTCAGACTTCATTAAACGATGTTATGAACTATTTTCGTGGTACGAAAGGAGAACTCCGATGAGACCGAAGGTTACGGTAATTATTCCTTTTTACAATTGCCCGTACGTAGAGCAGGCCGTAAACAGCGCGCTGCAGCAAACTTACAACCCGGTCGAAATCATCGTCGTTGATGACGGGTCCACCTGCCATACAAAGCGGTTAGCCCCTTATCGCCCTTACATCCATTATCTCGGGAAAGCGAATGGCGGGACGGCTTCCGCTCTCAACCACGGTATACGGCACGCGAGCGGGGAATATATCGCCTGGCTCAGCTCGGATGATTTATTTTATCCGGAGAAAATCAGTCGGCAGGTCTCGTTTATGCAGCAGCAGAGCGCAGCCATATCCCACACCAATTTTCATTATATCGACGGCGGCGGAAACGTAACGCAATACAACGTTGCGCCGGCGAACATGCTACGCAGCACTACTATGTTTTATCGCTCCTTTCTAAATGCGAATCCGGTGAACGGCTGTACCGTCATGATGCGAAGGGACCTGTTTTCCAGTGTAGGTTTATTTGACGAATCGCTCCCATATACTCATGATTTGGACTTCTGGTATAGGGTGATACAGAAAGGGGTCCATTTTCCTTTCCTGAACGAGTCGCTAACGGCTTACCGCTGGCATGATGGAATGGGAACGTTGCAGCACCGAGAACAAATCCAGCAGGAATACGCGTTCACACAGAACCGCTTTAGGGAATCGATGACGCAAATCCTATCTCGGATGAATATTTGAAAAACAACTGGGCTGCTTGGATCGCCGTGGCAGCCTAGTTGTTTTTCATAGGTTTCAGTACTGGTTCATCACATACTGATACGTTTCCTGCAATCCGCGGTTAATGTCGTATCTCGGTTTCCAGCCGAGAACCTTGTAGGCGAGGATGTTGCTCAGACAGCTATGCCGAATATCCCCAGGGCGTTCAGGCCGATGGACGGCGTGCAGCTGCTCTCCATGAATACGTTGGAGTGAACTTAAAAGCTCATTTACCGAAGTCGGGAGCGCCGTCCCAACTTGAATAATTTGACTGTCACCTTGGTGCGCTGCAGCGAGATTCGCCCTGACCACATCCTTGACATACACGAAGTCGCGGGTCTGCTCACCGTCCCCATAAACCACGAGCGGAGTACCCTTGCGAATTCGATCCAGGAAGATTGACACGACACCTCCCTCTCCCTTAGGGGTCTGTCTAGGTCCATAAACATTGGCATAACGCAAAATCGTATAGTTCAGACCGTAAAGTTGGTGGAATACCCGTAAATAAGCTTCAGGCGTATACTTTGAAATTCCGTAGAAGGAGATCGGCTGCACAGGGTCCTGCTCGTGAATGAGGGCGGTTTTCGGCTCCCCGTAAACAGCGCAGGAGGAAGCGTAAACGATCTTTTTTACCCCCGAGTGGACACAAGCCTGCAGGATATTTGCGGTTCCTGCGATATTGATGGCGGCGTCATAGCCGGGATCCATCACGGAGCGCTGAACATCGACCTGAGCCGCATGGTGAAAAACGATATCGGGAGAAAGCTGCCTGATTGTATCGGCAGCCTTCTCGCTTTGAATGTCCAAAGGATGTAGTGAAGCACCCTTGGGCAGATAATTGATGTTGCCCGTTGACAGGTTGTCGATGACATGGACCTCAGCACCTTCAGCGATAAGGGCTTCAACCAGATGGGAGCCGATGAATCCTGCACCGCCGGTAACGATAGCCTTCATTTACATCCCCTCATCCTTCATCTGCTGTTTGAACCATTCAATGGACATTTTAAGGCCCTCTTCAAGGGAAACGGATGGATCGTAATGCAAGATGCTCCGGGATCGGGTCAAATCCGGCATTCTTACGGGCATATCCTCATACCCAGGGCCGTAGGCCGTAGCGTAAGGAATGTAAACGATAGGTGATGAGGAACCGGTCAAATCCTTAATTTTATGCGCTAAATCGCGAATTGCGATCGCGTGCTCGGAGCCGATATTAAACGCCTGTCCATTCGCATGATTGCCCATTGCGGAAAGTGTACCCTCCACTGTGTCCCGTATAAAAGTAAAGCAGCGAATTTGAGAGCCGTCATGGTAAACCTCCAGTGGCTGATTGAGAAGCGCCGCTTTTATGAAACGCGCTACGACTCCTCCGTATTGGGAAGAGGTTTGTCTTGGGCCATAGGCATTGAAGTATCTAACTACGGAGACGCGAAGCCCTTTCTCGGCATATGCAAAGCATAGATGCTCATCGATCGCTTTGGCCGTTGCATAACACCAGCGATGGATGGAAGGAGCGCCTAAAACGCGATCAGCATCTTCCCCGAAAGGGATTTGGCTATTTTTTCCATATATTTCCGAAGTAGAAGCAAACACAACTTTCATCTTGTTATGATAAGCGAGCTCCAGAATGTTTCGAGTTCCGTCGATGTTGCCCTCAATGACCTTTAGTGGATTCTCTACCGTATTTTTCACACCAAGCACCGCCGCCAAGTGAAAAACAACATCGCAATGTTCCATCAGTTCCTTAAGCAAATACTTGTCGGTGACTGAGCCATAAATCATGGAATGACGGTTATTTTCGGTAGCTTCGTCCAAAAAATGCAGGTTACCGGTAGACATATCGTCCAGTGTCCATACGTTGTGCCCATGCTGCAGCAGGCGTTCTACCAGATGGGAGCCAATAAACCCGGCCCCACCGGTTACCAGAATATTCATTTAGGTTTCACCTCGATTGGTCTGTTATCAAATCAAAATGATATTTTTCCGGTCCTCAATCATTTTCATAGCGTTGCGGGTGTCAAAAATAAGATGAGAGAACGAGGCAAGGGATCCATAGGAAATTGAGGAGTGATCGGTCAAAATCAACAGGCAGTCATGCTGTTGAATGTTCCGTTTGGTAAGTGCGATTCCGTCCAGGCTATGTCCACTTACTTCGATTCGGTTGATAAAGGGATCGTGGAAGCTTACCTTGATGCCTGCGGCAAGGAGCTTCTCAATAATAGGAATCGCGGACGATTCGCGCAGATCATTAACGTCTTTTTTATAGGTGACCCCGAGAACAAACACTTTGCTTTCATTGAGTGGTTTTAGAGCAGCCAAGTGTTGACTAACCTTTTGCGCGACGTAATCCGGCATAGACTCATTGACCTGATGCGCCAAATCGATGAACTTGAGATCAATGCCATACTGTTTTGCCTTCCATTGCAAGTAAAGAGGGTCTACCGGAATGCAGTGTCCGCCGATTCCGGGCCCGGGATAGTAAGGCGTAAAGCCGTATGGCTTTGTGCTGGCGGCCTCAATAGCTTCCCACAGGTTGATGTCCATCTTCTTGGAGACGACGGCCAACTCGTTTATGAAGGAAATGTTGATGAGCCTTTGGCAGTTTTCCAATAGCTTCGTAAACTCTGCGACACGGGGGGAGGAAACGACGACTACCTCGTTAAATATGCTTCCATATACTGCTTTGGCCGTTTCAGTGCATTTTTCCGTGACCCCTCCAAGCACTTTCGGAATAAGCTGCAGGGAGCTTTGATGCGGCCCTGGATCGATACGCTCAGGCGAATAGGCTAGAAACACGGATTGACCGATCACTAGTCCTGTTGACTGGATCATCGGGAGCAGCTCCTCCTCCGTCGTACCGGGGTAAGTCGAGCTTTCCAATACGACTAAATGCCCTTTGCGCAAATAAGGCAATACGTTCTTCATCGCGCTTCGTACATAAGTTAGATCCGGCTCAAACTGTGCGTTCAGCGGGGTAGGCACACAAATGATGATGGCGTCGGCACGGTCAATCTCACGAAAAGATTCACTGACGTGGAATCGGCCGCCAGCAAACATCGCTCGAATATCCTTTGAGGTAAAATCGGATAGATAGCTCTGCTGGCTTTTTAGTTTGGCAATTTTACTAGCATCTACATCAATTCCATAGACAGTATGACCACTCTCTAAGAACAGGGCAGCTAAAGGTAGTCCGACGTAACCAAGTCCGATTACGGCGATGCTGGCTTTTGCCTGATTCATATGTTTTCACTCCTTTTCTTGTAGTCGGTATATCCTACTCAGGAGAGTCTTTCATTGATATAGATAGAAGTACCCGTAATAGAAAAAATGGTAGTATATCATGCCGGGTAAATAGATTCGTATAGAGGAATGCGCCGTGCTCATCCTTTTGCGAAATAGTTAAATGTCCCTGTCGGATGAGTGGGTAAATACATAGAATAAAGCGAGTTCCGATAAGGAAGGGCTGGGAGCATGAACATACTGTTGACAACCTATTTTTATTTACCGCATGTGGGCGGGGTATCTACGTATGTGGATATGCTGAAGAGCGAGCTTACGCGGCTCGGCCACCAAGTGGATGTCTTCGCCCATCATCCAGATATGCAGCATTACTATATGCCGAATAACGGGCGGACTTTGGTGAAAGCCAAAATAAAGGACCAACTTTATGAGAAGGTTTATGCCTATTATGAGCAGCAGATGAAGCACGTTGATCCATGGATCAGGTGGAGAGATATCGAAAGATACTGTTTTGAAGCTGCAGTTTCGGCTTTCGGTCTGCAGAAGTATGATCTGATTCATACGCAGGATATCGTATCGACCCGGGCGCTCTGGCGTGTCAAGCCAAAAGGGACCCCTCTGGTGGCTACGATCCACGGCTGTTTGGCTACGGAGTTTATTCACACTGGCGAAGTAACGGGTAAAGACACGCTGTCGTGGAAATATGCGGCGGCGGAGGAGTTTTACGGAATGATGTCAAGCAACGCGACCATCGTCCCTACCCAATGGCTTAAAGCTCTTGCCATGACGGAATTTGCGGTTCCTGGAAGGCATTTGCAAGTGATCCCCTATGGTATGGATATCGCTTCCTTTCAGCAGCGAATAAATCGAGCCAGAAAGGAAAAGGGACAATCGGAAAAGAAAGTGTTGATTTGCCCTGCCCGTTTGGTGCAGGTAAAGGGACATAAGGTGTTGTTCGAAGCGCTCTCCATGCTGAAGGAGGTCCGCGATGATTGGGTGTGCTGGCTGCTGGGAGATGGTCCGCTGGAGAATGAACTGAGGATGAAGAGCAAACATATGGGACTAAGCGAGCATGTTCAGTTTTTAGGATCGAGAGCGGATGTACCTGAGCTGCTCCAGCAAGCGGATGTCTTTGTTCTTCCAAGTCTTCAGGATAATCTTCCCTTTTCCATAATAGAGGCGCAGATTGCCGGAAAGGCACTGGTAGTATCCGATGCTGGCGGAATCCCTGAGATGGTTAATCACGGGGCTACAGGTTTGGTGTGTCCCGCGGGGCAAAGTGAACCGCTGTTCCGCAATCTTCGCAAGGTGCTGGAGAATAGCCGATTGCACAATCGACTCGGTGAGCAGGCTAAACGGTGGGCAAAGGAACATTGGTCGATTCAAACGATGATGGACAAAACGCTGAAAGTATATGACGCTGTAACCAAACCGCCCACCTCATATAGGGAGGGAACAAAAGTATGAGCGCTGGTTTACCCCGTATTCAAAGCAAGTTGACCGTTGTGACTCATCATCGGGCCATTAAAAAAGGAAGCGCCCTTAAGCGTAAAGCAAAAGCGATTGATATGGGCAAGGTATCGGTAGTAGTGACCGAGCCGGAAAAAAGAACACGCCCGAAAAGGAATCACAGGCTTAATCAAAGGAAATCCCGTTTAATTGTTAGAAAGAAAAGACGGATTAAGCAAAGAAGACAGGGGAAGAAGCTGCTGCTTCGCCGGAGGATGCTTCGAGGTAGATCGAAACTAACTCGAGGCAATAAGGGGCTGACGCGAACAGCATCAGGTAAAATATCGCTGCCTATGGTTCATCCGCCGCTTAATAGACCCGGAGCAAGGCCAGAAGCAGGGAATCCAGCGAAAGAAGCGAAGCCGAGTAGTCCCGCGTCCCTGACGCCTGAAGGCGGTTTAAGGCCTGACTTGAGTCCGGACAGCGCAGCGGTTGCTCCTCTGGCAGCCGATGCGGTTTCGTTGTTAGAGCAGGTCGGTGCGATATTACCTAAGGAATTACCGGGACAGAGCAGTCCCGAACAGTTTACTTTGACTGGCCCGGCAGACGCAACGGCACTTGGGGTGCCAGTCGAAGCTCCGGCAAATGAAGTCTCTGCGGCAACAGCTGTTTCGTCAGTTCCTCCAAGTATTCCGAATTTGACGGCTGCTCAGCCGGAAGGGATTCCTGCGGCGAGCATACCTGCCGAAGCTGCAATTGGTGCTGCTCAGGGGCCTGAACATGCCTGGCCGATCACAAGCGATGCTCAGGAATTGTTCGTTATACCGGATGAAAACGTCGTCCCTGATCCGGCCTTTGTTCATGTATTAAAGGCGGGTACGGATCCCGTTGACTTCGGAATTGAGTGGAGACGCGTAGAAGCGGATGAAGGAATCGGGTCCGTGCTCCATCCGGACACGATTTCCAGACTGTCCGAAGAAGTTACGCCTGATTAAAAAATCGGCCATTAAACACAAAACTCGAATAAAATGACGATGGAAGGGCTGAGCTGATATGGCTTGGCCTTTTTTTTGACTATTGTTTTTCACATTCGAACTATTGTCCATACCAATCTATGTCTGCTGAATATACTGTCTAGCGTAACAAGTAAATGATTCGCTAGATTTTGTTGATTTAAAGGAGATGAATAGAATGTTTAGAAAAGAACGACGAGTAAAGGAAAGTGAAACGTTCGAAGCCATGTTGGCTAAAATTCCTCCTGTTTATCATGACATGATCCCGGGATATTTGAGCAATAAGAAAAAAGCTGCTTACCTCCAGGAACAGGAGGAAAGGGGCATTTTTAGAACCAGACCGTTTTTTATGTGGCTCAACAAACCGCCTGGTTCAGGACTATTTACCGGTCCGGGTACGGGACCGGGAACGGGACCCGGAACGGGAAACATTACGGACAATGTGAACCCGTACGTTCCCTTCACCCAGCTCAATACTTTCAAAGATGAATTCAAAGATATGTATTTTCACGAACTGCCTGAGCCTGCAGTATACGATGTAATGGCAAACTATGCTGTCGAGGAAGAAATTGAGCCTGATGAGAACGGTGAAAATAATCAGGCATATAGGTCATTACAGATGCCGAGAGATAGAAAAAAGAGAAGCTAATCTCTTACGACCACCAGACGGTCCGTCTCGTGGTCTTTCTTTAAACCATAGCTCATGTTGCAAGGGAAAAAAGGAGGAGAGCTAGCTTGAACATTTTATTGGCCACTTATTGGCCGTTTCCGCACATTGGAGGAGTATCCACCTATCTTGGCATCCTCCGTACCAGGTTGGAAGAGGTTGGACATCGGGTGGAAATTCTAGCACAGCATCCCGACCTTTTGCAATATTATCTGGTGGGTAACGGCCAGCTTCTGGAGAAGCAAACTTTTCGCACACAAGCGGAAGCAGAAGTGAAGGCCAACTATGAAAGCCGAAATCTTCCGTATAGTCCATGGTTGTTATGGCGGGAGAGCGAGAAATATGCTTTTGAACTGGCCTTTCGTCAAATCTCTCTGCAGAACTATGATCTGGTTCATACGCAGGATATCATCTCTACCTTTGTGTGTCGGCGAGCCAAACCGTCGCATGTTCCTCTTGTCGCGACGATCCACGGCTGTCTGGCTGCGGAATGGATGGCAAATGACGAGATTTTGGTACGGTCTCCGCTGGAGCGGCACTATCTATCGTTGGAGGAATACTTTGGTTCTATGTCTTCCGATTGTCTAATCCTGCCCAGCCAATGGCTATCAGATAAACTCTCTACTTTTGGGATAGAGCATCCGTGCTCTTATATTATTCCATATGGTTTAGACCAGGATATCTATGAAAATTATTTGGTCTCCATAGAACGTCAAGGGCTAACGGTGTCTTCGCTGGAAAAAAAGAGCATCATTATCGCTTGTCCAGCCCGCTTGGTCGCCATCAAAGGGCATGGATATTTGCTGGAGGCGATGAGACTGCTGGCAAAACAACACGAAAATGTTGTTTGCTGGTTGATCGGCGACGGGGTGATGCGTCAGGACTTAGAGCGACAGGTGGAGGAACTGAAGCTGCAAAACCATGTTTATTTTTGGGGCAAACGCCATGATGTGCCGGAGCTGATCGCCAAAGCAGATATCGTTGTACTTCCTTCTCTTCAGGACAATTTGCCATTTTCTATCATTGAAGCTCAAAGCCTCGGCAAACCGGTCGTTTCCAGCTGTATCGGCGGAATCGTGGAAATGGTGGAAGACGGCAGGAACGGCTTCTTAGTGGAACCGGCCAATGCTATTGATTTATTCGAAAAGCTGCTGTTGCTGGTAGAGGATCGCGATTTGCGAAGCAAAATGGCCGTGGCCGCACGGGAGCACGCCTTAGCAGTATGGAACGACAAGGTCATGCTGCGGCAGACTCTTGAGGTATACAAGAAAGCTGTATCCGCGCAGTCGTTTCCGGTGCAGATTCAGGATTTCACCTCGAGCCTGATCGCAGGATATTTGGCTGATGAGGGTGAAATTGCCCAGCCTTCAAGCCCGCTTGCTGCCACATTGTCAGGCAAGATTGCTGACGGGCAGACCGGACGAGCGGCTGCGCATGCCCATATCCACCTTCTTGATATGGCGGGCGTCGTTCTTCTCAGTACAACAAGCGGGCCGGAGGGAACATTTGAAATCCGCAATCTTCAGCAGGGAAATTATGAATTAGGCATATCAGCGATGGCGTTGGGGATGAAGACGTTTAAAATCAGCGTCAATTCATCTGAGCCGATCAAGCTTGACGTCATCATATAAAGGGGGGATTAGCTATTCTATGAGCAACCAACTGCCATTCTATTTACGAGGGCGTCTTGAAGGCGAACGTGAGCATGATAGATTCGGCGATGTGATTCTTTCTGGAGACATTAATGGGGATGGTTTGGATGAATGGATCATATCGGCCAGTACGGCAACTTACATGGAGGATGAGGATGGAGTGAATCCTATCCCCCATTATTACATGGGCAAAGTATATATTTATTCCTACGATTTGAAGCTGATTTACACCTTAAGCGGAGACCACTACGGCGATTGTTTCGGATCAGCGCTGGGGTTAGCGGATATTAACGGTGATGGAAACTTGGAGATTATTATTGGAGCCCCGCGTGCCAGCTCGAGTTCTCTGCTGGAGTGCGGCAAGGTCTTCATATATTCCGGACGAACGGGTCAATTGCTTTCCAAGCTTGAAGGGGATGAGAATTACGCTCGGCTGGGCGCAGCCCTTGCGGTACTGGATTGGAATAGGGACGGAATTCCGGATATAGCTGTCTCCTCACACAACCTGGATCCTAATGGCGCGGATAGGGACGGAAGAGTCACCGTTTTTTCCGGCCGGGACAACTCTATTCTGGAACAATGGAACGGCTCCAGCCAAGAAGGGTTTGGTTTGTCGCTGGCGGCCGGTGATGTAGACGGAAATGGCCAGGATGAGCTGATCATAAGTGCCCCCCGTTTTTCCGACCCCGGGCTGACTCATAATGGACGTGTGCTGGTTTATACGACTGGCAGAGCGGTCTTGTATGAATCAAAAGGAAAACGCAGCTATGATGAGCATGGCAGTAAGTTAGCCGTATTTGACATGGACGAAGACGGCATACCGGACCTTTTGATCGGTTCTCCTAAAGCGGGAGGTGAATACACTCGCGGCGGGGCAGTTACGGTGTTCTCTCTCATTCAAAACAAGATCATTATGGAGAAAGAAGGCTGGTTTGGACTTCAGGAGCTCGGTACCGATCTCCTTCCATACCGCCGAAGCGGAGGGTTGCCGACCGTATTGGCAGGGTCCAGGGTTGGCGCGGTTTACCTGCTTGATCTGAACGGGAAGCTGATTCATGAGTTTAACGGGGATGAAGCGGAAATATTCGGCCAATCCTTGTCCGTCATTTACGGAGAAGAAGAGACGCGAATAGCTGTAGGCGCTGTGTCTGCATTGAACAAAAACTGTTTCTTGGCAGGCGCGGTATATTTTTTGACAACGGCATCTCCTGCCGAGGTTGATCACGAGCCGATCCAGGATATAGAGCTGACTGATTCAGAATCTCTGACTTCATCCTTGCTAACCTCACCTAAAAAAATATTGCTCACCACCTACTGGTATTTACCTCACGTCGGTGGGGTCGATGTTTATGTTCGGCTGCTGAAAAGCGAGTTGGAGCGAAGAGGGCATCATGTCGACGTGCTGGCGCATCATCCAGATATGGCCCATTATTATATGGTGGACGGGGAGAAAATAGTTAATAAATGGAAAATTAAAAGCGTAGTATATGACCAGGTCATTCGCTTCTATCAAAATTATCTGGCCCATGTGGATCCATGGGTCCGCTATCGGGATATTGAGCGCTACTGCTTTGAACTGGCTGCTGTACTGTTTGACTTGGAGCAATACGACATTATTCATACACAGGACATCATATCGACCCGAGCCTTATCGCGAGTAAAGCCGGCTTCGACAGCCTTGGTAGCGACGATCCATGGCCTGCTGGCCAAAGAGCATGTTTTTGCCGGAAATATTGAAAGCAAGGACAGTCTGGCTTGGAAATATGTTGCCGATGAGGAGTACTATGGCTGCGTATCGGCTGATGCAACGATTTTGCCCACCGAATGGCTGCGGAAGGAAATGTCACAGTTTGCGGTACCTTCCGGCTTATTTAACATCATTCCTTATGGATTGGATGTGGATGAATTTACCCGCAGGACTACGCTTCCTTTGGCTCAGCCAGTCGTGAAAAAAGGAAGCTTTATCATATGCTGTCCGGCTCGGCTCGTTCCAGTGAAAGGTCACCATACTTTGATCCGTGCTCTTGGGCGAATCAGTTCGGACATCCACTGGCATTGCTGGCTGTTAGGTGACGGCATTATTCGAACCGAGGTGGAAAATTGGGTTCAGGAGGCCGGCTTGACGGACCGAATCAGCCTGCTTGGTGACCGCAACGATGTGCCTGCATTACTAAAGCAAAGTGATGTTATGGTGCTGCCTTCCCTTCAGGATAATCTGCCGTTTTCGATTATGGAAGCTCAGTTGGCCGGAATTCCGGTAATTGCATCCAATGCTGGAGGCATCCCGGAAATGATCCTGCATGGTAAAACCGGGCTATTGTTCGATACTGAAAATGACCAGCAGTTGGCACAGCAATTAACCCGGATCATTAATGACCCAAATCTGAGAGCGACTTTATCCAAACAAGGTATGGAGTGGGCGAATAAACAGTGGTCTGTAGATACGCTCCTGGAACGAACTCTTTCGGTTTACGATCAAGCGCTAAAGAAGGTGAGAGGCTAATGTTTTCTTTTCAACAATATGACAAGGTGGATACGGTGTTCTGGTCGGAACTGGTGCTAAAGCTGCCGGACAATTATCATTATCCTGACTCTGCTTTTTTACCAATGCAAGATCCATTATTATCTTCTTTCCCATTTATTAAAAATCCCCATACTCTCATTCCAGGTGTTGAGCTGGAGGATGCCGATTTGTGGCAGTCCCTTACCTCCAAGCTGCCTAACAATTATTCCATTCCGGATACAGCCGTAATCAAGCGGCTATGTGAAATATGACAGCCCGTGTCCTGTTCGTTTTTTATGTACCCAGCGGGGGAATGGAGACGGTTAACCGCCAGCGCTGTCAAGCGTTACGAAGACATGGCATTCAGGCGGAATGCCTGTATTATGAATGGGGAGCGGGACTGCAAAACAAGGTGGATTTTCCGGTGTATATTACGAACAGTGATGAGGAGATCCGCCGTATTATTCAAGAAAGAAATTTCGATACGATTGTTGTAACGACCGACCATACCAGTTTTGAACGATTTCGCAGGCTTGGGTACAAAGGGAAGCTAATCCTTGAAATTCAAGGCTACGGGGCGGTAGAAACTGCAGAGAAGCAGCTGCGGGAAGCCGCATCAGCCGTCCATGCTCATGCTTCGGCTTTAATGAATCCGAATACGCCTCATATCGCCGCCTTGTTCAGAAATTATTACAGCACGATTCCTCAGTTTCATTATAATAATTGCTTTGATACGCGTTTTTTTGCCTATCGACCTTCTGGAAGACCTAAATTTCCCATACTTGCCTGGATCGGAAGGATTGAGGACAATAAAAACTGGCGTGAATTTTTGTATATTGCCCATTCTTTACTATTTTATTATGAGAACCTCCAGGTATGGATGTTTGAGGATCATCATTTATCTCGCCCTGATGAAAGAAAGCAATTCGTGCACTTGGCAGAACAGCTTCAATTAACGAAAGCACTGCAGCTTCGTTCTAATGTGCCTAATCAGGATATGGTATCGTATTTCTCACAAATTGGAGATTCCGGAGGGCTGTTTTGCTGCACATCTAAAGTAGAAGGGGCTCCTCTGTCGATTCTGGAAGCGATGAGCTGCCGCTGCCCGGTTCTGGCTAGCAACTCCGATGGAGTGCAATCAAGTGTCATTCATAACGTTACCGGAAAAATATACCCGCTTGGGGACATTGGCCAGGCTGTTCTGGAAGCTCGGGAGCTTATGTATCATTCTTCGTTTAGGGAAGGCATAAGAAAGAGGGCACAGCAGCATGTTCTGAATGAATTTCACCCTGACAAATACTGCCGACAATTTATTGAAATGCTTCGTTCCATTTAATCTCAGCTGTAGTCACGCTCTATATTTCCGACTACGGATGAAGTTCCCTGAATTTCATTTCGGCGAGCGGTGCACTCTAACGCATGTACATCATCAACAATAAATTTATTGGATGGAGGATGACTCATGCGTGGATTGAAAGTACTAAATTTATCGCTATCCGCTGCACTGCTTGTCGGAACGGTGGGGATTGCCGGTTGCGGATATAACCGAGACAATAAGGTTCGGACGCAAAATGTTCGGAATAATACCGCCCGCACTTATGATGTAAACTCACTGACCGACGGTCATCGGATGTTTACGCGCAGTGCCGGACACGGGCATGATGAACGTATTCGTTCGCTTAGATACAGCCGGGCGCTGAGCAATACAGTTGCACAGATGCGTGATGTAAAGACGGCGGATGTTGTTTTGACGGACCGTGACGCTTATGTTGCTGTGACGCTGAACGGTAATTTTACAGGCCGTACCACTAACTTCGGAACTATGCAAACCCCAACAAGCTTTGGCCGTGGAACAACTAATGTCGCCGGCCCTTACGGTGCTGATTATGGAACCCGCGGTGTAGGTGATGACGGGCTGGGTCGTGGCCTTTTGGGCAGAACGGGTATGAACGCTACTGAAAATGCGGCGCTTGACAGCGGGTATACAAGGGGTCTTGGCACAGGTATGAGTAGCCGTTCCGGATCGATGTACCCAAGCAACATGGGACCGAATGTGACCAGAGGTATCGGGACTACTGGAACAGGAACTACGGGAACCGGCACGAATGCCGACATGTTAACCACTGACAACTATAACAGCTACAGCTACAATAACTACAGCGCTTATAAACCGACGATTACCGATTATGTTCCTCAGCATTTGAAAGATAGTATCGAAGCTACAGTAAAAAAATCGGCTCCGCATATCCGTAATGTTTATGTTTCCGGTGATAGAGAATTCGTATCACGAATGGGCACTTACACGATGGGAACTCGTAACGGGGGTACTCTCCACAACGTCATCGATGAATTTCAATTGATGATTCAACGTGTATTCCCGGGACGCACAGGAACGATGACCGGTCCTAATGGTTATACGCCTACGAGTCCGAACACTGGCGCTGGCATGCGTACCGGTGGTACGGGTGGAGGATTTACAGGCGGTACTTCGCGCTAAGTGACTTGACGGGCAACTGCCCGAAAAAGACAAGAACCCTTTCAAAAGATGAAGGGTTCTTGTCATTTAAAAGAAATTGTCCATTTGAAAATTAATTGGATTGACCTTGGAACAAACGACCTTTAACCCAAACACGTTCAAGCTCCAGTTCAGGATCAACCAACAGAAGGTCAGCTTGTTTTCCTGTCTCAACCGCTCCGGTAACATGATCCATGCGAATCAGTTTAGCTGGATTGCCGCTAGCTGCTTCGGAAGCCCGTTCGATGGATAGGCCGACTTCTTTAACGAGATGACGGAAGCCGCGAATCATCGTTAAGGTGCTGCCAGCCAGCGTTCCTTCATTTTCTTTGAGCGTACATACGTTATCCTTCACAACGACCGGCAAATCGCCGAGCATGTAATCCCCGTTACCAAGTCCGGCAGCCGACATCGCATCTGTAATCAGAATCAGGTTGTGGTCTGTCTTCACATTTGCCAGAAGCTGGATCGCAGCACGGTGAACATGAACACCATCCGCAATAATTTCAGCAGAGATACCTGGATTGCTTAAAATGGCTCCAACTGTCCCTGGCTTGCGGTGATGCAGCGGTGTCATGGCATTGTAGCAATGGACGCAGTGATGAAGTCCGAGCTTGGCTGCCTCTGTAATCTCTTCGTAGGTTGCATCCGTATGTCCGGCTGCCGCAACAATACCTTTTTTACGTAAATATCGAATCAGTTCTTCCGAGCCTTCACGTTCCGGAGCAAATGTAACCTGCTTGATCAAGCCAGGGAAACGCTCCTCCCATTCTTCCACCCATTCGCGGTTAGGCAATACGATATGAGTCGGGTTTTGGGCTCCAGGCCATTTCGGGCTAATAAACGGTCCTTCCAGATGGACGCCGACGAGCTGCGCGTAAGGCATATCGTTTTGCGTATAACGGTAAACCTCATCCAACACTCCATCCAGCACCGGTTTTGGAAGCGTCATTGTGGTGGCTAGCATTGATGTTGTGCCCTGGCTGCAGTGAAGCTTGGTAATGGCGTCGAGCCCCTTTTTGCTAGGGGAGGAGAAGTCCTCCAGCATGGCGCCATGCACATGGACATCGATAAAGCCAGGGAGCACATAGCTGCCCTTCGCATCGATGGTTTCAAAACCCGCCGGGATTTCCGCTAAAGCCCCAGCTGATGATCCGACGTAAGCCAAAACGCCATCTTCTACAATGACCGCACCGTCATGAATGATTCCCTTCGGCGTTACGACTTCGGCGTGAACAATACTAAAATTTTTGTCGTTCATTTATATCCATCTCCCTGCGGCTTGATCCACTACGACAACGACATTCGAGTGGGTTTGGAGAAAAGAAGCCGGACATTTCGTTGTAATCGGTCCTTTTAACGCTGTAGCGATAATATCCGCCTTGTCCTCTCCTTTAGCCATGAGTAAAATTTGCTTTGCTTTCAGAATGGAACCGATCCCCATTGTAATTGCGTGTGTCGGTACTTCTTCAATGGAATTGAAAAATCGTGCATTCGCCTCCCGGGTCCGCTCGTCAAGCTTCACGATATGCGGCGGTCCCTGCAGGACATCGCTCGGTTCATTGAATCCGACATGGCCGTTATGTCCCAGCCCCAGAAGCTGAAGATCAATTTGACCAGCTTCATCAAGCAGGCGTGCGTAGTCCTCGGCAGCTTTCTGGGGGTCAGCTTCAATGCCGGATGGTACATGTGTGTTCTCGGGCAAAATATCGACATGATTGAACAGTTTTTCATTCATGAACCAGCGGTAGCTTTCTGGGTGATTCGCCGGCAAACCGATGTATTCGTCAAGATTGTAGGTACTGGCTTGCTTGAAGCTAACGCTGCCTTCGCGGTAGAGCTCGATCAGTTTCTCATAGACGCCCACCGGAGTACTGCCTGTAGCAAGTCCGAGAATAGCTCTAGGGTTGGATTGTAGTAAGCTTGCGATAATTCCTGCACCGGTTTCATTAAATTGCTGCTCGCTGGTTGTTTTGATAATGTTCATCATGAATTTTGCCCTCCCTGTGGTTTGCGATAGATTTGGACATTTTGGTACGAGCTTTCCAGCTTGGGAATGTAGTCTTCAAATTCCATGCTGACCATTCCCGTAAATAAAATATCGATGACATGCAGTTGAGCGATCCGTGAAGCCATATCGCCCCGGCGCATACCTTCCTCCAAAGAGGAGGAGAATAACGGTATATCTGCAAGTGTGGCCAGACGGCTGCTGCCGTATTGGGTCAGCGATAAGGTTATGGCGCCGCTATCTTTGGCGCAGCGCAGCGCGTCGATCGTTTCCGGAGTTTCCCCGGAGTAGGAAATCGCCAGCGCTACATCCTCTTTGCTCAGCGTCGAAGCGGAGGTTATCTGCATATGCGTATCGGCAAAGGCGGTACAATTTTTACCGATGCGAATCAGCTTTTGATAGAAGTCCTGAGCGACGATGGAGGAGGTTCCTACACCGTACAGATCGATGCGCTTGGCGCGGCACAACGCCTTGACCGCTTTTTCAAGCAGGTTCATATCCAGCATTCGGGTCGTATCGGTAATGGAAGCCAGATGATTCGCCTCCATGGCCTCCACGATTTTTTGTAGGTCGTTGCCGGCAATGATGTCCTGGTAGTGATTATCAGAGGGTTTATGCGCAAGTTCGCTGGCCAACTTCATTTTGAAATCCGGAAAGCCTTTAAAATGGAACGTTTTGCAAAACCGCGTTACCGTGGAAGGACTTATGCCGCACGTATTGGCCAGCTCGGTAATCCCCAAATGGATGACCGAGGAAGGCGATTCTAGAATAAACTCTCCAAGTCTGCGCTCTTGCGGCGGCAGTGTATCCAAATGGCTGGAGAGCGCATGTAGTATAGGAGTCACCATGGCCGTCTCCTCTCGATAACAAATGATAGTGAAAATTATTTCTAAAAATTTAGTGCATATGATGAAAATAATTTCGACTTCATATTATCGGATTTTCCCACCATTTGCAAGAGGAAAAAGTGTCACACCATGATAGATTCCTTGTATTTTTGGGGAGGGAATAATACACTGAGTTTATGTCTATCTTTTGGGGAGAGGGAAGTAGGTGTGTTGTGAATCCGAATCTTGATCAATATATAGAACGGATTGAAGTGGCATGGTCCAGTACGTTTCGGAAAATGAAAAGCGAGCTGATGCACCATCAGGAGCTTGGTCTTACAGGGCCGCAGTTTCATATGCTGGCGATTATTGCGCGCCATAAAGAGTGCAATGTCAGCTTTCTCGCTGAGAAGCTGGAGGTGAAGCCCAGCGCGATTACCGTTATGATCGACCGGCTGGTTCAGCATGGCTACGTAGAGCGGCGGCATGACGAACAGGACCGGAGAGCTGTGCTGATCACTGTTACGGAACGGGGGGCACAGGTACATGAAGAGGCGGTTCAAAAATCACGCACCGTTCTCAAATCGTATCTGGCTTTGCTGGAGCCTGAAGAACTTGATGTGCTCGTGAGTATCTTCGAGAAATTTGCAGGTGCGGAGCGGCCTGCGAGCCAGTAGACTTCCTTTTATTACACCGATGATCGTTTAAGAGTAACGGCTTGGGGATTAATTGCATTTTATACAGTTAAACCTTGTCATTAGGGGAGTCTTAGGAATCTAGTTGTAAAAAGTGCATTTAAAGCGGAGGGAATTGCCTCTTCTGCCCGGTTTGGCCTCATTTAGATGCAGGTTTTGCAGCTAAACTTCAAAAGTTGGCATATCGCTCGAAAATAGCTGTACTAAATGCATTTAGTGGTGTGAACTCACGCGACAACAGTATCTAGTTGTGTGCAAAAAGACCTGGCGGTGATTTTCCGCCAGGTCTTTCTTACGATATAGACAGAATCAGGTCATATTACATATTTTCCGTCGCTAAGGGTTTCGTTTTCCGCCGTTCTGTTGCCATCAGCCGCCAAATGACAAATAGCAGCAGGAGGCATTGAGGCAGGAACGTTTCCCAGGTCGGATAAGCACCGATCCAGCCAGCCGTCGGCAACCAGCCTTCGGTGTGGGCGGGTAGCGCTCCGGCTACCTGCAGAGCGTGAATGCTCTCGCCTAGGAAACGGATGACGAGATAATAGATAAATACGGTTGCCGTGAGCATAAACGGCCGGATCGGCAGCTTCACACTAAACCGGATCATCAGAAAACCGAGCACGGTGAGGGCTAATATCGCTCCCAGCATTCCCGTGATTAGCTGCATCGGCTCCATCGACGGGGCCATCCCGATATAGAAAACGGCGGTTTCCGCGCCTTCACGCAGGATAGCTAGCCCGGACAAAATAAACAGTGACCACATGCTCCCGCGTTCCAGTGCTCCGCCAACCTGCTTCGCTACGTAGTGGTTCCAGGCTTGAATGCTGGAGCGGCTGTGCAAAAAGTGCCCTACCGCCAGCATCATGACAACGGCGAGCAGGCCGATAATTCCTTCAAACAGCTCGCGCGCGCCGCCGGAAACGGCCTGCGAAACGGTGTAGGTAAGCAGCACTGCCAGCACGATCGATAGCAGAAGGCCCGAACCAGCCCCGGTCCAAATATATCGCTGGGCGGATTTCTGCTGTGCTCGTTTGGCAAAGGCCAGCAGGGCGGCCACGACGAGAATGGCTTCCAAACCCTCTCGCAGCAGAACGAGCGCCGCATCCCAGGCAGTATATGTTTGTTTGTTCGCGAGAGGGGCAAGGTCGCTCAGCATTTGGCCTATAATCAGTCTCGCCTTAGCCAGGTCCGGCGGACTTGACAGAAGGTAGCTTTGCGCTTCGCTCATCCGGTTTTCGGTGGCCGTGTAAATCGAACTCGAGGTGACGGAAACCTCGCCTTCGACCGTCGGCCACATCACAATAAAAGCCTGCATTTGGTCCGCCGCTTGACTGGCATTTTGCTCTTCGGCAGCTTCATCCGCCTCCCGAAGCAAAGCCAGCGCGTCCTTCAAGCTGGCTTTTCCCTCATTGGCAGCGGAGCCGGAAGAAGCATCGTCAAGCTTGCCTTCCGTATAGTTTTGGAGCAGAGTGATGAGTTTGTTCAGTTCATCGATCGCTTGCTTTTGTTTGGCAGGCTCTGCCTGAAGCGCGATGCGGATCAGACTCATATGTGTTTCAATATCACTGTATACGCCAAAATGTCCGCCGCGGATCGGACCCTCCATCTCGCCCCATTGGTTTAGAATCTCCTTGTAGCGCGACTTCGCTTCCTCCAGCTTGCCTGCATTCAATGGAGTTAGCGTCTCGTTCACCATCTTAAGCAGCTGGCCAGCCGCATCCTTGCCGGAAGCGGATGCTTCCGATTGCTCCGAACTCTGCTCGGTAAACGTATTTACCTGCTTAGCCAGCGAAGACAGCTGCTCTTTGGCTTCCTCTGCATCCTTTGCTCCGACAGCTTCTTTAGCCGCCTTTAGTGTGTTGGCAATCTCCTCAGCTGTTTCGCCCGAAGGAGCAGGTTCGAGTTTATTCCAAAGGTTTTCGAACTCGGTTAATTCGGCGGATGCTTTTTCCCAGCCTCCGGCCCCCGCTTCAACGAGGGCTCCTCCCACGAGCGGAAGCAGGGAATCTAAACCGGCGGACGTATTTTTCTCATCAGCGGCCATAGCGGGGGAAACCCCGATGAGCAGCAGCATACAGCATAACAGAATGACTGTGCCTTGCAGCATGCGATGAGTGGACTTTTTCACTGGATGTATCATCCCGGTATCTCCTTTCTTAGAAAAGCGTTTCCCCGATATATCCGCCTTTGGTGGTACCAGGGAAACAAGCAAAGAGGGCGCTGCCGATGTGAACGGTATATTCGTTTAATTTATCGCTCTTCGCGAGTATCCGCTGCATCGGAATAAATTGCTTCTGCAGGTTCCGGTTAAAGCAGATAAATATAAGACCAGCATCGATCTGCCCGGTTTTGGTATCCATACCGGCGCTATAGGAATAGGCCCGACGCAAAATTTTCACCTTGCCGTCCATATGAGCAAGCCGGGAATGGGAGTTCATCGGGAGCGTCGGCTGTCCGGATGAATCCTTGGCGTTTAAATCAAGCGGAGCAAATTCGTCCTTGAGTCCAAGCGGAGCGCCCGAGTCACGGTGACGGCCAAACGTCTGCTCCTGATCTGCGAGAGATGAGCGGTCCCATACCTCAATGCGCATTCGAATCCGGCGGACGACCTGGTAGCTGCCGCCACGCATCCAATCCGCTCCGTCTTGGGGCTGAACCCAGACGGATTCGTTCATGTCCCCGGTATCCGTAGTGTCCGGATTTCCGGTGCCGTCCTTGAAGCCGAGCAGGTTGCGTGGCGTTCCGCCCGCCGGGTCAGCTGGCCCAGTGCGCTGAAAGCCTTCCTGCATCCAGCGTAGAACAGCGGTGCCGCGCCCGATCCGCACCAGATTACGGATTGCGTGAAACGCCACCTGCATATCGTCGGCGCATACCTGCACGCTGATGTCGCCACCGCACCACTCGGGCAGCAGAGCATCGCCGTGGAAAGCCGGCAAGTCGCCAAAGGACGCCGGCCGCTTCCCGGACAAGCCGAAACGGCTGTCGAAAAAGGAAGGACCCACGCCAAACGTCAGAGTCACCCTGGATGGAGAAAGACCTGCCGCCTCACCGGTATCGGAAGGGGGCAGGTTAAGATGATTGTTGGTATCGCCGATCATCACACCTTCGGCCATAACTGCGGCGGCCTCGGTCCACGCCTGAAACAGCTTACGCACGTCTGCTAGCGAGCGCGTTGTCAGATCGAATGACGCAATGTAAAGAAAATTTTGTGTAGGAGTAATGATTCCACTTTGGTGCTGGCCATAGAAAGGCGCCCGGCTACCTGCGGGGGAACTCGTCTTTCTCACCGTATGATTTAACGTTTCCTTGGCCGCCATCACTCCGTAAGCGCCCCCGCCTCCCAGTAGCAGGCCGAGCCCGCCAGCACCGGCAATTTTGAGCACATCCCGGCGACTAAGCTGCTTATCGAAAAGTCCAGCTTCTTTTTCCGATTTGGCCCTCGGCTCAGCGTTTCCATTTTCACCTTGATTGGTTTGTTGGTTCATTTCTGTCTTGCGCATTCCTGTTTACACTCCCAGCAACTTGCCCATATTGGATAATGGCTCGGCCAGGGCATCCAAATTTTGGCTTAAGGTACGAATATCGTTATCCTTAAGCTTGTCATAGGTCTCGTAACCTTCACCTTTCTTGAAAGGAGCGAGCTCCTTTTCAAGCGCGGCAAATCGGTCCGCAATCTGCTTGCTCAAATCGGCGTCTTTCTTGGTAAGCTGAGGCGCCAGCAGCTCATATATTTTCTTCGCGCCCTCTACATTGGCGGCGAAATCATACAAATCCGTATGGGAATAACGTTCCTCTTCCCCGGTTACTTTGGAGGAGGATACTTCATTTAACAGTTCAACAGCACCTGTTACGAGGAGAGATGCCTGAATGTCCACCGTTTCTACCTTGGCCCGAAGCAGCTTGGCATCACTAAGCAGGCGGTCGGCAAATTCCTTTTGCCCTTTGGTGGTTTTATCCTCCCATAGTGCTTTTTCTATCCGATGAAACCCGCGCCATTCTGCTGCATCCACGTCGCCGTCGCGAGCGTCAATGTTAGGGTCCAAATCTCCCAGCGCCTCGGCAATCGGTTCAATACGTTCATAATGCATGCGGGCTGGAGCATATAACGATTTGGCGTTTTCGATATCGCCCTTGTTTACGGCCTCCACAAATTTACCGGTTTCCGTGACGAATGCATCACACTCTTGAATGACGTATTCGCGGTATTGGTCCACGGCCTGCTGGAAATCGGCCTTTTGATTTGCGGTATTGCCGCTGCTGGAGCTGTTCATTTTTACAGCCGTATTTCCGCTAGCCTGAGCCGGCGTCGCTCCTTTGCCTGCTTGCTCGTTCGCGCCGCAGCCCGATAACAATAACGCTGCCGACAAAACAGCTGTTGGTACCGTGTAACGAAATTTCATAGAATAAGTGCACCCCTTCGAACTATACATAGAATTAGGTCCTGCTATAATTAGGTTTTAATGATAATGATTATCACTGTCATTGAACATCATAAGCGTATGCTGTTGAGACGTCAACAAAAAATAGCAATAATTAGTTTCTGGAGATGGCATCGCCGGTTCTATCGAGTTATGATTAAGAAGTGTTGTAAGCGTTATTTTGGATAGAATTGAGGGATACGTATGGAAAAATACATATTGGCACTGGATCAAGGAACGACGAGTTCCAGAGCGATATTGTTCAATAAGGAAGGCGCTATCGTACATTCGGCACAGCGGGAGTTCCCGCAATACTTTCCGGAGCCGGGCTGGGTGGAGCAGAATCCGAATGAGATTTGGGGCTCGATCCTTTCGGTTATAGCGTCCTGTTTGTCCGACTCAGGCATAAAGCCGAAGCAAATCGCTGGCATCGGAATTACGAATCAACGGGAAACGACGGTGGTATGGGATAAAGAAACCGGGTACCCGATACATAATGCGATCGTTTGGCAGTCCCGCCAGACGGCGCTCATTTGCGAGGAGCTGCGGGCGTCCGGGCACGATGAGACATTTCGGACAAAGACGGGGCTCTTAATCGATCCTTACTTTTCCGGGACGAAGGTCAAATGGATTCTGGATCATGTGGAAGGTGCCCGGGAGCGGGCTAAGAAAGGAGAACTGCTCTTTGGCACGATTGATACATGGCTAATCTGGAAGCTGTCGGGCGGTCGTTTGCATGTGACGGATTATTCCAACGCCTCGCGTACGCTCATGTACAACATTCATAAGCTGGAATGGGATGACGAACTGCTTAAGCTGTTGGACGTACCGAAGGCAATGCTGCCCGAAGTGCGCTCCTCCTCGGAGGTTTACGGGACGACGATTCCGTACCATTTCTTCGGTGAAGAGGTGCCGATAGCCGGGGCGGCCGGGGATCAGCAGTCCGCGCTGTTCGGGCAGGCCTGCTATGAGCCGGGAACGGTCAAGACGACGTATGGAACCGGCTGCTTTATGCTGATGAATACAGGCGAGAAGCCGGTAGCTTCCGAGCATGGGCTAATTACTTCGATAGCTTGGGGAATAAACGGGAAAGTGGAATATGCGCTTGAAGGCAGCATTTTCGTATCGGGGTCGGCGATTCAATGGTTGCGCGACGGGCTTCGCATGTTCCGGGATGCCAAAGATAGTGAAGCATACGCCTCGCGTGTCACCTCGACGGATGGGGTTTATGTGGTTCCTGCATTCGTTGGTCTTGGCAGCCCTTACTGGGACAGTGAGGTCCGGGGGGCGGTGTTCGGCTTGACGAGAGGCACGTCGAAGGAGCATTTCATTCGCGCTACTTTGGAATCTATGGCCTACCAGACGAAGGACATCCTTGGCGCGATGGAGCGTGACTCCGGGTACGCGGTGCATTCGATGCAGGTTGATGGCGGAGCTGTTTCCAACAGCTTTCTGATGAAGTTTCAAAGCGACATCCTCGGGGTTCCGGTAGAGCGCCCGGTCGTACGGGAAACAACTGCTCTTGGGGCAGCCTATTTGGCAGGTCTGGCCGTAGGCTATTGGAGCGGCCTGGATGAAATTAAGCACTGCAAACAGCTTGATCGACGCTTTGAGCCTTCTATGTCTGCGGAAACGAGGGAAGCGCTGTATAGTGGCTGGATTAAAGCGGTATATGCAGCTATGGCTTTTAAATAAAAAGGCTTAATAGCCATATCAAAACGAATCGCCCATTTTCCTGCGGCACCGCACCATTGAAGCTGCTCCTTCATAATATGTGTTGACTGTATCCCTTAACCTTGTTAAACCACAAAACCCGAGCAAGGAGGGGTGACGCATTTTGAAAAGCAGCGATCGTAACAGCAAATTTCTGTTAACTCATCGTGAACGAGAGGTCTTTGAGCTTCTCGTGCAGGATAAAACGACGCGCGACATTGCGGGACAGCTGTTTATCAGCGAGAAAACCGTGCGTAATCATATCTCGAATGTTATGCAGAAACTGAACGTCAAAGGTCGTGCGCAGGCGGTTGTCGAGCTGATCAAGCTTGGGGAGCTGAAAATCTGACGGTAATCTAAGGCATTTGCGTAGAAAACCGTAAACCTTCTTTTTCATCCCGAACGAATGGGGAGAAAGAGGAGGTTTTTTTGTGTTGGCTTCGCCCTTGCACCGGCTTAGCGCGGAGGCAGGGGTAGATTTTTATCCTTCCGCTGGGATAAAATCTCCGGAATGTGAAGATCCCTTAGCACGTCTACGACCTCCTGAATGTAGCTCTTGTTAAACTTTTTCAGGATGCTGTTGATTTGTGTCTTGAGCGTGGAAAATTCCACGTGCCGCATGCTGCAAATTTCCTTCCGGCTGTATCCCTTCATCAGCTGCTCAAGAACCTCCAGCTCGGTGGGGGTAAGCTGTGTTAAGGTGTAGAAGTTATGAATCAGGCTGTCCTCGGAGGATTTGATCCGCTTGAATTCCCGCGTGATTCTTCCCGCAATATTGGCGTGCAGGGATGGGGTTCCATAATAAGCGTCTATGATGGAGCTGGCGATCGCTTGAGGCGGCATATTTTTGAGCAAATAGTTCGTCACACCAAGTTCGAAAGCCTTAAACACCGTTTCGTCTGTTTCATCGACCGTTAGCACGACGATTTTAATGTTCGGCATATAGGATAAAATCTCCGAGGTTGCCCGCAGCCCGGCTTGCTTATCCTCCAGCTCGATGTCCATCAAAATAACATCCGGTTTGTATAAGGCCGCCAGCATCGTGGCTTCGTACCCGGTGGAGGCAATGCCGACCATATTGAACTCCGATCTTTTTCCCAGAATCATTTCGTATCGCTTCGCAATCAGGTTGTCATCTTCCACAATCAATACCTTAATGCAAAGGTCGTTTTCCGGTTCCATCACATGTGCTCATTCCTTTATACATGGTTTAGATGTTCGCATCGATTAACGGCATAACGATGTGAAAAGAAGCACCCTCCCCTTCGCGGCTAGTTACGGTTAATTTCCCGTCCTGGGAGGTGATGATGTTATGACATAGCGATAATCCCATCCCCCAGCTTTTGGAGGTCGGTTTGGTTGAGAAAAAGGGCTGGAAAATATGCTCCAGGTTTTCATCGGCAATACCGCTTCCGTTATCCGTGATGCTCATTTCTACCCATTTGTTCCGAATCGTGATGCTGATATCGATCCTACGCTCCTTCTCTGGAACTCGATCCAGCGCATCGATGGCATTGGACACGATGTTCTCGACTGCTTGAGAAAAATAGTAGGGGTCCGCCAAAATCATCGGTTCTACCGGGCTGGGCATGAAATTGACATTTACATTTTTTAATTGCGGGAGCATCTCGTTCAAGAGGTTCTCCGTTAGCTTATTCAAGCAAATCGGTTTAAGCTCCAGCTTGTTTTTCAGCGTGTTGTGGTGAACCTCATCCAGCCTTTCGTAAATCCGTTTGCAGCGCTGTTCAATAACCTTGATCTCCTCCACGACATTAGGCGATTCCTCGCAAAGCTGCTCCAGAAATTCCGTTTGCGCGAGGATGGCGAGTAGCTCATTTTTCATGTAATGACTGAATACCCGAGTTGTCAGTGCCGCCGAATCAATGTTGCGGGAAATGACCATTTCATGGTTCTTTATACTCTTTTGAATGCGAGCGTATTTGTAAATGCCATACAGGCTTATGGTCAGACAAAGGATAGCTATATCCGGCAGCAGCGTGTACATAAATGGGTTGCCGCTAAGGTTGATCGGTTTGAAGCGAATAAAATCGGCTGCTTTAGATACGATGACTAGGATGTCCGGCGCCCAGAAATTGATATAGTAGTACGTCACTTGGACGGAGGCGTAGCAGATAATAATCATTAAGATGCTGCTGCGGATTTGCCGGACCTTTGGCGTATGTAGAAAAGTATATATAAATAAACCAATACCGGCTGCGATATATGATGAGTTACATGTTAACGTAAAGATATGAATGATATTATAGGCCGTCTTAATGCTTTGCGGGCTAGTCAGCTCCGGATAAAGTTGATAGTACAACCATTTATAGAAGCTAGGATCATAGATTACAACCTGCAGTGCTGTTGGTAGCGCTACCAGAAATAAAATGCGTCGTTCCCAAACAGGCTTGAGCCGGAATGTAAAGAAGATGGCCGAAGTAAGCCCAAAATAGAGGAAGGCCATGCTTGATATATTGAGCATGCGAATTAGCGTATAACGGGAAATAGGCAGAAACATGAGCTGATTCTGCAGGCTTCTTACAATACCGAAGTATTGATATAAACTATTGTAATAGTAAGCATCCTTGGACAGGTAGATAATAATGCTGGAGATAACAATGAGATAGGATAGGCCCATAAAGAGCAAAAATAAAGTAGCTTTGCTATACTTCCGCTGGGTAAAGCTGATGATCGCGATCCCAACGAATAGGATAGACATGGAGAATATAAACATCTCTTCTCGCACCTCTTCGCTGAATGGATGAGATGAATACAATATATGTCCATTCTCACCCGTAAGGAATGTCCTGTAAAGGTTGATCTTTCTTCCACCCTTTTTTTCGGGTGAGCACTTATGGTGATATATAGGCTCATATCTGGAATAGCACAACTATTATACCTCTCAGGCGCATATATCGGCCCAACCATTTCTAACAAACACAAGTTTTGTTGGGGATAAAATTTCAACCTTACGGATTGGGCGCCTCAAACCTACAATGAAAGCGTAACAAAAAGCATCATTTCGATTCCTAGCGAATCAAAACCAGAGGAGGAAAAAGAGAATATGAAAAGGGGACGTAAGGCGGCAATTCTGTTACTCGTAGGTTTGATGCTGACGGCCATGGCGGGCTGCGGTGGAGGAAGCTCCAACACCGGTGATTCAGCCAGCAAACCACAAGGCAAGGTTACATTGCAGTACTACACATGGAATGATGAAGCCGATTACATGAAGAAAGTAGTCGAAGCTTTTAACAACCAGAACAGCGATATTGAAGTCAAATTGAACATGGTCACAAGTAAAGATGATGAGTACAATACGCAAATCATGAATAACCTGTCCGGCGGTTCTCAGATGGATATATACAGTCTAAACGGGACTGCGATGCTCGGTACATTTGCTTCGAAAAAACAACTGGTGGATCTGACCGACCGCGTGAAAGCGGCGAACCTGGATGTCGGTGCCTATGGCCCAAGCTATCAGGATATTACCAGAGTGTTGACGGAAGGCAAATACTATGCGCTGCCTTATCGTACTTCCGAATATGCCTTGTTCTATAACAAGGACCTGTTCGACAAAGCCGGCGTGAAATATCCGACGCAAATGACCTGGGAAAAATACGCCCAGCTGGCTAAACAGCTGACGAAGGGTGACGGCACAAGCAAGCAATGGGGCGGCTATTATGCCGATTGGATGATCGCTCCGCTCGGTGCCCTGCAAAAGGGAGCGACGATCCTGGATGATGATTTGACGGAAGTTTCTAATTTTCTGGAGTATTTGGACCGCTTGTATTATAAGGATCAATCCCATATGAGCTATAAACAAATGAAAGCAGAGAGCGTTGACTGGATCAAGCAATTTGAAGGCGGTAACGTCGCGATGCTTGTGAATGGGGAATGGACCATCAACATGCTGAAAGCCGACATCGCTGCCGGGAAAGCAAAGATGAACTTCGACATGGCCCCGCTTCCTCTTCCGGATGGGGTGAGCGAACCAACTACGGTCGGTGGTGTAAGTACCTTTGTCGGCATTAACCCGAACAGCAAAAACATCGATGCGGCCTTTAAGTTTGTAGAGTTCCTGGGCGGTGAAAAAGGTGAATCGATTATCGCTGAATCGAGTGTGCTGCCGGCTTACTCCAGTGACGCTACCAAAGCTTCGTTCCTGAAAGCTACCGGAATTCAAGGGAGCAACTTCTTCTTCGATGCGAAGACGGTCGTCGAAAACCAACCGATCGCTCAAATCGACGAAGTGAACAAGGCCTTTAAGGAACAAAGAGATTTGTACCTGTTCCAGCAACAGCCGCTCGATAAGACGATCAAGGAGTTTGAAAATCAACGGAAATCGATACTCGGTAAGTAGCTAAGGAACGATTTATAGAATGTCATTGCGCTGTCACCACTGCCTAGGGCGGTGGTGACAGTAATCTAAAGGGGAATCGTATTATGCATCTAAACCACCGGCTTCAACGAGAGTACATGACAGCGATTCTATTCCTGCTCCCGGCGCTGCTGCTGTTTGTGTTGTTTATTTTTCTCCCGCTGCTTTACGGCTTAGTTATGAGCTTTACGGATTACGGGGGATTTAACATTACGCCAAACTTTGTCGGCCTGGACAATTTTGTGCATTTGTTCAAGGACGATTATTTCAAAGTATCCTTGGGGAACAACCTTATCTATGCTGCCCTGTTTGTACCTTTGACGCTGCTCGTGTCACTGATCGCAGCCGTCGCGCTAAACAGTGTCTTCCATTTCAAAAAATATTTCCGTATGGCGTTTTATTTTCCGCAAATTACATCGATGGTTTCGGTTGCGATCGTATGGGGACTCATGTTTAATCCGATGCGCGGGCCGATCAACGGCATATTGAAATCGATCGGGATTGCCAATCCGCCGGACTGGTTAATGTCAACGCATTGGGCTTTGATTGCGGTTGTACTGGTTTCCGTATGGAAGAACTTTGGCTTTTATATGCTGATGATGCTCGCAGGCATTCAGGGAATTCCCGATTTTTTGTATGAATCGGCTAAGCTGGATGGAGCAGGTCCATGGAAGCGTTTCTTATACATTACACTTCCTGGGTTGTCGCCAACTATATTTATGTCATTAATCCTTACAATCATCAACTCATTCCAAGTGTTCGACCTCGTATCGGTCATGACAAACGGTGGACCAGGGCGTTCCACCAACGTACTTGTGTATCGGATATACCAAGAGGCCTTCGTTAACTACAAAATGGGCTATGCCTCCGCGATGGCTGTCGTCCTGTTCTTAATTATTGTCATTGTCTCGATTATTCAATTTAAGCTTGAGAAAAAATGGGTCACTTATTAGGAAAGAGGGGTAACGATGTCGGCAACAAGTATATTTGGAGCAAGGAAGACGAAGACCACTGCCCTTAAGCTACTATTATTAACCGTATTACTGATCGCTTCCCTCTTGATGCTGTTTCCGTTTTTATGGATGCTGTCCACTTCCTTGCGAACGGACGTTGAGACGTTTAAAAATCCGATGAACTGGATTCCAAGCAGCTTATATTTCAATAACTACAAGCAGGTGTGGACGGCGATTCCATTTGGCGATTATTACTGGAATACAATCAAGCTGTCGGTGATCATCACAGTGCTGCAGGTCATCATTTGCTCAATGTCGGCTTATGCATTCGCTCGGCTGAAGGTGCCGTTTAAAAATGCCATTTTCCTGCTGTTCATGACGAATATGATGGTCCCTTGGCAGTCGATTATGGTGCCGCAGTTCGCAATCGTCTCCAAGCTGGGGCTGTACAACACGCATACCGGATATATTCTTGTCCAGGTGTTCAGCGCATTTGGCATTTTCCTGATGCGCCAGTTTTTCCTCAGTTTGCCGATAGAGCTAAATGAAGCGGCGCGTGTCGATGGCAGCAGCGAATGGAGAATCTTTTGGCGGATTATGATGCCGCTGGCCAAACCGGGTCTTTCTACCTTATCGATTTTCACCTTTACATTTATATGGAATGATTATCTAGCCCCACTTATTTACATTCATGATGACAAGCTGAAGACGCTGCAGCTCGGGCTTCAGGTGTTCCGGACGGAGCACACGATGGATTACGGGCTTACGATGGCCGGTACGGTTTGCGCTATTTTGCCGATGGTCATTATTTTTCTCGCGGGAGAGAGCTTCTTTACTAAAGGGGTTGCCTTCTCCGGGATGAAGAACTAAGAGAAGAAGCGATCAAAGGAGGATTTACATGTCACCGTATTTCGTTCAGGTGGACGGAGAACAATTTAAAGTGAACGGTCAAAATATTGTATTTCGCGGCTTTGGACTAGGCACGTGGATGAATCTGGAGCATTTCATGATCGGATTTCCGGGGACGGACACGATGATCAAGAAGGCATTCGGGGAGGTATACGGCGAGGAAAGAAGCAAGCAGTTTTTTGATCGATTTCTGATGGAATTTATGGATGAAAAGGATTTTGAACTGCTGAAAAGCTTAGGGGTTAATGCGCTTAGACTACCATTCAACTATAAGTACTTTATTGATGATCAGAACCCGTCCGTCGTGAAGCAGGAGGGCTTTAAGTATCTGGATCATGTGATCTCGCTATGTGAAAAATATGAGATCTACGCGATCCTCGACCTGCACACCGTACCCGGAGGGCAAAATCCGGATTGGCACTGCGATACCGCAAGCGGCCTCCCCTTGTTCTGGAGCTATGCGGCATTAAGGGATACGGTGGTCAATCTCTGGGCTAACATTGCGGAGCATTACCGTGGAAATCCTTGGGTCGCCGCTTATGATATCGTGAATGAGCCTTCGCTTGTAACGGATGCCGCTGTTTTCAACGAGTTCTACGACAAGGTGGTTCGCGCAATTCGAAAGGTGGACCCTGACCATATCATTTTTGTGGAGGGAAACAGGTTTACGACCGATTTTACCATGGTGGAGCCGATTGCAGACCCGCAGGTTGCTTACACCTTCCACTACTACCCGTTTGTGGATGAGCCGGAGGTGCTGTCGCCTGCGATGAGCAAGGCCGATCGGAAACGCATATTAACCGACTGCTTTCTTAAGCTGGTCAGCATCCGTGACAAATACAAGAGACCGGTATGGTGCGGAGAACTCGGCCTTGTACTGGATAAGGCAGGGATCGATTTCCAAGTTGAGTTTATTGAAGACATGCTGGGGTTATGCGAGGAGCATGATGTATCCTGGACCTTATGGACATATAAGGATACGGCTTGCATGGGGCTGGTTTATCCGAAGGAAGACATGCCTTGGCGAAAGCTTGCGGCTGAAATCAAGCAGGTATGGGATCAGCAGCAGGAGCAGGCCATGGGAGAAGCACTCGTCGATTACATGGCAGAAACGTATTTTAAGCCGATTAGCAAGGAAAAACGTTATCCGCTGCAATTCCGCATGCGAACGATTATGCAGGCCGTTTGCGTGGAGCAGAATCTGAAGCCTTTTCTGGAAAAGACACCATGGGAACGAATGCTGGAGCTTCCTGCCTCGTTCCATTATGAGAACTGCGAATACTGGCCAGAGCTGGCGCAGGTCATTAAAAAGTTCACCGGTATGGGCGCTTAATTGATACAATTCAATATGATGTTAGTGAAACAGAGCACCCTCTAGAAGGGATGAATTTGCGCAGGGTCCGCGTAGACGCGTTCATCCAGGAAAATTTTAGGGGGTGTTTTGTTTAGTTTCATGAAATAAAGTTTGCATAACAACATAACATGTTATATTATTATGTTATTGAGTTGTATAGTGTAATTGTGGCGGGGAGGAGTTTCATGCCTGATTCTATATCGAAACCGATGTATGAGAAGATATACGAGGCAATCAGAGAGCGGATTGTATCCGGGCAATATAAAACGGGTGAACGGGTGCCTTCTGAAAAAGAATTGTGCGATGAGTTCAGTGTTAGCCGAATTACGAGCAAGCGCGCTTTAGAGATGCTAACCAATGAGGGTTACATTATCCGCCAGCCCGGTAGAGGCTCCTTTGTAAATGAGACGCTGCGGGAGCCGGCTGCTGCGGGAACACCGGCGGTGCTGCGCCCTGAGCGGGACAGAACTGGCAAACTGCTCATCGGTTTGGTCATCACTAATTTTGACGAAAGCTACGGAATGGAGCTCATTTACGGGATGGAGGAGGCTGCTCGGGAAAACCATTGTTTCCTGGTGCTTCGACGAACCTTCGGCATTCAGTCATATGAGGAGGAGGCCATCCAGGAACTGCTTGAGCTTGGTGTGGATGGGATGATTATTTTTCCGGCACAAGGGGAATTCTTTAACGCTGAAATTTTGAAACTGGTTATTTCTCAATTCCCGTTCGTGCTTGTAGACCGTTATTTGAAGGGCTTGTCCGCTTCATCTATCAGCAGCGACAATATTTTGGCCGCTAAGGAAGCGGCGAAGTACTTGTTTGATTTAGGACATAAGCATGTTGCTTTCATTACTCAGCCCTTCGATAATACGACTGCCATTGAGGAGCGGATCGAAGGATTCATTGAGGCTCATGAAGAGCGTGGGATAGTCGTAGAGCGGGAACTTTGGCTTGAGAATATCGCGTCCTCCGTACCCAATAACTTTGACTTGGAGGCACGGGAGAAGGATATCCAAATTATTGTCGAGCATTTGCGGAATAACCCGAAGATAACTGCGGTATTTGCGGTGGAATACAAAATTGCCGAGCTTGTGTTTGAGGCCGTGGAAAGACTTCAACTCTCTGTACCGGACGACCTGTCGATTTTATGCTTCGATAGTCCTAAAATATACAGTCCCCCTTACTTTACATACGTCATGCAAAACCAGATAGAGATGGGGAGAAGAGCAATCGAGAGCATTATCAAGCTCCTGCATCATGAATCAGTACCGGGCAAAACGACGTTGCCAACGAAGCTAGTGGTCGGACGGACGACAGCACCGCCTCGAGCAAACCTTTAAATGTTGAATGGAGATCTCAAAAAAAAGGAGATCTCCTTTTTTATTGATATACTAGTGGATTATAACCTGAAATACATATTATAATTGTTATAAAATATATATGTTGACATACTATCTTGTTAGATTATAATAAAACCGTAAGCAATTCATATAAAGATGTTTTTGGAATAGGGGGGTTGAGAGTTGGCATCTGAACAACAAGAGAGTTACGCATCGATTGAAGCTACGATTGAGCTTGTTCACAGTAAGCTCCAGGGACGTCCGAAGCTTGCCCAGATGTTTGAAAATTGCTTCCGCAATACGATCCACACAACGATCAAGCGAAAGGAGGACGGGACAACATTTGTTATAACAGGTGATATACCGGCTATGTGGCTCCGAGACTCGGCAGCACAGGTTCGGCCATATCTACTACTCTCAGGAGAAGATTCCGATCTCGCGGACATGATTGAGGGGTTGGTTCAGCGGCAGTTCCGGTATATTTTGCTGGATCCTTATGCAAACGCTTTTAACGAAGAGGCAAACGGTCAGGGACACCAGGATGATTTAACTGAAATGAACCCGTGGCTGTGGGAAAGAAAATACGAAGTCGACTCTTTGTGTTATCCGATTCAGCTCAGCTACCTGTTATGGAAAACTTCAGGCCGGACTTCACAGTTTAACGAAACTTTCCGCCAGGCGGTCCAAACGATTCTTAAGTTATGGAAGACAGAGCAGCATCATGAGGTTAGATCGCCGTATAGCTTTCAGCGCCTAAACGTGAGTCTAACCGATACGCTCGTCAGAGACGGCAAGGGCAGCTTAACAGGTTACACAGGGATGACCTGGTCCGGATTTAGACCGAGTGATGATTGCTGTCAATACGGATATCTCATTCCGTCCAACATGTTTGCCGTGGTCGTACTGCGCTACCTGGAGGAAATTGCCGGTCAAGTGTTGTCTGATGCGAAACTGGCGGGGGAAGCAAAAGAGCTTGCCGAGGAAATCGAGCAGGGTATCCAACGCTACGGCGTGATGGAGCATCCGAAATACGGCAAAATCTACGCTTATGAAACGGATGGACTCGGAAACTACAACTTGATGGATGACGCCAATGTACCAAGTCTATTGTCGCTGCCTTATCTAGGGTATACCACACCGGATGATCCGATTTACCAAAATACACGGCGGCTTATCCTTAGCGAAGAGAATCCTTACTATTTCAGCGGCAAAGCTGCAAGTGGAATTGGAAGCCCGCACACACCGGACAAGTACATATGGCATATCGCTTTATCGATGCGTGGACTCACTTCTAACGATCCGGCTGAACGGGAGCAAATGTTGAAGTGGCTGCAAGAAACCGACGCCGGTACTGGTATGACACATGAAAGTTTTTTGATGGACGATCCCACTCAGTATACGAGACCGTGGTTTTCCTGGTCCAATATGCTATTTAGCGAATTTATTATGGATCATTTCGGCATCGCCAAGAGGAAGTAGCCAAAACAATTTATTATAACAAGGGGGAAATACGATGAAAGTGAATAAGTCTAGAATCGCCTTGATTTTGACCTTCTGCTCCATCCTGTTGTTTGTAAGCGCTTGTTCCGGTAGTGGTACAAATAAGGCTAAGGATAGTGAAGGAACTAAGGATGCCACGAAAGAGGTAACGATCTCCTTCCGGTCAACAGGATCCGACGATGCGCTTAACACCTACTTTAAATCCGGGTTGGTAGAGAAGTTCGAATCCGAAAATCCAGGGATCAAAATCAAGCTGGCTCCGATTCTCGCGAGTGAAGGCGATTATTTCTCTAAAGTCGTCCTGCAAATGAAATCGGAAGATACCGCTCCTGACATCGTTGCTGAAGATACCTCCATCATTAAATCCGATGCGCAGGCCGGTTATCTTGAACCGCTCGACAGCAAGGTAACTGCTTGGAGCGATTGGAACAATATTACGGAAAGCTTGAAGGAAGGCGTCAAAGGCGAAGACGGCAGCTTCTATGGTATCCCGGCTACAACGGATACCCGCGGCCTTTGGTACAACAAAGATCTGTTTAAGAAAGCCGGACTTCCTGTACCATGGGAGCCTAAAAACTGGGAGGACGTACTGAACGCAGCTCGCACAATTAAAAGCAAATTGCCGGATGTAACTCCGATGCATATGACAGTAGGTAAAGCGAGCGGTGAAGGCGTGACGATGCAAACGCTGGAAATGCTGCTGTACGGAACGCAAGACCAGCTTTATGATTTCGATACGAAAAAATGGATCGTAAACAGTCCTGGACTGCTGGATTCCTTTAAATTTATTAACCAAGTCTTTAATGTAGACAAAACCGGTCCTTCCCTGCAAATCGCTCTGAGTGGACAAGCCGGCAGTATGGCGTTCGAACAACTGCTCCCGAAAGATAAAATGGCTATCGGTCTTGACGGCAGCTGGGCTGGCTCGGCATGGTTCCCAACCGGTCCTTCCCCAATTGATAATGTAACCGACAAAATGGGCTTTGTTGCTATGCCGACTCAAAACGGTCAAGATCCTGGAGCTACTACGATGTCCGGCGGGTGGGCTTGGTCAATCCCGGCCAAAGCAAAAGACAAGGATGAAGCTTGGAAATTCCTGCAATTCATTATGAATAAAGAAAACGCGACGAAACGGGTTATTGCCGAAGGCGCTTTAAGCCCTCGCACAGACTCCGTCGATGTATCCGGATACTTGGATCGTCCGTTCGTAAAAGAAGCGCAATCGTTCGTTCAATATGCACATTTCCGTCCAACCAACGATAAATACGCAAGCGTTTCGACACAGCTTCAAGGTATTGTTGAAAGCATTGCCTCCGGTAAGCTTACTCCGGAAGATGCAGTGAAGCAGTTTAAAGATAGCGTATCCCGGGTTGTAGGTGCGGACCAAGTCGAAGAGAAATAAACCGACTATAAAAAAAGACAATACAAGGGATAAAGAACAACCTTTATCCCTTTATTGTTCTGAACGGAGAGAATGTGATGAAGAACCAAAAGGGAAGAGGGCTGCAGATTCTGCTGTTCCTGCTGCCGACAATCTTGCTGCTGCTGATTTTCTTTATTATACCGATACTGATGACTTTTGGCTTTGCATTTACCAATATGTCTCTCACAGGGGAAGCCGCTAAAAGTCTTGAATTCGTCGGCTTTCAAAACTTCACGAACATGTTCCAGGACCCCGACTTCAGAATTAGTGTATACCGTACACTAGTTTTTCTCATACTCTCAGCCGTAATCGGTCAGGTTGTACTGGGATTCCTGATTGCATTGCTTATGAAAGAAAAAAACGTGACTTTCCGCCGGGTTATCGGAATTATCGTCATTGCCGGTTGGGTAACGCCTGAAATCGTTGTGGCTTTCTGTATGATCGCTTTCTTTGGCGATATGGGTTCCTTAAACAGCATTTTAGAGGCGATTGGCCTTAAATCGGTATCCTGGCTTTATACGTTTCCGATGACCTGCGTAGTCATAGCAAATATATGGCACGGAACAGCATTTTCCATGATGGTATATCAATCGGCACTCGATGATATTCCTAAATCGGTGGAAGAGGCGGCAACCATCGATGGAGCTCGGCCATTCCAAGTGATTCGATATGTAACGTTACCTATGGTTAAGGGATCCATCGTGACCAACATGATGCTAGTAACGCTCCAAACCCTCGGCGTGTTTACCTTGATCTATACGATGACCGGTGGCGGTCCCGGCAATTCCACGCAGACGCTTCCTATTTTCATGTATAATCAGGCGTTTGTGAATTATCAGTTCGGTTATGGAACAGCCATCTCCCTCGTCTTGCTGTTCATCGGTATCGTCGCAAGCTTGCTATACATGAGATCCATGAAAGTAAAAGTGTAACCACCGGAGGTGATCAATATGACACGTTATAAAACCCATCGAAATATTCAATATGTAATATTAGGCTTCATCGGGCTATGCTTTTTACTGCCTTTATTATGGATTGTATTTGCCTCATTTGATGCCCATGCTCAGCAAGGAATCAAAATTCCGCAGCAATTTACGCTGCAAAATTATAAGGATGTGCTTACCGACGCCTCCAACATTCGTTCCTTCGGTGTCGGCCTGCTCTTGTCTGGGGGCCAAGCGACCCTTGTCGTAATTGTATCCGCGCTGGCGGCTTATCCGTTGTCCCGTTATGAAATGAAGTTTAAGAAAAGCTTCCTGCTGACAATTTTGTTCATGACGGCCCTGCCGATTACGGCGGTTATGGTGCCTGTCTTCCAGCTATTTCTGTTCTTAAAGCTGCAAAACTCGATTATTGCCACGATTTTGTTTTTGACCGCATCATCACTTCCTTACGGCATTTGGATGATGAAGAACTTCATGGATTCCGTACCGGTGGACCTCGAGGAATCCGCTTGGATTGACGGGGCTTCGGTATGGACCGGTCTCCGTAAAGTCGTTACCCCTTTAATGCTTCCTGGTATTTGCACGATTGCGATCTTCACGTTTTCCGGAAGCTGGGGCAACTTCTTCGTGCCGTATATTTTGCTGCAAACCCCCGAGAAGCTGCCTGCCTCGGTTACGATCTATCAATTTTTCGGCAGCCACGGCATGGTAGAATACGGCAGACTGGCCGCATTTGCTTTGCTGTATACCGCTCCTTCGGTTATTTTGTACATCTTCTCTCAGCGCTTCATGTCCAAAGGGTTTAGTTTGGGCGGTGCGACGAAGGGTTGATGATTTGTTTTGGAGCCCCCCTGCAATAAAGATATGATGCTGGCGAACAAGCCGAGAAGCATGCAGAATAGACTGTGTGCTTTCTCGGCTTTTTAATGGTTGAATCCAGGGATATTCAACTGTGAGAATATGGTATAAGATATTTGGAAATAGGACCCTCTTGTTGGCTCTAACGAACTGAATAGCGCTTATTTCCGGGAAAATCGCGTTATTTGAAGTCTAACGAACTCCAGCGGCCTTATTTGGCATAAAAACGGTAGAATCGCAGTACAAAGTGGCAAATAGCGTTACTGGAGTTCGTTAGAATGCTCAAACCACAAATATGCCCCAAATAACGCTTAATGAGTTCGTTAGTCGATTCGCAGGAATTGACTAGCCCATTAGCATGCATACAGGCAAGTCTACCGTCGAGTCTAGCAGCGAAGTCTACTTCCAAGTCCAGAGGTAAGTCCAGCGGTCTATTCGTCGTGTCTAACAGTAAAGTCCAGTGCTCATGTTTCACAGCGAATTCTGGCCATTAAGTTTACAGTAAGCACTAAAGTTTGCACTAATGCACTAAATAAGGGGGGATCGTCACTTCCGTCCGGATGGTCCCATTTTAGATGCAGGTTTTGCAGTTAAAATCCAGAAATCAGCAATTCACCAGAAAATAGCTGTACTAAATGCATTAGTGGTGTGAATTCATTCCACAACAGTAACTAGCTGCACACAAAATGACCTGGGGGGAAATCCCCGCCAGGTCATTTTTAACAAATGCATTTTTAATATTCGTTTTACACTTATTTCCTACAATCCTACAGCGATTTCAAGTATTCGACGATTGTGAGCAAGCCCTTGTCGAAGTTTTCCAAATTAAAATGTTCATTTGGAGCATGCAGGTTTTCGTCCGGCAGACCGAATCCCATCATCACGGCCGGTGCGGACAAGACACGTGATAATGTTTCTACGATTGGAATCGAACCGCCATCCTTCGTGAACAGAGCGCGGGTGCCATAAATTTTCTCGTAGGCATCGGCTGCTTTTTGCAGTAGAGGTTCAGATGGATCGATCTCGAATGCGCGAGCCTTTTCAATTTGCACGATTTTGATCGTAGCACCTTCCTGCAGGTGGTCGTGCAAATGACGTTCAATCTTATCGAGCATATCCTGTGGATCCTGTTCTCCTACGAGACGGCAGGTAATTTTGGCATGCGCTTCTTTCGGAATGACCGTTTTGGAGCCTTCGCCTTGGAATCCGCCGTATACGCCGTTTAATTCCAGTGTCGGACGTGCGCCGACTCTTTCCACAAAGGTGTAACCCTCTTCACCATATAGCGAAGTAAGTCCAAGATCTTGTCTCAGTTTTTCTTCATCAAACTGCTGTTTAGCGAATTCTTCACGGACCATAGGGGTCAGTTCAGGTACTCCTTTATAGAAACCTTCTACAGCTACACGCCCTTTGTCATCGTGCAAGGAAGCCAGCAGCGAGACTAGTGCATGCAGTGCGTTCGGAACGCCTCCGCCAAACGAACCGGAATGCAAGTCGGTATTCGCGGTGAATACGGAAACCTCCAGCGAGCACAAGCCGCGAAGGCCGGTACAGATCGCCGGTTTCCCTGGAGCCATAAGTGCGGTATCGGAGATCAGCACGAGATCTGACGCCAGCTTCTCTTGATTGTCTTTCAAAAAAATCGGGAGATTAGGACTTGTAACCTCTTCCTCACCCTCGATGCAGAACTTGATATTAACAGGCAGCTCTTTTTCCTGCTTCAATATAGCTTCAACGGCTTTGACGTGCATAAATACTTGCCCTTTGTCGTCTGTCGCTCCCCGAGCGTACAGCTTTCCGTTACGAATGGACGGTTCAAAAGGTGGAGTTTCCCAAAGGTTCAATGGGTCAACAGGCTGTACGTCATAATGACCGTATACGAGAACGGTTGGTTTGCCCGGAGCATGCAAATGCTCGGCATATATAATTGGATGACCGGCGGTCGGATGTACCTCCACTCCTTCCAGTCCGGCGCGGCGCAGCGAATCCGCAATCCATTCGGCGGCCTTCTTGACGTCGGCTTTATGTTCGGATAACGCGGAAATGCTTGGAATTCTCAGCAGCTCGCTGAGTTCGTTTAAATGCTGTTCTCTTTGCTTACTAAAATAAGATTGATAATCCATCGTCGTGGTATCCTCCCGAACTAGATTTACCAGTATATTCTACACCTTTTTTGCCTAGAACACGAATCAAAGGTAAGGATGTTTTTCCTCTTTACGGCATTTTGCTTAATCGTTCCTTAAAAAAATTGCTCCTTTTTTTATATTTATTTAAGGTTTGACCGGCTTATTTCTGTTAAAGTCAAGAAAGTACGATTCCAAAACAGGTTTTAAATAGAAGAAGGGAGTCACAGCACAGATGGATGAAAAAGATAAGAAAGAGCTAGAAACAGCGGGAAAGGATGCCTTAGCAGAGGGGGATACCACCGCTAAGGAGGGGCAAGCCGATTCCGATGCTGTAATAGACGGAGAAGAAACGGCAAGCCCACTTGCAAACTTACAGGATGAGCAGCCGACTGATACACTTGATAATGCGGAACGTGTTGAAGCTTTCCAAAGTGATGAAACGCCGGTAATGAAATCCGACTTTTCACTGGAGCAACCCGAGAAGGCCCCTCAGCCCATGTTCTCGAATAAGCTTTGGCCGATCGTCTCAGTAGTGCTTACGATTTTGCTCGTTATTGTGCTGATTAAGCCACCGTTCTCTGCGAAAAAGGTCGAGGCGGTAGCAACAGTTAACGGCGTAGAAATTACGAAGGATCAACTGTTTAAGGAACTGGCTGCCCAAGGCGGCGAACAAGTATTGTCGCAAATGATCAATGAGGAGCTTGTCAATCAGGAAGCGAAAAAGCAGAACCTCCAAGTGTCTTCGGCTGATATTGATAAAGAAATCCAAACCTACATTACTCAATACGGCTCGGAAGAGGCGTTTAATCAGGCACTTGAGCAGGCAGGCATGACCAAGGAAAATTTACGCAAAACGGTGGATATGAACCTGAAACTGACCAAGCTGCTTGAGCCGAAAATTAAGGTAACTGATGAACAAATCAAACAAGTATATGATGCTAACCAGGATGCTTTTAAAACGCCAGAGCAAGTGCGGACTTCCGTTATTCTTGTAAAAACCGAGGCTGAGGCTAATGATATTATTAAACAGTTGAAATCGGGCGCGGACTTTGCAGAGCTCGCCAAGAGCAAATCTTTAGATACAGCTACTAAGGATAAGGGTGGAGATACTGACTTCTTTGCCCGCGGGCAGAAGGAAGAAGCAGTAGAAGTGGCAGCATTCAAGCTGGCGAAGGATGAAATCAGCGGTGCAGTGAAGACGAGCGAAGGCTATCAAGTGCTCAAGCTGACCGATCGCAAGGAAGCTCATACGGCTACGCTTGATGAGAAGAAAGAAGAAATTCGCAATTCTCTAGTTAAACAACAGGTGTCCAGTTTGTCTCAAACTTGGATTGAAGAGCAAAAAGGCAAAGCCAAGATTACAAATACGCTTGCGAATAGCACTGCTACAGCAGTGGAATAGAAAAAAAGAAATTGATGAAGTTGCCCCTTCTCGAGGGCGGCTTCATTTTTTTGTTTACAAAAGTGAATTGCAATTCTATAATAAAGAAAAAAACCATTATATAAAAATAATTTGGAGATATTATTCTTCCTACGGATTCTATTTTAGAACATAAGTTATCTGTTAATCTTTCACAAGCATAAAAAGATATTTTTTTACTTCTATTTGGAGAAAATATTCTCCTATACATTAATAAAAGGAGAAATTTATCATATAATTGGAGGTTTTGCTCATGGCCCATTCCATCATTGAATCATTCAAAGGCGGTTTGATTGTGTCCTGTCAGGCTCTTGAGGGAGAACCATTTTTCGGCAGCGAGTTTATGACCCGGTTCGCGATATCTGCCGAAATGGGCGATGCCGTGGGAATTCGTGCGAATACACCCCAGGATATCGCGGCGATCAAGCGCGTTACGAAGCTGCCTTTGATTGGTTTATGGAAAAGGGAATATGCGGGATTTGGCGTATATATTACACCAACTTTAGAAGAAGTTGAAGGAGTGATTGCTGCCGGAGCCGATATTGTGGCGATGGACGCGACTAAACGCGACCGCCCGGATGGATTATCCCTTTCGGAGATCGTTAAAGAGATTAGAAGAAAGCACCAGGTATTGCTTATGGCAGATATTTCGACGTTAGAAGAAGGATTGATGGCCGAGCAGCTTGGATTTGATCTCATTTCTACAACGTTGTCAGGTTATACCCCATACAGCCCTCAAGGGCAAGAACCTGATTTTCAGTTGATCGCTGACCTGAGTTCGAGGGTGAGGATTCCAGTATTGGGTGAGGGCAGAATTCATAGTCCAGAGCAGGCTTTGTACTGCTTGCAGGAAGGGGCGTATGCGGTAGTTATTGGAGGAGCCATTACGCGTCCTCAAGAGATTGTTAAGAAATATGTTGATGCGCTATCTCATTTTCCGTATAACTGATCACTTCGGAAGGAAGTCACTGAGAGGGGGGATGAACCGCTTCATGTATTTGGACTCAAGGGCTTGGTCAATATGGAACATCAAAAAGGGAGGGTTAACATGCAACACAAATCAAAGCTATCAATTATGCTGTCTTTAATCTTGGTCTCGGCTATGGCGTTATCCGGCTGTTCCGGAGGGAAAAGCGACAACAGCAAGCCCGCTACGAAAGAGCAAGGTGAGAAGCAGGAACAGGTTACGATTACGGTATGGGACAACTACGGAGCTACTACACCAATCAAGCCCTTGATTCCGAAATTTGAAGAGGAGTTCCCTAATATCAAGATCGATTTTCAGGAGCAGCCATGGGATAACTTCTGGGATAAAATGGCCGCTGCCGCATCCGGCGGGGAAACGCCGGACATTGCTACGACCGGACTCATGTGGAATCCTAAATATACGGTATTTGGCCTGTTTGCAGATTTGAATACGCTTTCCGGCGGGAAAGTCAATGGACAAGACATCAAGTCAGTATACAGCGAAGGAATGATCAAAGCTGCGACCACGGACCAAGGTTTGTTCGGTATTCCTTATGACTTCGACTCTTATTCCTTGTATTATCGCAGCGATTTGCTCAAGGAGGCAGGCGCAGCCGCTCCACCGAAAAATTGGGACGAGCTTGTTGATGTCGGCAAAAAGTTAACTAAGGATGTGGATGGGGACGGAAAAACCGATCAATACGCTTTTCTGGTTATGCCGGATTGGAACCACTATGAACCATTCCTCTATGCGAATGGCGGGAAAGTCCTGTCTGACGACATGAAGCAAGCTGCCTTCAATAGTCCCGAAGGGGTTGAAGCACTGCAGTTTTATGCCGATATGGTCAACAAATATAAAATTGCCATTAACTGGACGCCGGACCGCGGCAGCTACGTAGCGGGACTAAAGGACGGAACCATAGCCATGTTCCAGGACGGACCTTATGTTATGGGCTTAATCAAGAACAGCAATCCGGAGCAAAAGGGCAAGTGGAAAATTACCGATGCCATGAGCCACAAACAGTACGGAACCCATATCGGGGGCACTTATTTGAGTATTTTCGAGAAATCGAAGCATAAAGAAGAGGCCTGGAAGTTCATCGAGTTCTTGAGCCGGGAAGAAAATGCCGTTCAGGTGTACAAGACTTCCGGGGCTGCACCGGGATATTTGCCAGCACTCGAATCGAAGGAAGTCAGCGCACCAGACCCGTTCTTCGGAGACGATGTTCCGCTGAACGTATTTAAAAAGGCTGTTGAACAAGGCAAACCAAACCCGATCGTCAGCTCCTGGCAGGAAATTAGCCAAACCATCACCGATGCGGTTGCCAAAGCGGTGATGAAGGAGTCTTCGCCGAAGGAAGCGTTGGATGAAGCTGCCGAAAAGGTGAATCAAATCCTAGCGCAGGAATAAGCAGGGTTCCTCGGGAAAAGTAGAAGCATGTTGAATGTTAAGGCGGGTATGGCATATACCCGCCTTTCACTGAAAGGGTGGGAAAGATGAACGGACACCTTGCCGTCGAGCCGGAGCGCAAGTTGCTTCCCCATCGGCGCAATATTTTGCGGGAGATGAGAAAGAGCAAGGAAGCTTACCTATTCGTACTGATTCCTATCGCTTTGCTCATCGTCTTTAGCCTTATTCCGATGGTGTATGGATTTTTGATGAGCTTCACGAACTGGAACGGGCTTCAGAGCGCCAAATACATCGGAGCCCAAAACTATATGAAGATTTTGGAGAGTCAGGATTTTCACAAGGCATTGCTGAACACGGTCAAATTTGCTGTCGTCAGCTTGATCGGCGGGATGGGAATCGCGTTAATACTGGCGCTTTTGATCGATAAGTTGAGACGTTTCCAGAGCTTTTTCAAGGTCACTTATTTTATCCCTGTCATCACTCCGATGGTCGTCGTAGCTCTCGTATGGACGCTGATCTACAACGAGAAGGGACTCCTGAATTTCATCCTGGGCGATCTGGGACTTGAGCCGGTAGGATGGCTGACGGACAAAAGGGTTGCCATGTATTCCATTATCGGCACGAGTATTTGGCAGGGGATGGGCTTTTCGATGATCGTATTTTTGGCGGCGCTGCAAAAGATTCCGGAGCATTTGTATGAGGCGGCTAAAATAGACGGCGCGGGCGGCTTCAAATCGTTTCTGAACGTTACGCTTCCGGGCCTTAAGGACACGCTCGCCTTCCTGCTCATATACGGGGTAATCGGAGCGTTTAACGTATTTGACCAAATTTATGTCATGACAAACGGAGGACCGGTGAAATCCACAGAAACGATCGTCTTTCAAATTTTCAGCAACTTTAGATACTTGAAACTGGGCTACACGTCTGCGCTATCCTACATCTTTTTGTTCATGTTGCTCATTATTTCGCTGATCCAGTTCAAGCTGATCTATAAGAAGGAAGAATGAGGTAACCGCCATGGGAGAATTCAAAAAGAAGAAAATCCAGTTGTTCTTCATATACCTGTTTCTAAGCGCGGGTTTAGTGCTGAATCTGGCTCCGCTCGCCTGGATGCTCTCGACATCCTTTAAGCCGGGGAGTGAAGTGTTCCGCTTTCCGCCGAAATGGATTCCGGATTCGCTTGATTTTGCAAACTACGAGAAAGTGTTCTCCATGATTCCATTTGGACGTTATTACCTGAATAGTATTGTCGTTGCCCTATTGATCACAGCCGTCACGGTGCTGCTGTGCACGATGGCCGGGTACGCATTCGCTAAAATGAGATTTCCAGGCCGGAATATTCTCTTCATGTTGTTTCTGATCACGCTCATGATCCCGTTTCAGGCAACGATGATTCCTCTGTTTCGGATGATCTCGAATTTCGGCTGGATCGATACGTATCAGGGGCTGATCCTTCCTCAAATCTCCACCGCCTTCGGCATTTTCCTGATCCGTCAGTTCATGCTGTCCATGCCGGATGCCCTGCTTGAAGCGGCAACGATCGACGGAAGCTCGCAAATGCGGACATTTTGGAAAATCGTTGTCCCTTTAAACCGCGGGGCCATGGCAACTTTGGCAATCTTTACGTTTAACACGGCCTGGAACAACCTGCTGTGGCCGCTGCTTGTTACGAACAACGATCAGATGCGGACACTTCCGGTAGGTATGGCTCTTTTCAAATCGTCGAGAGACATCGACTGGACGGCGATCATGGCCGGCTCGGTAATGTCTCTGATTCCGATGATCATCTTGTTCCTGCTGATGCAAAAGCAGTTTATTCGCGGGATTACTGCGGGCGCAGTGAAGGAGTGACGGCTCTGGCCGATTCTCACCAATACGTCTATTAGGAAGGTGTTAAGGATGAAGACAAAGGTTGTTTATTTGCCCTTGGATGAAAGACCATGCAACAGGCTTTACCCGCAGCAGCTCGCCGCGATGACGGATCTGGAGATGCTGGTTCCTGCGCTGGAGCTTCTAGGGAAGAAAAAGCAGCGGGCCAATCTAACGGGGGTGGCGGATTGGCTCATGGAGGAATGTCGGACTGCCGGCGTGCTAATTGCTTCGCTCGACATGCTCGTACATGGCGGCATCGTGCCTTCCCGTCTCCATCATGACAGCTCGGAGGACTGCCGGGTGCGGCTGCAACTGCTCCGAAAAGCAAAGGAAGCGAATCCGCATCTGAAAATATACGCGTTCAATTTAATCACCCGGGTCCCGGCGTATTCTAGCAGTGAGGAGGAACCGGATTATTACGACCAGGTCGGCCGTGAAATTTATGAGCTTGGCTGGCTCAGCGATAAAAGCGAAAGCGTTGGTTTGACGGAAGCGGAGCAGAAGCGGCTGAGCGAGGTGCTGGCCACCATTCCGGAAGATGTGCTGACCGATTACCGTACAAGACGCAGCGTTAACTCGGATGTTAACAAGGCGGCACTGGAGCTCGCGGAAACCGGAGTGATCGATTATTTGATTTTCCCGTTGGACGACAACGCTCAGTATGGGTTTAGCGCGATGGAACAGCGGGCCTTGACGATCCAAACGGAGCTTGCCGGACTGGCCGACCGGGTAGCGATCTATCCGGGAGCCGACGAAATCGGCTGTACGCTCTTTGCACGGGTGTTCTCCGAATTGAAGCAGTTTACGCCTTCCTTATTCGTCCGGTATTCCTCGACCCAGGGGCCGCTGTGCATTCCTAAATATGAGGATCGCAGCTTAAACGAAAGCATTAAGGCGCATCTTACCTCGGCCGGGGCGGTTATGGCCGATGGGTCCGCCGATGCGGATGCAATTCTGATGGTGCATTCTCCGGCCGTATCGCAGCAAGAGATGGGCGAGACCAGCACGCTGGTCCAGGAGCGGCACCGCTCTTATTTTTCGGAGGTGAATACGCGCGAATTCGCCCAGGCGATGAAGCATTACCTGGACGCCGATCGGCTTGTGATGCTGGCTGATGTTGCCCTATGCAACGGTGGAGATCATTTGCTGATGACGCTGCTTCACAGCCGGGGGTTGCTCCCCCGTCTTGAAGGATACGCCGGCTGGAACACTTCAGGCAATTCACTGGGGACCGTTATTGCCCATGCGGTTATCGCCTCGTTCTACCGGAAAGCTGCTGGCGATGAGAAGAAAAGATTCGGACGCAGCAGCCGTCTGTTCTATATTTCCCGGCTGATCGAAGATTGGGGATACCAGTCGCTGGTCCGCTATAAGGTATGTCTTGAATCGCTGCCGCCGCTTGGAGCAAGCTATTTTGCCCTTTCTCATGTGCAGGATCAGGTATGCCGCATTATTGAAGCGGAGCTGAACGCTTTTGTTGGTCGCTATATGCAGGGGCAGGTTGCTGAAAGTTTGAATATTCAGAGTGTGACGCTTCCCTGGAACCGAATGTTTGAGGTAGGATTCCAAGTAGAAATGGAGGAGGGGGAAACCAAACGATGAGCCATCAAGAGAGCGTGGCGATCGGAATCGACCTTGGCGGTACGAATATCAAGGCCGGTATCGTAAATGATCGAGGAGAAGTGGTTTATCGTTTGGTCCTCCCCACGGAGGCCTATTTAGGCGGCGAAGCGCTGTTGCAGCGAGTTATAAGTATTGTAGAGCAACTATCGGATGAAGCCCGGAAAAGAGGCTGGTCGCTTATTGGCACAGGTATCGGAACGGCCGGCCAAGTCAATCATGCCGAAGGTGTAGTCATGGGGGCGACTGCCAATTTACCGGGCTGGGCGGGTATGAAGCTTGGTGAGCAGTTGCATGCATCGACTGGCCTGCCTGTATCCGTCGACAATGACGCTAATGCGATGGCCTTCGGGGAAGCGTGGGTTGGCTCCGGCCGAAACTGGCGAAATTTTGTATGTGTTACGCTCGGAACTGGGGTTGGCGGATGCCTTATTGTCGACGGGAAGCCGTACCGCGGTCGCAGCGGTTACGCCGGAGAGGTAGGCCACCATGTCATTGTAGACGGAGGCGAGCCTTGCAATTGCGGGAGAACCGGCTGCTGGGAGCAATATGCTTCTGTGACGGGGTTGATGCGGATGGCTCGCCAAGTCGACCCTGAAGCCAAAGAGTTGGTCTCGTCGAAGGCTGTGTTCTCCCTTGCTCGTGAAGATCACAAGCTTGCATCAGTGCTTGTCCGCCAGTATGCTCGTTATATCGCGATCGGATTAGCCAATCTGATCCACATATTTAACCCTGAGGGCATAGTAGTTGGCGGGGCTATAACGAAGCAAGGCAATTTCCTATTGGATATTGTCAGGGAAGAGCTCGCGAGCTCTTTGCTGCCCGTATACCGAAATTCGCCGGAGACCATAGATGTTGTGGCAGCGATGCTGGAGGACGACGGAGGAGTGATCGGTGCGGCAGCCGACATTTTTGAAAAGATGAAATAGAAAGCCCAATTGGATATACTTAAATAGGGTAACAATTGCATTTGCCATTTTTCAATATTATGTATAATTTATTAGTAGAAAAACCAATGTCGTGGTATGTCAACAAAACCGGAGTATTTGCCTTAGAATCGGTGAAATGGGTATCGGGCCTGAAAGGGGAATTTACTTGTTAAGCGAACAAGGAATGGGGAAAACGCTGCTGTCGATCCGAAGTCATCTGAACGGACTCACGAAAACAGAGCAAAAAGTGGCTAAATTCATTCTGGAAAATGCGCAGGATGTCATTTACCATTCGGTCACGGAGCTGGCCGAGAGGGCTGATGTGGGCGAGACGACCGTATTAAGACTGTGTCGTAAGCTGAAATTCCATGGATTTCAGGATTTTAAATTGTCTTTGGCCCAGGATTTAGTTAAGCCATCTGACCGTTTATATCATGAAGTTACCGAAGAGGATGACGCGGCGACCTTAAATCGGAAAGTGATCTCGATGCATATTGAAACGCTGGAGCAAACCTCGGAGCTAGTCAATCCGGACCAATTGGAGAAAGCGATATCTCTACTGTATCAAGCTACGAATATTAGCTTTTTTGGCGTAGGCTCTTCCGGACTTACGGCCCAGCTCGCGGCTCACAGTTTTTCAAGAATCGGAAAGAACAGTATAGCGCGATCCGACACCCATTTTCAGGCTATGTCCGCCTCGCTAATGAGAAAAGGGGATGTGGCCGTAGGGCTCTCTATATCCGGAAGCACCAAAGATACGATTGACAACCTGAGTCTGGCCAAAAAAGCGGGGGCCCAAATTATTGTCATTACAAGCAATGCCCGTTCTCCGATTACGAAGCTGGCGGATATTGTGCTGTTGATGGTGGCCAGGGAAAATCCGCTGCAGGGCAGCTCATTGTCCGCCAAGACGGCGCAGCTTGTCCTCATCGATATTTTGAACGTCGGCGTCTCGCTGAAAATAAAAGAAGAGGCCTTGAAATATAGAGAAATGACAGCAAAGGCGATTTCGGAAAAATTGTATTAAAGTCAAAATGATGATAATGAAAGACCGAGCGCCTATGCCTCGGTTTTTTTAATATCAGAAAGTATAAAATTACTGGGGAAAGAATCTTGTAGCCATATACGTGGGAAAAAAACGAATGCTTATGGCCTTATTCTGGCCGCCTCGCACGTAGTAATTGCATTTTGTACAGTTAAACCTTGCCATTATGGCAGTCTTAGAAATCTAATTGTAAAAAGTGCAGTTAAACTATAAAGCCCCCTAATCACCTTGGACACTTTCAGGCTAAACAATATACAATAAAAATTAGCTGGAGGTAGTCCGTATGAGAGTGCAACACAGTAAGTTTGACGAGTTGAGAATACAGGTCGTCGAGGAAGCACTAGACCGGGGGAATGTAGCATTAACTGCACGAAAACATGGAATCTCCCCGTATTCATTGTATAAATGGGTTAAACAATATCGAGATGAGGTGGAGGTTAC